>JAYTTZ010000001.1:0-12675 GCA_043744805.1 Gammaproteobacteria bacterium
GGTCCAATGCACTTCGATGCCAAAGCGGCGCGACAGCGGCAGGACGCCGCCCAGGTGATCTTCGTGTTCATGGGTCACGAGGATGGCGTCGATGGACGCCGGGTCGAATTCAAGCGCGTCGGCGCGCGCCTGGAAGGCCTTGATGGAGTAACCACAGTCCACCAGCACCGTGGTGGTGGTGGTGCTGAGCAGGAAGGCGTTACCCGCGCTGCCGCTGCCGATCAGCGCGCAGCGCATAGTGCGGCTCAGCCTTGGGCCCGCGCCTCGAGGCCACGCTTCAGGTCTTCGAGCAACTTGCGGGCGATTTCACCCGTCTCCCAGCGGCCTTCGCGGTCGAGCACCACGGCCTCGGTGTGGCTCCCGACCTGGGTCAGGTTGATCTGGAGCCGGTTGTCCTCGTCCTTGCCCCAGAACTTCATCTTGGACAACAAACCGCGCTTCTTGACGGCGCCCGCGCCCGCCGCAACGCGAAGGTAATAGGTGCCTTTGCCGCGATCGGCCTGGTCGACGGCGTAGCCCGCGCGTTCCAGCGCAACTCCGGCGTTATCCCAGCAGTCGTCCAGCGACTGGTTGATGGAGAGGTAGATTTTCTCGCCACCTGCGCTGACCACTTCGGCCATGCCCTTGCCGGTAGGCGCCGAGGCGCCCGCGCCATAGGCTTCGTCGGCGGTGAGTTGGGAAGCGCCAGCGGCGGCAGCGGCGACGCTCGCCGTGGCGGCCACGGCGGGGGCCGCGCTACCGGTCGCCGGACGTGCGGCTGTCGTAGCAGGGGCACGGGCACCCACGAGGAAGGCCTGCAGGCGGCTGACCATCTCGCGTTCCTGCGCGGGGTCACGCGTCTGCGGCTGCCACGCCATCTGGTCGCCCTTCTTGCTCATGCCTTCCACGCGCTGGGAGACGTAGAGCAGGGTGGTGCTCGAGTCCTGGCTGGCTTCGGCGAAAATCTTGTACTTCTGGCGGGTCAGTGCTGCTGCATCTTCGTCCCACACCGTTTCGATGACGCCGAGATCCTCGTCGTCCAGATCAAGCTTGTAGTTGGAGTCCGCCATGAACTTGCGCAGTTGCGGCCAGACCTGCTTGGGTGCGCCCTGGACGGACAGGGTGTGTTCATTGTCGAGCACCTTGATGGCGTCGTTGGCGGAACGCTCAAGCTCGCGGTCCTGCTTACGTTTGGCGGCCCGCTCCTGGTAGGAAGAATAGGTCGCGGTGTCGCCGCCGCCAGGAATCGCCATGCGGTCCTTGATGGCATCCGTGGACAGATCCGGCGGGACTTCGAGATCGGGCAGGCTCCGGCTCTTGCGGTATTCCGTACGGGTGTCCGGAATGATCTTGTCGAGCTTGGGCATGATTTTCGAACAGCCCGCCAGCGCGACAAGGGCAGCCAGGACCAGGAGTTTTTTCGTCATAGGGAATCAGGACCTCGGGCGGAAGGGGTCGACGGGTAGTCGTGTGTCAAGGGAGGACAGGCTGGGCGGGCTTTAGTTTCTTCAGGCCGCGGCGCGTGGCATCTCGATGCCAGCGGCCTGCATGGCCGCCTGCACCGTGGGCTGCGCCGCGGCGGACAGCCAGGTCAGCGGCAGGCGGATGCCGGTATCGATAAGGCCCATGGCGTGGACGCCCCACTTGACGGGAATCGGATTGGCTTCGCAAAAAAGATCGCGGTGCAGCGCGGCCAGCGGGGCATCCAGGATGGCCGCCCGGCCAGTGTCGCCGGCGCGGGCGGCGACGCACATCTCGTGCATGGCGCGGGGCGCGACATTGGCCGTGACGGAAATAACCCCATGACCGCCCGCGAGGATGAACTCGCGCGCGGTGGCGTCGTCGCCGCTGAACAGCAGGAAATTTTCGCGGCATCCAGCCATGAGCTGAGGCACCCGGGTAAGGTCGCCGGTGGCTTCCTTCACACCGATGATGTTTGGCACCCGGGACAGCCGCGCGATGGTCGCCGGGAGCATGTCGCAGGCGGTGCGGCCAGGGACGTTATAAAGGAGCTGGGGAACCTCCACCGCTTCGGCGACTGCCTTGAAGTGCAGGTACAGGCCTTCCTGGGTCGGCCGGTTGTAGTACGGCGTGACCAGCAGGCAGGCATCGACCCCGGCAGCCTTCGCCCCACGGGTGAGCTCAATGGCTTCCGTCGTGGAATTGGCCCCGGTACCGGCGATGACCGGCACCCGGCCCGCGACGATGGTGACCGTTCGCCGGATAACTTCGAGGTGTTCGTCCGTATCCAGGGTGGCGGATTCACCAGTGGTACCCACCGCGACGATGCCGTCGGTGCCTGCGGCGATATGGAATTCAAGAAGGGTTGCGAGCTGGTCATACGCGAGGGGTGAATCAGCGGCCACACCCCCACGCATAGGCGTGACGATTGCAACGATGCTGCCGTGAAATTCACTCATGCGCGGACCCTGGGCAAACGGTCGTGCATGGTAGCTTTCACCCTGCCCCAACTCAAGCCGATGAGCAGCCTCAAAAAATCAGCTATTTCGCCGGCTGCTTGCGGCGCCGCAGCCGGAACATGCACAATGCGTCCGTCCATGAGATCAACCAGCCGGCCCTCCAACGAACCCAACCAAAACCACATCGCGGTTTGCGTGATGGGCGCCAACCGGCATGGGCTGCTGGAAGCTTTCTCCAAGGCGGTCAAGGACTGCGGTTGCAGCATCGGCGAAAGCCGCATGACCGTCCTCGGCGACCGCTTCACCGTGATGATGATGCTCTCCGGAAGCTGGGACGCCATCGCCAAGATCGAAAGCATGCTGCCTCGCCTCGAGAACCAGCTCCAGCTCAAGGCCCTCGCCCAACGCTCCGAACCGCGTCGCCGCCAGGGCGACCTCATGCCCTACGCCATCGAAGTGGTCTCGGTGGATCATCCGGGCATCGTCCACGAAATCACCCAGTTCTTCGCCCAGCGCGACATTGGCGTTGAAGACATGTACTCCGGCACCTACGCCGCCGCGCACACCGCAACCCCCATGTTCTCCCTGCACATGACCATCAGCGTGCCGACAAACCTGTCGATTGCAGGCTTACGCGGGGAATTCATGGACTTCTGCGACCATCTCAATTTCGACGCCATCATGGAGCCGGTGAAGTAAGGCGCGGCACACGCCGAGTTACTTTGAACCCTTCAGCCGGCCGCATCCCCCCGGAGTGATTCGATGCCCCGCGCCAGCAAGAAAAAAACCGGTCGCCGCCTCTTCGTGCTCGACACCAACGTGTTGCTGCACGATCCCACCTGCATCTTCCGCTTCGCCGAACACGACATCTTCATCCCGATGATGGTGCTGGAGGAACTCGACGCCGCCAAGAAAGGCGTCTCCGAAGTCGCCCGCAACGCCCGCCAGGTCAGCCGCACCATGGACGACCTCATTGGCGAAGCTGATCGTGCCGGCATCGAAGCCGGCCTCGCGCTACCGTCCCCAGGCAACGGGAAGTCGTCGCTGCCGCCCAGCGGCAAGCTTTTCCTGCAGACCAGTCCACTGCTCAACATGCTACCCGCCGGCCTGCCCGGCAACACGCCCGACAACAGCATCCTCGGCACCACGCTCGCGCTCCGCGGCAACCACCCCAAGCGCGACGTCACCCTGGTCTCGAAGGACATCAACCTGCGCATCAAGGCGCGAGTGGTCGGCGTGTCGGCCGAGGACTACTACAACGACAAGGTCCTCGACGACATCAACCTGCTCTATACCGGCACGCGCGAACTGTCGGCCAACTTCTGGGCCAGCAAGGGCAAGGCGCTGGAATGCTGGCAGTCGGAAGCCAGGACTTTCTACGCCGTGCCGGCGGCGAGCTTCGAGCACTTCTATCCCAACGAATTCCTCTACGGGCCGGAAGACACGGATCTCGAACTCATCTCCCGCCGGATCGAAAACGACCGGGTAGTGTTCGAGCGTGCCCGCGACTACCGCAATCCCCGCCACGCGATCTGGGGGATGGTGGCGCGCAACCGCGAACAGAGTTTCGCGCTTAACCTGCTGATGGATCCAGAAATTGACTTCGTCACCCTGCTGGGCGCTGCCGGCACCGGCAAGACCTTGCTGGCGCTGGCCGCCGGGCTTGCGCAGTCGCTCGACATGAAGCGCTACCGGGAAATCATCGTCACCCGCGAGACCGTCCCGCTGGGCGAGGACATCGGCTTCCTGCCCGGCACCGAGGAAGAAAAAATGACGCCCTGGATGGGCGCCCTGATGGACAACCTCGAAGCGCTTGCCGAAACCCAGGAAGGCGGCGAATGGGGCCGCGCGGCGACCTCCGACCTCCTCGCCAAGCGTGTGAAGATCCGCTCGATGAACTTCATGCGCGGACGCACGTTCCTGAATCGCTACATCATCATCGATGAAGCCCAGAACCTCACCGCCAAGCAGATGCGCACGTTGATTACCCGCGCCGGTCCGGGCTCGAAAATCGTTTGCTGCGGCAACATCGCGCAGATCGATACCCCCTATCTCAGTGAAACCACCTCGGGCCTGACCTACATCGTCGATCGCTTCAAGGATTGGGCGCATGGTGGGCACATCACGCTGATGCGGGGCGAACGTTCGCGGCTGGCTGATTTCGCGGTACAGAACCTGTAGGGCCACCCGCTCGCCCGCAGGAATGACGCCGGCCCTACCACCCGCACGAGTGCAGGCTGCGGGCCCGCCCCCTTGTTGGCGAGGAGTGAATGGGTGAACTGCCATTTCCAGTCCGCCGGCGGCGCGGATCTCGACACCCTGCACGAAACGCTGCTGGCCCACGCCGGCATGCACGCCGGAGCGCGCGTGGAACCCACCCGCTGGTCCCTCGACACCTTCGACCAGCGCCTTGCAGCAGCCGGCTTCGTGCTGGAAGCAGACCAACTCGACGGCGGCCGGTATCGCGTCAACTTGCGCGCCCGCAAGGGCGAGGGCGCGGAGCAGGTGGTGTGCGGACCCGGCCTGCCCCGATTCGCTACGGACTGCCTGCGACCCCGCCTGCGGGCGCGGCTCGCAAAGCTGACTGGCGGCCGGGCCTTGCTGGCGACCTGCCTCGGCGTCCTGCACGTCAGGCACTACGAATACCTCGATGCGCGCGGCAAGATCATGGCCCGGCTGGCGCTGGAAGTACCGGCTGGCGCTGCCACGCCGCCAGTACTCCGGATCAGCGCCCTCAGCGGTTTCGAAATCCAGGCTCAATCCCTGTCGCGCAAACTTGGCCGTGGCCGATCGCTACGACCCCTGCAGCAGGACTGCGCGGAATTCCACCTCGCCGGCCGCGGACTCAACCCACCAAGCTTCGAGGCCAAGCCGGTGGTGCGGCTGCGCGCGAACCTCGGCGCCGGGCGTGCGCTGGCCCGCCTGCTCGAGGCCTACACCCAAACCCTGCGCACCACCGAGGGGGGCATCATCACGGACTGCGACAGGGAGTTCCTCCACGACTACCGGGTGACCCTGCGCAGCATCCGTTCCTGGCTGGGCGATCTCCGCTCGGTGGTCGATGGCCCGACCCGCCTGCGTTTCCGGGGTGAACTTTCCGAACTCAACCGTGCCACTGGCGCACTGCGGGATCTGGACGTGCTGGGCGAAAAACTCGACGGCTACCTCGCGGCCTGCGGCGCCGCGTCGGCCGAGTCGGAACCCCTGCTGCGGGCCCGGATTGCCGCTACCCGCGAAGACGCAAGGCGGGCGCTCGTGGCCCATCTCGGCAGCGCAAGCTACCTGAGCGCCATGGACAGCTGGTCCACGTTCCTCGGCGAGCTGGCGAACGGTCGGCTGCTGGGCCGGCGTGGTCGGCAGCCGGTGCGGAACGTGGTCACGCGAGCCCTGCAACATCGCCTCACCGCCATCCTGGACTTTGATCCCGAGCACGCACGGCGCGACCCGCAGGTGCTGCACGAATTCCGTAAGCACTGCAAGAAACTGCGCTACCTGCTGGAAGGCTTCCAGACGCTCTTCGAACCCAGCGCGCTGCGCGCTGCGATCCAGGAACTGAAGGTGCTGCAGGCAGCGATGGGCGACACCTGGGATATCTTTGTGCACCACGGGCTGCTCCAGGCGCTGGCGCAGGACCTCGCCACACAGGAACATGGCGCGGTAGGCGCGCAGGTGCTGATCGAGACCCTGGAGACGCGGCTGTCGGCCCTCGAGCAAGCGCACGTGGTGTTGGTCAATCGCGCGTTCATGCGTTTTCGCGGCGCCCGCGTGCAACGCCTTTATGCCCGCTTGCAGGAGATCCCGCCGTGAAGGTATTCGCCACGTACAACGTGAAGGGCGGTGTCGGCAAGACCGCCGCCACCGTCAACCTCGCCTACCTGGCCAGCAAGGCGGGCTATCGCTGCCTGGTCTGGGATCTCGATCCCCAGGGTGCCGCCGGCTTCTATTTTCGCATCGAACCCACCGACACCACCGATCCGCAGGCCTTCCTCGAGAAGAAGCGCGGATTGAAAGGAGCGGTCCACGCCACCAACTATCCGGGGCTCGACCTCATCCCGGCCGACCTCGGACACCGCAACCTCGACATCGCGCTCAGCGAATTCCGCAAACCCAATACCCGGCTGGGCAAGCTCCTCCACACCCTGGCCGACGATTACGACCTCGCGTTCGTGGACTGCGCGCCGCACCTCTCGCTGGTGTCCGAGAACATCTTCGAGATGGCCGACTGGCTGCTGGTGCCGGTCATCCCCACGCCGCTGTCCGTGCGTGCCTATGCCCAGTTGCGCGAATTCAGCGCCGCCCATGGGCTTGCCGGGGACCAGCTGCTGCCTTTCTTCTCGATGGTGGATCGCCGGCGCCAGCTGCACTGCGAACTCATCACCCAGTTCGCGGCCGATCACCCGGAAGTGCTCCGCAGCTTCATCCCCTACACCAGCCAGGTCGAAAAAATGGGCGAACACCGCGCGCCAGTGCAGGCCTTCGCCGCCGCCAGTCCCGGCGCCCGCGCGTTTGCCCACCTCTGGCAGGCCCTGTGCGCGCGGGTCGGCCTGGACGACGGGGTCGACGATCCGGATGGCCCCTGAGCCCGGGGCACTCGTCGCCTCGCTCAAGGGCTGGGGCGCTGAACTCGGCTTCCAGCAGGTCGGCATCACCGGCATTGCCCTGGAAGCCGATGAAACCCGACTCCGCGAATGGCTGGCCGCCCAGTACCACGGCGACATGCGCTGGTTCGAGCGCCATGGCGATAAACGCAGCCGGCCCGCCGAGCTGGTACCCGGCACCTTGTCGGTCATCTGCGCACGCTGCGACTACCTGCCGGAATCGATGGCCGACATGCAGGCGCAGCTCGACGACCCACGCGCCGCCTATGTCTCGCGCTACGCCCTGGGCAGGGACTACCACAAGGTGCTGCGGGGACGGCTGCGCGAACTCGCGCGCCGGCTGGAAGCCCTCATCGGCCCGTTCGGCCATCGCGTCTTCACCGACAGCGCGCCGGTACTGGAAAAGCCGCTGGCGCGGAACGCCGGACTGGGCTGGATTGGCAAGCACACCAACCTCATCAACCGCCACGACGGTTCGTGGTTCTTCCTGGGCGAGATCTACACCGACCTCACTTTGCCGCATGACCCGCCGCAAACCAGCGACCACTGCGGCAGCTGCACGCGGTGCATCGAGGTCTGCCCCACCGCCGCCATCGTCGGGCCCTACGTGCTCGACGCGCGCCGCTGCATCAGCTACCTCACGATCGAGAGCCGGGACCCCATTCCACTCGAACTCCGGCCGCTGCTCGGCAACCGCATCTATGGCTGCGACGACTGCCAGCTGTGCTGTCCGTGGAACCGCTACGCCAGGCTCTCCGGCATCGAGGATTTCAATCCCCGCCACGGCCTCGACAAGGCGCACCTGATCACGCTCTTTGCCTGGGACGAGACCACCTTCCTGGCTAACACCGAAGGCTCGGCGATCCGCCGCATCACCTTCGAGCAATGGCAGCGCAACCTCGCCGTGGCGCTGGGCAATGCCCCGGGCGATTCCGCCATCGTCGAGGCCCTTGCGGTGCGCCGCGACGCGGCCACGCCCTTGGTGCAGGAACACATCGACTGGGCACTCGCGCGGCAGCGCGCGGCGCTGTGAAAGGCCGCGGGGAAACCTCTCTCCCACTGACCGGAAGTGCGGGGCGGAGGGGTTCAGCACACGGCGCCACTCGAGTTCGCCGATTTAATGCCCGGCGCTGGTCGACCGCCCGCTAGCGCGAAACGGGCGCAGTGGGTGCCGCACCTTGCGGCAGTGACACGGGGGGCGGCAGTTTCTCCAACCAACCCCGCAGGCGCTTGGCCACGTCCAGCTCCGCGCCCTTGAAGTGCTGGTCCACCGCATCGATGTCTTCGCGTCGATGCGGCGGCGCCGGGGGCTTGGGCATGGATAGCCTGCGCCGATCGGCTTCCTTCATCGCCCGCGCGTTGCGCGCCGGGACGAACTCGATGCTCGGCACCTTGAGATCGGCCAGTTTCCCGCGCCACGACCCGATGGCCGCGAAGGCCTTTACGCTGGGTGGCAGGCCGGTGGCATAGCAGGCCTGCACCCGCTCCGCGCTTTCGCCCTCGGCAACCAGCGCGATATAGGGCGGACGGGTGGACTCCAGCAAGGCGAGCGCCGCGGTAAGCCGACCGCACAGCGGGTCGGGTACTGCGGTCGGGGCCGCGGGCGCGGCGGCCGGATCAGCCGGTGGTGCTGTCGGCGGCCCAGGCGGCGGGGGGGGCGTAGCCTCGACGAGGGGTACCTGCACGGCCAGGGTGGTGAATCCGCCGTGGCGCGGAATTTCACGCAGTTCCAGGGTGAGCGGATTCTGATCGATGAAGGCGCGTGACCCGGGCACGATCAGGACCGCTGCCCGCGGCGCGGCACCCCGGGTCGGATTGCGACGGAACGCGAAAAAGCGCCCCTCGGTGGCGTCCAGCCAGACCAGTTCGTCGTCCGCAGTGCGCGCCGGCACCAGGGCGGCGAGTTCAGCTTCGCGTCCACCCGGCGTGGCCGAAGCCGCCGGGTCGGTCGGGATCGCCTGGCCGGTCCCCGCGCCCGCTGCTGGCGCAGCCTGGGGCGTTGTCGCAGGCGGCTTTGCAGCGGGCGGATCGGCGGCCAGCGCCGGCAGCGCGACGAAGATCAGAAGCACGGGGAGAATGTTGGCGTTGCGCATGGTTCGTCTATCGACTCCAACCGGACCTTCTGCAGCCAGGTCGGGCTTACGGGAAGAACTTCGGGGTCCGCGTGCGGACGCGACCCCATAATGACCCTCCGGGCGTACCGCGAGGGCGGCGCCCCCATCGCCGTCGTTCCCCCGCAAGCGGGGGCCTGGTGGGCTTCCGTGGCGCCTCGCCCGCGCGAGTTTCAGCCCTCCGCACGCGATGCCCGGCCGGGCCGATTCGGGTAAAGTCCGCGCCTCCCATCGTGCCCGGAATCCCTGCCATGCAAGCTGATGTCATTGCACCATCCATCCTGTCCGCCAATTTTGCGCGTCTTGGCGATGACGTCGATGCGGTGATCGCCGCGGGTGCCGAGTTCATCCATTTCGACGTGATGGACAACCACTACGTGCCCAACCTCACCATCGGCCCGATGGTCTGCGCGGCGCTGCGCAAGCATGGCGTGACGGCGACCATCGACGTCCACCTCATGGTGGAGCCGGTCGATCACCTGATTGGCGAGTTTGCACAGGCCGGCGCGACTTACATCACCTTCCATCCTGAAGCGACCCGACACCTCGACCGCAGCCTGCAACTGGTCCGCGATCTCGGCTGCAAGGCCGGGCTCGTCTTCAATCCGGCGACCCCGCTCGACGCGATGCGCTACGTGATGGACCGGCTCGACATGGTGTTGCTGATGTCGGTCAATCCGGGCTTTGGCGGGCAGTCGTTCATTCCTTCCGCGTTGCCGAAGCTGCGCGAAGCACGGCGCCTCATCGAGGCCTCGGGCCTGCCGATTCGCCTCGAGATCGACGGCGGCGTGAAGGTGGACAACATCGGCGCGATCGCCGCCGCCGGCGCGGATACTTTCGTGGCCGGTTCGGCCATCTTCAACGGTGGCGACTACGCCACCACCCTCAAGGCGATGCGCGCGGAAATCAGCCGCGGGCGCGCGGCCTGCGCATGAAGCGCGTCGTCCTGTTCGATCTCGACGGCACCCTGGTGGACAGCGCTGCGGACATCGCCAATGCCGCGAACAGCGCCCTGCTTGCGGTTGGCCTGCCGCGCCGTGTGGACACGGAAATCCGCGGCTACATCGGTAATGGCGCCGAGCGCCTCGTGCATCGCAGCCTCACCGGCAGCATGGACGGTGTCGCCGCACCCGAACTCTTCGCACGCGCACATCGCGCGTGGCAGGAGGCTTACCGGGACGGGCTCACCGCGCATACCGTGGTGTATCCCGGCGTCGTTGAAACCCTGTCGGCCCTCCACGCGGCCGGCTACGCGCTGGGCTGCGTCACCAACAAACCCGAACGCTTCACCCTGCCGCTGCTCGCGGCGCTCGACTTGGCGCAGTGGTTCGAAGTGACCTTGTCGGGCGACTCGCTGCCCGTGAAGAAGCCCGATCCGGCGCCCCTCCTCGCCGCCATCGCACGCTGCGGCGGCGAACCGTCGCACGCGGCGATGGTCGGTGATTCACTGGCGGATCTCCGCGCCGCCAAGGCCGCACGAGTGCGTGCGCTGTGCGTGAGCTACGGCTACTCGCCCAACGTTGATTGGCACGAGCACGCACCCGATGCGTTCGTGGATCGCATGACCGACCTGCTGCCGCTGCTGCTGCCCTGACTGCCCTTAGCCAAAGGCGCGCGTAACCAGCTCGGTATCGAGGTATTCGGTGATCGAGGCGATCTTGCCGTCCCAGAAGCGGTACACCCAGCAGTAGGTGTTGTTGTAGGCAACGCCGCGCTTGGTCATCGCTTCGCCGCGCCCCTGAACTACCACGAAATCACCTTCGCCCAGCATGTTGTCGACGTGGATGTGGATGTGGCCGTCGACCAGTGCCGCACCGAACGGCACCAGCAAGCCGTCGATTACGTCCTGCTTGCCATTGAACGTCTTCGACAGCGACGTCGTGCCGATGATGGTCCACTGCACGTCGTCCGCCAGGCTGTCGAGCAACGGCGCGCCGTTGCCATTGGCGAGTTGTTCGAAATTGTGGCGAACGGCCTGCTTGTTTTCTGCCATGCCCATGTGTGCCTCCCTCCTCGTCGTGGTTGGTGGGTTGGAGCATAGGGGTCATTTCGAAAAAAAGTCAGGGCCGCCGCCATGCCGCCTGATCCCGGGGATCTCTGGCATCCCGTTCGTCGCCAAGTAGAATCAACCCATGGCGCGAACCACCAAACGGCCCCTCGATCGCGATGCCTGGCTACGCAAGGCCCTCGACGTCCTGTTTGCCAACGGAATCGCCCTCGTCAAGGTGGAAATCCTCGCCCGCAAACTCAAGCTCACCAAGGGCAGCTTCTACTGGCACTTCAGGAATCGCGACGACCTGCTGCGTTCGATGGTGGACTGGTGGCGCGAACAACAGCTGTCGTTCATCGCGCGTCTCGGCGAACAGCACGTCGACGATCCCGCCAGCCAGATCAAGGCAGTCATCAACTTCACCCAGCACACCGAAGACTCGCACCACGACGTGGCCATGCGGGAATTCGCGCGCTTCAACAAGCTTGCAGCACTAGCCGTGGCGGCGGTGGACCAGCAGCGCGTGGATTACCTGGCGCAACTGTTCCGGGCCGCGGACTTCACGGAGCAGGAAGCCCTGCTGCGCGCGCGGACGCTCTATTTCTACCAGGTGGGTGAATACACGACGTCCCTGGTCATCGATCCCGGCCTTCGCGATGAACTCGCGGAACGCCAGTTCAAGCTGCTCGTCTGTCGTCCGCTCGATGCGTGAGCGCGCCGGTAATACTGCCCTGAGACTGGCGGCGCTGCTGTTGCCGGGACTGCTGGCGGCGGAAGAAGCGCCGCGCCCGGTGCCGGTCATCGGTAGCACGGCCGAATACAGCGGGCGCCTGATGGGCAGTGACTGCCCTCGCTGGACCCTGCAGTTGCCGGGCACGGACGACACGCTCGTCCGCACTTGCGAGGGCAACACGCTGGAGATCTCGCGCACCCACGACGACAACCCGATGCGCCTGCGCGATGCCAGTGGCAGGACCCTGGTGGAATTCAGACCGTTCATGCCGTCGCTGGCCTTTCCGCTCGCCATCGACAAGCGGTGGAGCGGGAAATACACAGGCTTCACGGCGTTCAACAACCTCGTCTGGGAGGGCGAGACACACTGCAAGGTCGCGGCGCTGGAAAAAGTGCACGTCCAGGCAGGCGAGTTCGACGCCTGGCGCGTGGAATGCGCGGACGGCTGGCAAGTGGGCCGGCACACCGGCAGCGCCCAAACCACGCGCTGGTATGCACCCGCCGCCGGCCTCGTGGTGAAGGAAGTGCACGAGCGCGATCCGGCGCAGTGGAACTTCGAGCTCAAGTCCCGGGAACTCGCCGCGGTGACGCCAGCTGCGCTGGAAGCCGCGCCGACGCCCCCCGTTACGCCGCCCACTCCCGCCGTACCCACCCAGCCCGCACAGCCCGCGCCGGCACCCGCCACCCCGAGCGCGCCCGACAGACCCGGAATCCTCGACCCCAACGAATACTAGCCAGGGACCCCAAGATGCATACCGCCGAAGCCGCAGCCGTCGACGCTGCCCTGATCTCACGCCGTTCCGTTCGCGCCTTCCTGCCTACAGAGGTGCCGCGTGCCACCGTGG
>JAYTTZ010000002.1:0-40747 GCA_043744805.1 Gammaproteobacteria bacterium
GCAGCCTATCGGACTTGGGGCGTCGATAGCGAGAATCGGCCCCAGCCAGGACAGTTGGTGCCGGATTTGCAGGCCCATAGCCCGGCTATGGGGCAAAAAGACGGTGCTGAATGGACGGCTGCGGTCGGTTCGCAGCCGACGCTCCCCAAGTCCGACAGGCTGCTAGGACGGGGACATGGCTTCCAGTCGTTACACTTTGTTCACCGGAAGGCTGGCATGACCTCCTCGCCGAAAAGCACGAGCGACTGCCGGAAGGCCGCCGTGGGGATCCCCGGCAGTTGCATGCGGCAGATGACTTCGCTGGGGGCGAGTTCGTCGCTGAGTTCGTGCAACTGCTCACGCACGCTCGCCGGATCGCCCAGCACGTAGCGCGAGGCGAAGCTGCGGAAATCCAGCATGGCGTGCTGCGTCACGAGTTCGCCCTGGTCGTTGCGGAGTTGCCGCTCGCCTGCCACCGACTTCCGGCTGTAGAGCCCGAACAGTTCGATGATGGCCGGACCCGCGAGGTCCTCCGCTTCCTGCGTGCTGCGGGCTACGAAAACTTCCCGAATGATCGGGCGTTCCCGGGTGGCGAAGCCGACCTCCGCCGCCGCTGCGTCATAGCGGGCGTAATGGGCCTTCAGTTCCGCCACCGTGTGGCGCGGCGAGGCGGTAACGGGGCAACGCCGCAGCGCCGCGCGGCGCAGGAGCTTGGGACCGCTGACGCCATACCAGAGAGGAATCCGCTGCTGCACCGGGCGCGGCACGATCCGGCAGGGTGGGATCTGGTAGTAGCGACCCGCGTATTCCAGCGACTCCCCACACCAGGAGGCCTGGAGGATGTCGAGGATTTCCTCACTGCGCGCAAAGCGCTCGAGGTAGGGAATGCCATACGCAGCGCATTCTTCCGACACATAACCCGGCGACACGCCCAGGGTGAGGCGGCCAGCGCAGAGGTTGTCGAGGGTCGCCACGTCTTCCACCAGCCGCAGCGGGTCGTACAGGGGCAGTAACAGCACGTTGGTGGCCAGGCGCATGCGCCGGGTGAGCCCGGCGGCATAGGCCAGCACGGCCAGTGGACTCGGCGCCCAGCCGTTGTGCTGGAAGTGGTGTTCGGTGGTCTGGAAGGAGTGGAAGCCGAGCGTCTCGGCCAGCGGCAGCAGCGCGTCCATTTCGCGGAAAGTGGCGTGGTGGCTGATGGCGCCGTTGGCCGGCGTGATGAAGCTGTACAGCAGGCCGAATTCCATGCGCGATCCCCACCCTGTTAACCCTTATCCTGCGCCAGTGTAAGCGAAGCCATCGAGGAGGCGGCAGCGTGGGCAATCTGCATCATGTGGCGATCTACCTGGCGGCGGCCGTGCTGGCCGTAGGCCTGATGAAGCGTCTTGGCTTCGCGGCGGTGCTGGGCTATCTCCTGGCGGGCATCGCCATCGGGCCTTTCGGCCTTGAGTTGATCGACGACGTTGACAGCGTCCGGCACCTCTCGGAGTTCGGGGTCGTGCTGTTGCTGTTCGTGATTGGCCTCGAACTCCAGCCTGCCCGCCTGTGGGCCTTGCGACGACCCATCTTCGGCGGCGGATCGGCGCAGCTGCTCGTGAGTGGCCTGGTGCTCGCCGCCATCGCCCGCGCCTTCGGCAGCCCACCCGCGGTGGCGCTGCTGCTGGGCTTTGGCCTGGCGATGTCCTCCACCGCCTTCGTGCTCCAGCTGCTGGGCGAAAAACACGAACTGGCCACGCAGCACGGGCGGACGAGCTTCGCGATTCTCCTCTTCCAGGACATCGCCGTGATCCCGCTACTGGCGATCGTGCCGCTGCTCGCGGCGCCCGAAGCCATGGCGGCGGTCAACCCCTGGCTCGGCATGGCCAAGTTCATCGGCGTGGTCGCAGGCCTCTTTGCCATCAGCCGCTTCGTGTTGCGGCCCACCTTCCACCTGGTGGCCAACACTCAGGTGCCGGAACTCTTCACCGCCACGGCGCTGCTCGTCGTGGTCGGCACGAGTGTGCTGATGGAGGGGCTTGGGATCTCGGTGACCCTGGGCGCTTTCCTGGCCGGCGTGCTGCTGGCCGACTCCGAATACCGCCACGAGCTCGAGGCCCGCATCGCGCCTTTCGAAGGATTGCTCCTCGGCCTCTTCTTCATCTCGGTCGGCATGACCGCCAACCTTGGGCTCATGGTGGCGATGCCCCTCACCATCCTTGCGCTGGTAGGCGTGCTGATGGGCGTAAAGCTGGTGGGGCTCTACGCGGTGGCGCGGGCGTTCCGCCAGTCGCACGCCACCGCGCTGCGCCTTGCCGCGGCGCTGTCCCAGGGCGGTGAATTCGCCTTCATCCTTTTCAGCCTGATGCGCGAGCAGGCGCTCATTACCCCCGCGCTCGCGGAGACCGTCATGCTGGTGGTCACGCTGTCGATGGCGCTGACGCCCCTGATCTATGCAGCAGCCACGCGCCTCACGCGACCCGCGGCAAGTTCGCGACCCTTCGACAGGGTCGACGACACGGCACACCATGTGGTGATTGCGGGCTTCGGCCGCTGCGGTCAAATCACCGGGCGCATCCTGCGGGCCTTGCAGATCCCCTTCACGGCACTCGAGATCAATCCGGACCAGATTGATATGTCGACCCGCTTCGGCAGCAAGTCCTACTACGGCGACGCGTCCAGCCTGGAGTTGCTGCAAGCGGCGCGCGTCGGCAAGGCGCGCTTCATGGTGCTCGCGATTGACGACATGGAAGCCTCGGTTCGCACGGCGGAAACCGTGCGCAAGCATTTCCCGGACATCCACATCCTGGCGCGTGCGCGCAATCGCCGGCATGTCTATCGCCTGATGGATCTCGGCATCACCCAGGTCCAGCGCGAGACCTACCACTCGAGCCTCCTGCTGACCGAACAGCTGTTGGTGGGCCTCGGGCTGACCCTGCGGCAGGCGCGGCGCGCCGTCGTTGCCTTCAGGACACACGATGAAAAACTGCTGGCGGATTCCCACGCCATCTACCAGGACGATGCGCAGCTGGTGCAGAGCACCAAGGACGCCACCACGGAGCTACAAGCGCTGTTCGAAAACGACGAGCGCCTGCGGCCCGAGCGGCCCGCATAGGCACTCGCCGCGTGCTTACTTCAGCTGGCCAGCGTACTTGCCCACGATTTCCCCGACCTTCTGCTGGATTTCAGACTGCATCAGCAATTGCTGCTTTTCGTTGCCGGCCGGCAGTTGCGGAATCATGATCATGCCGCCCGGAGAGTGCATGCCCTTGCCCATCATGCCCTTGCAGCAGCCGCCCTTTTCCTTGTCCATGCAACGCTTGCCCTTGTGGCCTTCTTCGTGACCCATGCCACCCATCATCATCTTGCCCATGTCGTGGTCCGCGTCCTTGCCCATCTCCATGGCGTGTCCGGTGGCCGGGGGCGCGGCAGGTTCTGCAGCGAACGCCAGCAGGGGTGCAGCCAGGAAGGTGGCGGCGAGGATATTTCTGAAAGATTTCATCGTGAGCTCCTTGGTGGTTCGGTACGTCTCCACGGTACCCGAGTTCCGGGTGCGCGTGGCCAAGCGCACTCCAGGGCTTTTGCCCTGACCCGGCGCTGTCGCTGACATGACCCTGCTCAGGATCTTTGGTTCCACCTTCTTCGAACTCGTCGGCGTGCTGATGCTGATGCCAGTCCTGACGGTCCGACTGGCCGCGCGGGGCGAAGCGCCGTGGCTCATCGGATTGTTCGGCGCCAGCCTTTACCTGGCGATTTTCGCGGTCACCCCGTTCACGACCCGGATCACCCAGCGTTGGGGACTGCGCGCTGTCTACGTGGCGTCCGGGTGCTCACCGGTGCTGGTGGTCGGGGTGTTCCTCGCCACCACCCACGTCGTTGCGTGGCTCCTCGCCGTTGCCGTGATGGGGCTTTCCGGCGGTTTGCGCTGGGTGACGGCGGAAGCCTGCGTCGTGGGCGCCGCCAGCGAGGAACGACGCGGCGCGGTGATCGGCGCCTTCCAGGCCATGGTGGGCGCGTGCTTCGTGCTGGGCCCCCTCCTGTTGGCGGTGACGGGCACCGAAGGCCCACGACCGTTCCTCGTCTCAGGTGCCTTGCTGTGCCTGGGACTGCTTTCCCTCATCGGGCTCGAAGACCTTTCCTCGCCGGACGACGGGCCCGCGCCAGGGGCCTTCCTCAGACTGCTGCATGAAAGGCCGTTGCTGCTGGTCGCAGCCCTCATCGGCGGCGCGCTGGGAAGCGGTCCGTCAATCTTCCTCCCCGTCGAAGCACTGGGCCTTGGCCTGGACGGCAGGCAGGCGGCGGCACTGGTCGCGGTGCTGGGTGTTGGTGGGTTCGTGGTGCAGTTCTTCCTCGGCTGGCTGGCAGACCGGCAGCCCATCCCGAGACTTATCGCGGCTTGCCTGTGGACCGGGCTGGCGGGTGGGGTCCTCTTGTTCGCAAAAGCGCAGGGCGCCGTACTGCTCTGGCCCGTTGCCTTCCTCTGGGGTGCCGCCGGCGCAGGCATCTACACGCTGTCGATGATCGTCGTCGGCCACCGCTACGCCGGTGTCGGCCTGGTGGGCGCGACTTCGGCGCTGGTGTTTGCGTTTTCGGCCGGGGCTGCACTCAGCCCCGCGGTGACGGGCTTCGTGATGCAGGCCTCGCCGCGCTTTGGCTTTGCGCTCTTGATGAGCGCTATCTCCCTCCTCGGCCTGCTTGCCCTGCGCTACGGCGCCCAGACGCTCGATGCGTCGTCGGGAGCAAGCCGAAGCTCGCGTTCTTCCTGACCCCAATCGCCGGCGCCGGTGAAACGGTGCCTGCGAGGGCACCGCGGGTGACGAAGCGAGCTCTCCGGTCGACGGCATTTAAGCGGCGAAGAACGAAGATGGCTGGCAGTTCCGGTCTACCGGGAATGCCAGCCACATTGAACTTGAGCACTTGCTTCACCGCAATATGCCGGATGAGCCCGGCGATGATCGCCTCGGCCTGCAGGTAGTTCTTGCCATAGTCGTCGGTCTCGTCACGCACGGTCCCGTTGAACCGTTCAACGATGCCATTGGATTCCGGGTGGCGTCGCCGGGGATTTCTCCGCCGGCAAGCTTGCCGAATTGGGCGAGCGCGGCCGGGCCGCGTGGAAAAAAATCCTGGAACTCGGCGCTACCGCATGAATTTCCCGGTGCTTGATGTTCCATCCCGGCAGGCTCGCCTGTCGCTTGGCTGGCAGTGCACCGGTGAGGGCAGTGCCTCTGCTTCACATGGGCCAAATTGCTGCGTATGCGTAACTCTCACGACGCAGACCCGGGTGGATCACGGCAGCCGTCTCGCTCAAGATGCCGCGACACCGTGGCCCTTGGGTCATCCCAGCAGGAGACTGTAGTTCATGGCTAACGCGAGCACGCAGGGTGCGCACCGCGAGGTGCTCAATTTCATCAATGGGCAGTTCGTGCCGTCGGCCAGCGGCCAGACCTTCGTTGATGTGAGCCCGGTCAACGGCCAGCAGATCGCCACCGTCCATGAAGCGGGCAAGCCGGAAGTGGACGCCGCCGTCGGGGCTGCGCGCGCCGCGCTCAAGGGGCCCTGGGGCAGGATGCCAGTGGCCGAGCGCATGGCGCTGCTGCACAAGGTGGCAGAGGGTATCCAGAAGCGATTCGACGAGTTCGTGGAGGCCGAATGCCAGGACACCGGCAAGCCGCGAGACTCCTGCCGCCACGTCGACATCCCGCGCGGCGCCGCGAACTTCCGCGTCTTCGCCGATCTGTTCAAGAACGTCCCTACCGAAGCCTTCGTGATGGACACCCCGACCGGTGGCCAGGCGCTCAACTATTCCACCCGCAGTCCGCGCGGCGTCATTGCCGTCGTCTGTCCGTGGAACCTGCCGTTGCTGCTGATGACCTGGAAAGTCGGCCCAGCGCTTGCGTGTGGCAATACCGTGGTGGTGAAGCCTTCCGAGGAAACCCCCTTGACCGCGGCCTTGCTCGGCGAAGTCATGAACGAGGCAGGGATCCCACCCGGTGTCTACAACGTGGTGAACGGCTTTGGCCCGGATTCGGCGGGCGCTTTCCTCACCGGGCATCCCGGCGTGGACGGCATCACCTTTACCGGCGAAACCCGCACTGGCGAAATCATCATGCGAGCCGCAGCCAAAGGCCTGAGACCGGTGTCTTTCGAGCTTGGCGGCAAAAACCCCGCGCTCATCTTCGCTGATGCCAACCTCGACGAAGCCATCCCCGACATCATCCGCGCCACCTTCATCAACTGCGGCCAGGTGTGCCTTGGCACCGAACGCATCTACGTGGAACGGCCGCTGTTCGATGAATTCGTCGCGCGCATGAAGGCTGCGACCGCGCAACAGAAAATCGGCCCGCCCGATGAGCCGGGTGTCACCTTGGGGCCGCTGATCAGCCTCGAACATCGCGAGAAGGTGCTGGGCTACTACAAGCTGGCAGTCGAAGAGGGCGCGACCGTCGTCATCGGTGGTGGCGTCCCGGAGATGCCCGCCGAGTTTGCCGGCGGGGCGTGGGTCGAGCCGACCATCTGGACCGGCCTGCCGCACGACGCGCGGATCAACCGCGAGGAAATCTTCGGGCCGTGCTGCCATATCGCACCTTTCGACACCGAGGAAGAAGCCGTGCGCCTCGGCAACGACACGGCCTACGGGCTGACGGCGGTCGTGTACACGAGTGACCTGCAGCGCGCCCACCGCGTAGCCGCCCGGATGGAGGTCGGAATCTGCTGGGTCAACAGCTGGTTCCTGCGCGACTTGCGCACGCCCTTCGGCGGCGCCAAGCAGTCGGGCATCGGCCGCGAAGGCGGCATCCACTCGCTCGAGTTCTATACCGAACTCCGCAACATCTGCATCAGGTACTGAGTCATGGCTGACACCGCAACACTCGCGCGCTACAGCGACGAGCTCTACGCAGCACTGCGCAACCGGATCCCGATCGCACCACTGACCGAACGCGACCCTGCGCTCACCATCGACGACGCCTACCGGATCTCCCTGGGTTTCCTCGCGCTTCGCGAAGCCGCCGGCGAGCGGGTGGTGGGCAAGAAGATTGGGTTAACCAGTCGCGCCGTGCAGGAGATGCTGAAGGTGGACCAGCCCGACTTCGGCTTCCTGACCGATCGCATGCGCTGCGAACCCGGCAAGCCGATTCCGATCGGACGGGAGCTCATGCAGCCGAAGGCCGAGGGCGAGATTGCCTTCATCCTGAAGTCCGACCTGATGGGTCCCGGTGTGACCAATGCCGATGTGCTCCGTGCGACCGCCGGGGTTGCGGCCTGTTTCGAAATCGTCGATTCACGGGTGAAGGACTGGAAAATCAAGATCCAGGACACGGTCGCTGACAACGCCTCGTGCGGGATGTTCATCGTCTCGGGCCAGCTGGTCGATCCGCGCACCGTGGATCTCGTGACCTGCGGCATGGTGCTGTGGAAGAACGGCGAGCTGGTGGCGACCGGGGCGGGTGCCGCGGCGCTGGGCTCACCGGTGAACAGCGTGACGTGGCTGGCCAACACGCTCGGCGCCCATGGCGTCGCGCTGAAGGCCGGGGACGTCATCCTCTCCGGTTCGCTGGTGCCGCTCATCCCGATTGCACCGGGCGACCATATGGAACTCGCGGTAGGTGGCATCGGTCGCCTGGTGGCTGACTTCGTCTGAAGCATGGCGCGCGCACGTGCGCCAGGAGGAAACGTCGATGTTCGAGGCAAGGACCCAGGATGCAGCCACCGTCGCCGCACTGGCGGAACGAGTGGACCGGGCGGCCCGCGAACGGCGGGCAATCAGCGTGCTGACGGGCGACTACCCCGCCATGACCGTCGGCGACGCCTATGCCGTGCAGGCTGCGCTGCGCACCCGGATGGAAGCCCGTGGGACGCGTGTCACGGGTCTCAAGATGGGCCTGACTTCCCGCGCCAAGATGCTGCAGATGGGACTCACCGACAGTCTGCACGGGTTTATCACGGACGAAGCCGCGTATGGCGATGGTGCCGAAGTGCCGGTAGGGCGATTCATCCATCCGCGCATCGAGGCCGAGATTGCGGTCGTGACCAGCAAGCCGCTGCGTGGCCCCGGCTGCACGCGGGAAGACGCCGCGGCTGCAATCGACTTCGTGCTGCCGGCGGTGGAAATCATCGATTCGCGCTTCGATGCCTTCAAGTTCGATCTCCCCAGCGTGGTGGCCGACAACACCTCCGCTGCGGGCTACGTGCTGGGTGGACGCCTGCGCGCCATCGGGGACATCGACCTCGTGACCGAAGGCGTGGTGCTGAACCGCAATGGCGTGGTCGCCGAAGTCGGCGCCGGCGCGGCGGTACTGGGCGACCCGCTGGAAAGCATTGCGATGCTCGCCAACCAGCGTGCAGCACTCGGCTTCGAGATCCCGGCCGGCACGCTCATCCTCACCGGCGGCATCACGGCGGCGGTGCACGTGGCCGCCGGCGACAGCATCGTGGTGCAGTACCAGAGCCTGGGGACCATCCGCATCAAGTTCGTTTGACGATCGAATAGACCCACCACAAGAAGCGCCGCAGAGACGGCGTTAACGGGGAGCAGACCCATGGCGATTCGCGGCGTATTGCGTATCGGGGAAGTAGCCATCCGCGTACTGGACATGGCGGCGTCGCGCCGCCACTACGGCGAGTACATCGGCCTGCACGAAGTCCTGGAGGACAGCGAAGGCCGGCGTTACTACAAGGCCTGGGACGAGCACGACCACCACAGCCTGGTGCTGCGCGAGGCCGACGCAGCGGGTCTCGACTACTTCGCCTTCAAGGTTTACGACGACGCTACGCTCACCAGCCTCACCGGGCGCATCGAAGCCACCGGAGTGCCGGTAACGCACTTGCCGGCGGGTCATTACCCCCACAGCGGACGCCGCATCCAGTTCGTCCTGCCCGGTGGGCACGTGATGCAGCTTTACGCGCAGAAGGACCACGTGGGCAACTCCATGCCCAGTCGTAATCCCGGCACTCTGCCGAACGACGGCGTGATCCGCGGCATGCGAGCGACCCGCCTCGACCACGTGCTGCTGGCAGGTCCACACCTGCCAGCCGTGGCGAAGTTCTTCACCGAGGTGCTGGACTTCGATCTTGGCGAAGAACTGGTCGACGACGCCAGCGGCCTGCAGCTCGCGATCTTCCTGTGTTGTTCCAACAAGCCGCACGACATTGCCTTCGTGCTGCGCGAAGACCCGGGCCGCTTCCACCACGTGTCTTTCTTCCTCGACTCGGTCAACGACGTCTACCACGCCGGCGACATCATGGGTAAACACAACATCCCGGTGGAGGTTGGCCCCACGCGCCACGGCATCACGCGCGGCGCCACCATTTATTTCTACGATCCTTCAGGCAACCGCAACGAAGTGTTTGCCGGCGGTTACATCCACTACCCGGATCACCCGCACCTCACCTGGGACACCACGCAACTCGGTCACGCGGCCTTTGCGATCGATAACCAGCCACGTCCCAGTTTCTTCAACGTCGTGACCTGATCCAGCCCATGACCGCCTACCGGACGCCCGACGAATGAACCTTGGCTATTCAGCACCGAAGCAGGTCCATGCCTACTTCCACTTCCGCAGCCCCTATTGCTACCTGGCTTCAAAGAACCTGTGGCCAATCGTGGACGACTACCACACGCAGCTCGTCTGGCGCCCGCTCGGGGGCTGGAACGGTCGCTCGCCACCGGATCGCGCCAAGATCAAGGTCCCCCTGGCGCGCCAGGATCTTGCGCGGCAGTGCCGGCGACTGGGCATCCCCTGCGTCCCCCCGCCAACCAGCACCGACGGGACCTTGGCCGGCGCCGGCTCCCTGCTGGCGGAGGCGCGAGGGCTCCTGCGTCCCTATATCGTCGCGATGTTCCGCGCCGAATGGGCTGGAGGACTGGATATCGGCCTGCCTGAAGTGCGTAACGCAGTCGCGGCGTCAGTGGGTCTCGACGTCGAGGAGTACGAGGCCTGGTGCAACGACCCGGCCAATCTCGCGCAGCTGGACGCGAACTGGAACGAAGCACAGGCCAAGGGTGTGGTGGGCGTGCCGAGCTTCGTCATCGACGACCAGATCTTCTGGGGCAATGACCGCATCGACTTCGTGCTGGAACACCTGAACGACCTCAGGCTGGCGCGCAAATGAGCCCATCGCGACCCCAGGCCGTGAATGAAGCTACCCGCTACGTGCGCATCACCGGCATCACGTCCGGCGGGTTCGTTGAATTCCAGTTCTCCATTGGCGATCCCACGCTGTACCTCGCAATGATCCTGCCGAAGCAAGCCTTCGACCTCTTCTGCGAGGAACAGGCCACCGTTCACCTGAGCGGCGCGCAAGCGCGGGCGGTGGATGCCGATTGCCGCAAGTGGCGTTTTGGCGAACGCGATGGGCACGTGACCGAAACCAGCCTGCCATGACCAGGAGCGACCAGCGATGAGCGTAGACATCAAGACGGCCCACATTGAACCGGTGCGGCTGACCTTCGACCACCTCGAGGCCCGCATTGGCCCTGGCAAGACCGCCACCCGCTACCAGGAAGCGGTCCACGATTTCCAGATGACGACCAACTTCCACTACCGGCCCACGTGGGAGCCGGAACTGGAGCTTTTCGATGTGCGGCGTACCGCCATCAAGCTGGATGATTTCGACGCCCTCATCGATCCCCGCCAGTATTACTACGGCCCCTATACCCTGCAGCGGGCGAAGCAACAGGAAAACGCCGACAGCAATTTCTCGCTGCTGGAAAAGCGTGCGCTGTTTTCGCTGCTTGATCCGGCGTGGGCCACCACGATCAGGCGGGTCGTGGTGCCCTTGCGCCACGCCGAATGGGGAGCGAATACCAACAACACCTACCTCAGTGGCTACGGCTATGGCACGCCCTTCACCTCCGCGGCGCTGATGCAGGCGATGGATCGGCTCGGGATCGCGCAGTACCTGACCCGCCTCGCGCTAGCCCTGAATGAGCAGGAACCCGGGATCCTCGACGAAGGCAAGGCGCTCTGGCTGCACGATCCGATGTGGCAGCCGCTGCGTCACCTGGTCGAGGATTCGATGGTGCAGAAAGACTGGTTCGAACTGCACGTCCTGCAGAACCTGCTGCTCGACAGCCAGGTGCAGCCCATGGCGTTCCAGCACCTGGACGCCGCGATCGGGGCGCAGGGCGGCGTTGCCTACACCCTCGCCACGGAATTCATGCGCGACTGGTTCGCCGAAGCCACGCGCTGGGTCGACAGCACGGTGAAAGTGGCCGCGAGCGCCAAGCCGGAAAACCTCGCCTTGCTCAAGCAGTGGGTGGCGCAGTGGTGGCCGCGGGTGATGGAGGCCACGAGCCCATTGCTCGACGCGGGCTTCGGGACCGGGGCCAGCGCCGTCCGTGCCGCGATGGTCGCTGCCTTGAACCTGCGGCTAGGCAAGCTGGGCCTCGGGGGAGTGGCGTGATGCGCGACAAGGTGTTCATTGCCTTCCAGACCAACGAGGAAACGCGGCCGATCATCGAGGCGATCCTCGAGGACAACCCGCACGCCACGCTTAACGAACAGCCGGCGATGGTGAAGATCGACGCGCCCGGCAGGCTGGTGGTGAGGCGCAGCACGATTGAGGAGAAGCTTGGGCGGGCGTTCGAACTGCAGTCGATGCAGGTCAACCTCATTTCGCTCGCCGGTAACCTCGACGAAACCGAAGATGAATTCATCCTGGAATGGCGCGACGCCTGAGGCCCGCGACAAGGAGAGCAGACACATGGCCGAGAGGAAGCTTGGGTTGAAGGAAAAATACCGGTTGATGACCCGCGGGCTCGACTGGGAAACCAGCTACCAGCCGATGGACAAGGTGTTTCCGTACGACCAGTACGAAGGCATCAAGATCAAGGACTGGGACAAGTGGGAAGATCCCTTCCGCCTCACCATGGACGCTTACTGGAAGTACCAGGCGGAGAAGGAGCGCAAGCTCTATGCGATCCTCGACAGCTTCAGCCAGAACAACGGGCAGCTGAACCTGTCCGACGCGCGTTACCTCTCGGCGCTCAAGCTGTGGATGCAGGGGATTACGCCTGCGGAGTACAACTCGCATCGCGGCTTCTGCATGGTGGGCCGCCAGCTCCGCGGCGCCGGCGCGCGGGTGGCCTGCCAGATGCAGGCGCTCGACGAACTCCGCCACGCGCAGACCCAGACGCACGCCTTCAGTCAGTACAACAAGTATTTCGGCGGCTTCCACCACGCCAACCACCTGCGGGATCGCGCCTGGTACCTGTCGATTCCGAAGTCCTTCTTCGAAGACGCCATGACCGCCGGGCCCTTCGAATACATCACGGCCATTTCGTTTGCCTTCGAGTACGTGCTGACCAACCTGCTGTTCATGCCTTTCGTATCCGGCGCCGCCTACAACGGCGACATGGCCACCACCACTTTCGGATTCTCCGCGCAGTCGGATGAATCGCGCCACATGACCTTGGGCCTCGAAGTGGTGAAGTTCGTGCTGGAGCAGCACGCGGACAACGTGCCGATCATGCAACGCTACATCGACAAGTGGTTCTGGCGCGGCTACCGACTGCTGGCGCTGGTCGGCACGATGATGGACTACATGCTGCCGCGCAAAGTGATGTCCTGGGCCGAGGCCTGGGGCATCTACTGGGAAGAAAACGGCATGGCGCTGTTCCACGACCTCGAGCGCTACGGGATCAAGCCACCGAAGTACCACGAGATTGCGACCTTGGAGAAGAACCACATCACGCACCAGGCCTGGCAGGTGTTCTACACCGCCTGTCCCGCGACCAGCTTCCACACCTGGCTGCCGCAGCCCTATGAGATGGACTGGCTGTCGGAGAAGTACGGCGAGACCTTCGATCGCTACTACCGCCCGCGCTTCGAACAGTTCGCGCTCATCGAGAAGGAGCAGGGCCGCTTCTACACCAACCGCCTGCCGCTGGTCTGCCAGACCTGCCAGGTCCCGGTGTTCTTCACCGAAGTGGACAACCCCATGCAGCAGGCGGTGCGCCAGCTGGAATGGCAGGGCATGAAGTTCAACTTCTGCTCCGATGGCTGCAAGGACATCTTTGCCTTCGAGCCCGAGAAGTTCTGCCAGGCCTACATCCCACCGCAGCAGATCTACCAGGGCAATGCAGGCGGCGCGCGCAACCTGCAGGAATACGCAGCGTGGTTGAAGTGCGATTTCGGCAAGGATTCCGGCGAGTACTACACTTCGGAAGACTACGCGCGCTGGAAGCAGTGGCACGGCGGCCACGACACCACGCCCTCGTCGGCCGCAGCCTGAGGCAGCGCCATGGCGACTATCTCCATCGGTACCTACTCGTTTCCTCCGGCTGACCGCGTCGAGAACTACGGCGGCGACATCAACCTCTATTGCTGCTGGGAGCACCACCTGCTGGTGCCCTGTCCGGCGGCCTACCGGGTGCCTCCGGACTTGTCCTTGCTCGACTTCCTCGACCAGATGTTCCGGCCCGATCACGACCACCATCCCGAATACGCGCTGGTCGACTATCGCACGCTCGTCTGGACCCTCGACGGCAAGCCCTGGCAGCCAAGGCTGGAACTGTCGCTGCGGCAGAACGGCGTGACGCATATGTCCTACCTGAGTTTCCGCGCGCCGGGACTCGATGGGCTGAACGGCGCCGGCGTCTAGATCGCTCCCATGGCATTCCACGTGACCATCGAACCCTCCGGCGACGTGATTGACGTCGCGGCGGGCCAGCGCCTCCTCGACGCCTGCCTGCGCGCCGGCATCTACCTGCCTTACGCGTGCAACCACGGCCTCTGCGGGACCTGCAAGGTGCAGGTGCTGGAAGGCGAGGTGGACCACAACGAAGCCTCGTCGTTTGCGTTGATGGATCTCGAACGCGAGGAAGGTAAGTGCCTTGCCTGCGTCGCCACCCTGCAGTCCGACTGCACCATCGAAGCGGACGTGGAGATCGAACCCGACGCCCGGAACCTGCCCATCCAGGATCTCGCTGCCCGCGTGGTGCGCATCGAAGACCTCACGCCAACCGTGAAAGGGATCTGGCTCGAAATACCGGCGCCGGGCCTGCACTTCCAGGCCGGGCAGTACGTGAACCTCACCTTGCCCGGGGTGCCCGGGCCGCGTGCGTTCTCCATTGCGTCCTCGCCGTCCTCGCCCACCCTGCTGGAGCTGAATGTGCGCAAGGTCGAAGGCGGCGCGGCCACCACCTACCTGCACGAGCGGCTCGGCGCGGGAGACACGGTGGCGGTGAGCGGTCCGCTGGGACGTTTCTTCGTGCGCGAATCGGCAGCTTTGCCCATGCTGTTCCTGGCCGGCGGGTCCGGGGTGTCCAGTCCGCGTTCGATGATCCACGACCTGCTCGAACGCGGCTGCCCCCAGCCCATCACCCTGGTGTACGGTGCGCGCAAGGTGGAAGAACTTTATTACGACGACGAATTCCGCGCGCTCGCCGGCGCCTACGACAACTTCCGCTACGTGCCCGTGGTGGGAGCAGCCACCGACGACTGGTCGGGCCACGTGGGCTGCGTCCACGAAGCGGCGGACGCAGTGTTTGGCAAGCGCTACGCCGACCACAAGGCTTATCTCTGCGGCCCGCCGCTGATGGTGGAAGCCTGCATCCGCGCCCTGATGCAGGGGCGCTTGTTCGAACGCGACATCTACACCGAGAAGTTCCTCTCCGCTGCCGATGCCGATGGCGCGCAGGGCATGGCGCGCAGCCCGCTGTTCCGCCGACTCTGAGTGCCATGGCCGGGCAGTTTGAAATTCTCATCGAAGACACCGCCGAGTCCTTCACCTGCGGCCCCGGAGAAACCTTGCTGAAGGCCATGGTGCGGCTCGGCCGACGCGGGATCCCGGTGGGTTGCCGCGGTGGCGGCTGTGGCGTGTGCAAGGTCCGCGTGACTGCTGGCGACTGCCAGCGTCGGCGCATGAGCCGCGCGCATGTTTCAGAGCAGGATGAAACTCAAGGCATCGGCCTTGCCTGCTGCCTCATTCCGCGCACCAACGTCCGGCTGGTCGTGATCGGCGAGATGCGCCAGCCTGTCCTCAACGCAAAACCGCGCCTGCAAGGCTGAAGCCGCAGGCGCCATCACCTTCCAGGGAGACGACCATGGCCCTTTCCGCAGTCCTGCGTCCCGGACACATCGCCCTCCGCGTGCTGGATCTGGACGCCGCTGTCCGCCACTACACCAACAGCATCGGCCTCATCGAGACCGCCCGCGACGCGCAAGGTCGCGTGTACCTCAAGGGCTGGGATGAACTCGACTGGTTCTCGGTGGTGCTGCGCGAAGCCGACGCGCCTGGCATGGACTACATGGCCTTCAAGGTACTGAACGAAGATCACCTCGCACGCTACGAGGGACGGCTCCGCGCCTTTGGCTGCAAGGTGGAGCGCATGCCTGCCGGCGAACTCCAGCATTGCGGCGAGCGCGTGCGCTTCGATAGCCCCACCGGGCATGTCTTCGAGCTCTACTGCGCGAAAGATCATTTCGGTAACGGCCTTGGTCGGCTCAATCCCAACCCCTGGGTGGAAGGCCTGAACGGCATGCAGGCCACGCGCTTCGACCACTGCCTGCTCTACGGCGGCGATCTGGATGGCTCCGTGGCGCTCTTCCGCGAGGTGCTTGATTTCGACCTCACCGAGCGCGTGGTGGACGGGGAGCTGATGGTGGCGGCCTTCCTGTGCTGCTCGAACAAAGCGCACGACATCGCGTTCATCCGCCACGCGGAAGACGCCAAGTTCCACCACGCGTCCTTCCTGCTCGGTTCATGGGAGGAAGTGCTGCGCGCGGCGGACCTCATCTCCATGCACGATATCCCGCTGGACATCGGCCCCACCCGCCACGGCATCACGCGCGGTCGCACCATCTACTTCTTCGATCCGTCCGGTAACCGCAATGAAGTCTTTAGTGGTGACTACACCTGGTACCCGGATCACGAGCCCATCACCTGGACCGTGGATCAGCTGGGGCGCGCGATTTTCTTCCACGACCGGAAGCTGAACGAGCAGTTCCTTACCGTGGTGACCTGAGGCCCCAGCGCTGGCAGGCTGGTGAAAAACTACTGCGACGTTTTTCAACTGCCTGCTAGCGCTCCCGCAAATGCCGGATCAAGGTTTCATCCACCTTGCGCTTGGTATCCAGTACCAGGCGGTCCTGCGAGAGCTGGATCTGGTGCAGGAAGAACATCACGATGATGGTGAGGGTGAGGGCCACCAGGGTGGCGTTGAAGGTAATGCCCAGGCCCTGCGTGACGCCGGTGACGTCGCCGGCGGCCGCGCGCTGGGCTTCCTGCAGGGCCGCGCCGATGCCTCGCACGGTGCCCACGAAGCCCACCGCCGGGATGGCCCACACGCTGAAGCGGATCATCGAGAGCTCGGCATCCAGGCGCGAGGCTTCGAACTCGCATTCCTCGCGTGCCGCGTCGGCCGCGTGCTGCACGCTGCGGGTGGCGCCAAAGCGATTAAGCGCCACTTTCAGCACGCGCGGCATGAGCCGCGCTTGGGCGTCCTCGGGCAGCCGCTCGATTTTGCGGGTGAATTCGCGCACGTCGTCGGGAAACACCACTTCGCCGTCCTTCAGCGCCACGAAGTCCTGCGTGAGCAGCCCGTGTTCGCGGGACACCAGCCACTGCCGCCAACCGAGGATGAAACCCGCCCACACGGCAAGCACGAAGCAGGCTTCGGGCTCGTAGTCGTGGAGGATGACCATGATCGAGCGCGGAATCCGCGCGAGGGGATCCTTCGCCCAGACTTCCTTCTGGTGCTCGAGCACGGCTTCCGCGCTGGGTCGGATCACGATGGTGTAGGCGCCATGCACGAGCATGAAGCTCAGCAGCAGGCTGATGAGGGTGTAGAAAAACGCGAAGGGGAAAGTCTTCTTCATGCGGTATCTCGCGGTTGCGTCCGGGGTGGTCAGCGGAATGAATTGAGGCCCACGAAGCTGCCCCCGTTCTGGCGGGTCAGCTCGCGCATGAGCGCGGCGAAGCGGATGCCGGTGGACTGCATGTTGGGCGGATTGGCGAACTGGGTGGGGAAGCCGATGGCGTGGATGCGCACCAGCGGCTGGCCCGACTGGTCGGGGCGGTTCACCTTGCGCACGACTTCGGCGATCTGGCGGATGGACGGCCCGGTGAATTCATCGCCCAGTACGAACAGGCTGATCTTGCGATCCGGACGATAGAACTGCTGCACGGCGGCCTCGATGCCTTCGCCGGGACTCGACTTGCTGAACACGTTCCAGGTGGTGAGCTTGTCGATCACCCTGCGGCGGCGTTCGGGGGTGTCGGGGATCCAGTCGCCGGTGTATTCCGGGAACATGTAAGTGCCCTGGTCGTTCATCACCTGCAGGCCTTTCACCTGCGGGTAGACGGTCAGGGTCTCGACAATCTGGTTGAGCAGGCGCGGCCAGGCGTAATTAAACATGCTGCCGGAGGTGTCGATGATGAAGCAGACGTATTCGGAATCGACCGGGATGCCACCGATGAGGTCCTTGGACTTCTGGCGGTTCTTCTGCGCGTACAGCCGCTGCATCTCCTCGGACAGCCGTTGCTGCGCGGTCTTGAGCTGGCCGTAGAGCTCGGCGTTCTGCGCGGCGGATTCGTTGGCTTTAGCGGCGTTGGCCAGGGCGGCGAGGAGCGCGGCAATCTGCGCCTTCACTTTCCTGAGTTCGGCGTCCGATAGCGCCGCCGTGTCGGTTTTCTTGCTGGCGGCTTCGAGCTCCACGGCAAGTTCAGCCCGCGCTGCGAAGAGAGTGCGCTGGAGCTGACTGATTTCCACCGCGCGCGGATCAGCGTCGGTGTTGGGGGTTGCGTGCGGGTGGGTAGTGGTCACCGTCATCAGGAGGATGATCGCGCCCACGCCGCAGGTGATGGTGTCCAGGAAGGAAATGCCGATTTCCGGCGGTTCGCGGCGTGAGAGCTTCATGGCCAGTCGAACGCCGGGGTGAGGAAGGAACCCTGGGTGGCCATCGCCACCGACCAATACGCCCAGGCGGCCATGGGGTCGCCTTCCATGGGCAGCAGCACCACGTTGATGGGTGGCGAAGGCTGCGGCAGCTGGCCCATGGCTTCCAGAAAATACTCGTTGCGCCGGGTCCCGGACACCGCCTTGCCGGTGGGCGCGGCAAGGCCCTGCGTCGGCAGGTGGTCGGTGACGAGGAACACGTTGTCCGGACGCGGGTTCATCTGCGCCACCACCTGCATGGCGCGGGCCAGGTTGGCCCCGCCAGCGGGCACCGTGGCCTTCAGGCTCATCACGGCCTGGTTGAACTGGCTGGCGTTGTCGACGTCGAGCCAGCGCCCGGCGCTGCCCGGCACGACCGGCTGCGCGCTGCCGTTGAAGGTGTAGATCTGGTACTCGGTGCCGGGTTTGAGGTGCGCGGTGATCCAGTCGACGGTGTCCAGCGCCTGTCGCCATTTCTCGGAACGCCGCTTCGCGGCGTCATCCATGTTCCGCTTGCGGAGCACGTTCACGATCGACACGTCCAGCATGCTGGCGGAGTTCTGCAGCAGGATGAGCACGCGCTGCCCGCCAGTGCGGATGCCGGTGAGGTATTCGCGATTGCCCTGGCCAATGTAGTTGCGCACCTGCCGGGATTGCTCGTTGAGGTGCGAGAGCAGGTCGTGCTTTTCGCTTTCGAGTTTCTTGAGCGCCATCTGCAGGGCATCGAGGTCACGCCGGGTGATCGTGGGCGCCTGCCCGTCCCTCGGTTCGGCGCGGGTCCTGGCGAGCAGGGTGCGCGCATCCGTCGACTCCGCGAGCAGCCGCGCGATGCGCTGGTCGATCGATTCCGCATTTTCGCGGGTGTCGGAGATTGCCTTTTCCACGGCGGCGAGCTGGGCCTGGAGCGCGGAGACTTCCGTGGACAAATCCACCTGCTTCACCTGCTCCTGCACGATGGCTTCGTGCTTGAGGATCATGAACATGAGCACCACGGCGCCGAAGCCGCAGCACATCACGTCGAGGAACGACAGCGTGAAGACCGAGAAGACCCGGCGCTTACGCGGCATCGAACCCGATCACCTGGATGGCGGTGTAGAGCACGCTGGTGCCGCTCAAGGTGATCTGATCGCCGGGCGTGAGCGCCGCGCGCGCGCCGTCCACCAGCTGGCCGTTTACCCGGACCCTGCCGGCGGCGAGTGGCATGAGTTCCATGCCGCGCGGACCCCCCTGCACGGAAGCGAAGGCGTCCGGCGTGGCTGCAGGCGAAAAGCCACCGCGATTCCCGAGGTACAGCGGTGCGGTGCCCAGGGCCATGGCCGCGTGGTGGTCCAGCAGGTGGGTCGCCTGGTCGCCGGCTGGCGTCGCGGCCTGCACCGTAGCCAGCGCGATGGGCGTGGTCGTGGCCGGCAGCACCGTCGTCAGCGAGAGCGCGGCGGCAGTTTTGGTGGCCGCCGGCATGCCCTGGAAGACCGCCTTCTCGCCCAGGGTCGACACGCCCATGAAGACCTCGGAAAAGCCCACCACGGCAGCCAGTCGATGGCTTGCCACCGGCACGGCCTGTCGCGGCAAGGCTTCGCGGAGCGCCCGGAGCTGTGCTTGCGTGGCATCGACGATGGCGCCGCGCGCGACCCGGGTCTCGAAGCGCCTGCCCTGGTACTCAAGGTGGACCTTGATCTCCGCCTGGCCTTTCAGCACGTCCAGCCAGTGGCCGAGGTGCGTTTGCAGGAGTTGCTCGGTGCTCGCGTGGTGGCGCGGGTCGAAGCGGCAGTGCGTCACGAAGGCCTCGGTGATGACGCGGATGCAGGCTTCGCGCAGGCGATTGAGGCCAAGGCCGGGCAGCACTTCCACCACGCCGCGCGTCACCTCGGTGGCGACGTCCAGGCGAGTGATCACGGCCTGGTGCTGCTGGAGATCGACATGCGCCCAACTGCCCGCCGGCAAGGTGGCCGCGCCCGCCGCTACCGCGCTGTCCACCAGTCCGAACGTGCGCAGGCCGCTGGCTTCCGCGATGCCAAGCAGCAGCGAAAGTTGTTCTGCCTGCATGCTGCCGGGCACGGCGAACTGCACGTCGACCGGATTCCCACCTTGCGCCTTCAGCGCCTGCAACTGCAGCCACGCCAGATCCGCATGATGGCGCGCGCGCTTGCCGAGGTGGTCGATGTGGGCGGTGTTGAGATCGCGCCAGTAGCGATTCTCGCTGGTGCGCGGATGCGTCCACGCGACTGCCAGCGCGCTGTTGCCAATTTCAATCTGGCCATCGACCAGCGTGGCCTGGCCGGTGCTTCGCGCTACGATTTCGCCCGCTTTCGCCACGCGCAGCTCGGCATCATTCAGCTCAATCACGCAGGGGATCATGCCGGCTCCTGGGGTGGGGTACGTGGTGCCGCGAGCGGGCTAGATGTCTTCGGGAAACGGCACGGGAAAATCTTCCTGCACTTTCTCGCTGGGCGTGAAGGTGTCGGTCGGCAGGCCTCGCGCGCGGTATTCGGGCCGATCGGGCGCGGGTTCCTGGCCTTCCGGCGGCGCTGCGTCTTCGGCGTGGACGCTGCCAGCCAACAGCAGGGCAAGCGCGAGGTAGCGCCGTTTCATTGCGCATACCGCGCAATCCGGAAGCCCACGTCGGGACGCGCATCGGCGGCGGCTTCGCGCGCCTGGGATCTCAGCGTCTCGCGCAGCGCGCTGCTCCAGCTCGATCCCACCACCACGTGCTGGGCGGCGTCCGGTGGACCCAGGGGATCGAGGCCACCGGCCGGCGCCGGTCCAAAACCATCGTGCGCCCATTCGGCCACGTTGCCGGCCATGTCGTAGAGGCCGCGCGCGTTCGGCGCGAAGCTCCCCACCGGCGCCGTCCCCGAGAAGCCGTCGTCAAATCCCTTGATGACGTTGGCGAGGTACGGCGCGGCGGCGGCATCGGCGAGGTTGGCACTGCGTGGTGGCGGCGGGAATGCCGCGCCCCAGGGGAATTCCAGCGGCTTGCCCTGCGGATCCAGCCCGGCGGCCCAGGCCCATTCGGCTTCGGTGGGTAAGCGGTAGCCCACTGCATCAGGATTGATGCCAAGCACGCGGCCGTAGCGGATCTGGTAGTACACCGGCAGCGAGTCCTGCCGCGAGAGCCAGTTGCAGTACACCGCCGCGGCCTCCCAGCTCACGGCCACCACGGGCAGGTTGTCCGCGTCGAGCAGTTGACCTTCGGCGCCACGCGAGACGTGGTTGGCGATGAAGCGACGGTAGTCGGCGTTGGTTACTTCGCGGTTGGCGAGATAGAAGGGGCGCGACAGCGTGGTGGGCGCGTGCCCGGGCAGGCGGAAGTCGCCGCCTTCGAAGCGCAGGAGTTCCTGCTTCAAGGCCGTGCGCAGGCGTCCAGCCGTGGCCGGCGGCGGCGGCGCGGCTTGCGGTCGGCGCTGCTCGGCGCGATGCGGCTGCTGGCGGCCCCGTTCGCGCGCCTGCTGGGCTTCCAGTTGCTGGCGCACTTCAGGCGGCACGAAGGTGTCGGCCATGAGGTCGGCGACGTTCTGCGCTGCCTGGTTGCCCTGCGGGGAGAACACCTGTCCCGGCGGGGCTTCCAGTTCATCCGGTGCGACCGGCGGTGGCGCGTACTCCGGTGTGGGTGCCGGTGGGGCCTGCAACGTCGCCATTTCCTCGGCGGTCTTCAGGGTGATGCGCAGGTGCTTGTCCACGCCCTTGCGCGGCGTGACCTCAGTTCGATAGCTGGCATAGCCTGCACGGCGTACCACCAGTTCATGTTCGCGCGTTGGCAGGTTGAGACGTTGCGTGGCATTGCCCGCAGGCTGGCCGTCCACCAGCACTTCTGCGTCCGCCGGCTCGGTGATGAGATTGATGACGGCAAGTTCGGGCACCATTTTCAGCGCCAGGGACGTGGTGTCGTCGGGTGCCGCACGACCAATCGTGTTCTGGGGTTCATAGCCGGGCAGCATGGTGGTGACGCGATGGTCGGTATCCGGCGTCACGGCCACCTTGAGCGGCGATTCGCCACGATAGCGACCGTCCACCGTCACGGCGGCGCCACGCGGTTCGGTCACGATCTCGAGCAGGCCATCGGCCTTGCTGAGTACCGCGTCGCTGATGTTGACCGCGCGCCCCGCCTGCACCTGCAGGCTGCGACTCCAGGTTTTGTAGCCGGGGCGGGACAGCGTGAGGCGGTGTTCCCCCTGCAGGACTTCCGCGCTTACCGGCGTGGCGCCGAGCAGCTTTCCATCCAGCGTGAGTTGCGCACCGGCGGGCTGCGAGATCACTTTGAGATCAGCCCACGCGGGCAGGAGCTTCACGGCGAGTTTCTCCTCTTGCCGCTTCCCGCGGACTTCGAGGCTGGTGACGAACGGCAGGTAGCGCGGCGCTTCCACGATCACTTCGCGTTGCCCCGCTTCGATTTCCTCGATGATCCCGGGCGCCTTGCCAGCGTCCGCGCCGTCGATGCGCACGCTGGCGCCAGTCACGGGTTCAAGGGTGAGCACCAGCCTGCCGGGCAAGGGGGTGAGCGCGATGCCGTGGCGCTGGAGCGAGGCGTCGGTCACTTCAACCTGTGCATCGAAGGGCTTGTAGCCTGCGGCCGTCGCAGTCACGCGGTGGGTGCCCGGCACCAGCAGCCAGTGGCTACCGATGCGCGGCGCCAGCAGGCCCTTGACGCTGATTTGCGCGGTGGCGGGATCGGCCTCAAGCGACACCGAGCGGGCAAAGCTCAAATAGCCGATGGCCACCAGGGTCAGCAGCACGGTACCCACGGCGGCGAGCAGTCCCCAGGGCATCCGGGGCCATTCGAAACCGCTCAGGGCCCCGGGCGGGCGGAACTCGGTCGGGTCGATGATCTGGGGCGCGTGCTTCAAGAAATCCGCCTGTTCGGGTTGTCGAGCGAGTATAGCGAAGCTGGTGGGCCCAAACCCCACAACCGGGGGCGGACCTGGCATTCCCGGGCGGGCTGCGTGGCGCGCCTTGACCGCGCACAAGCCGGTTACACTCCGGCCTCCAAAACAGGAGTACGAATCCATGAAGAAAGTTCTGGTCGCAGGGGCGAGTGGCGTGGTTGGGGCAGCGGCGGTGGAGGCCTTCCTGCGCGACGGCTGGGAGGTCGTGGCCTTGTCGCGACGCGCGCCCGAAATCAACAGCACCCGTTCTTATCTCCATCTCTCCATCGACCTCCAGGATGCGGCCGCCAGCAAGACCGCCCTCGGTGCGGTCTCCGGCGTGACCCATCTGGTTTACACCGCACTCTATGAAAAGCCGGGCCTCATTGCCGGCTGGCAGGCGGCGGACCAGATGCAGACCAATCTGGCGATGCTCAAGAACTGCCTTGAGCCGCTGGAAGCCGCGGGCAATCCAATCGAGCACGTGAGCCTGCTCCAGGGCACCAAGGCCTACGGCATCCACCTGCATTCCATGCCCATCCCGGCGAAGGAACGCAACCCGCGCGACCCCCACGCCAACTTCTACTGGCTGCAGGAGGACTACCTGAAGGAACGCGCCGCCGCCGCTGGCTTCGCCTGGACCATCCTCCGTCCCCAGCTCATCATCGGCAGCGCCTACGGGGTTGCCATGAACCTGGCACCGGTGATTGGCGCGTATGGCGCCATCTGCCGTGAGCTCGACCAGCCCATGGCCTATCCGGGCGGCGTGTCCTGGGTGTGGGAAGCGGTGGACGCGCGCCTGCTGGCGAACGTCTTCGTGTGGGCGGGGGAAACCGCCAAGGCCCACGGCCTGCACTTCAACGTGACCAACGGGGATGTCTTCGAGTGGCGCGATCTGTGGCCGTCGCTCGCCGACACCCTGGGCGTGGACACCGGCCCCGACCAGCCGCGCGAACTCGCCAGCTGGCTGCTGGAGCACGAGGCGGTGTGGGAACGCCTGAAGACGCGCCACGGCCTGCGTGCTGTGTCGTTGCCGGCGCTGCTCGGTGAGTCGCACCACTACGCCGACTTCTGCTTTGCCCATGGCGCCACCGAACCCCCGCCGGCTGCCTTCGTGAGCACCATCCGGCTGCGCCAGGCGGGCTTCACGGAAGTCTGCGACACCGAAGACATGTTCCGTTACTGGCTCGACAGCTTCATTGAACGCGGCATCCTGCCGCGGCGCTGATCGGTCCAGGCCTTTTCGCGTTGACCCGCGGGAACCAGCGCCAATGACCAACGAACCCGGACTGTTCGAGACCATGCACGGCATGCGGGCCATGCGACGCCTCAAGCCGGACCCGGTGCCAGACTCATTGATCCAGCGGATCATCGAGGCCGGCACCTGCGCGCCCAGCGGGCAGAACCTGCAGCGCTGGAATTTCCTGGTGGTGACGGATGTGGAAGGCAAAGCGTTCTTCGGCGCGCGCTACGACTACTGGCTGCGCAATCGCTTGGCCGGTTTGCTGGACGCGTCGGGCCCGCTGGATCCCACCCTGAAGGCCGCGTTCCATCTTGGCGAGCACCTGTACGCAGCGCCCGTCCTGTTGTTCTGTTGCGGCAAGCGCGACTGGCCGTTCGCGGTGGCGCCGGCGCAGCGCGTGGGCCTGGCGCCACCGTCGTACGGCTCGATCTACCCTGCGGTGCAGAACGTACTTCTGGCGTGTCGCGGCCTCGGACTCGGCGCCAGTCTCACCACCATGCACCAGATGTTCGAGCCGGAAATGCAGGCGTTTTTCGGCATTCCAGACGACTGGGGCGTCGTGGCGGTGATTCCAATCGGCTATCCACTGGGACGCTTCGGGCCGGTGCGGCGCGAACCCTCGGCGCGCAAGACGCATTTCAATCGCTGGGGCGGCGGCAAGCCTGGCCTCGCCGAACCCGCAGCCTGACTCAACGCTTCGCCATCAACCCGAGCACGAGTTCGCGGAACCAGTGGTAGGCCGGATGCCGGCCCAGTTGCTGGTGCCACAGCAGGCGGATGTGGGAGTAGAGCGGCGGGGCTTCAATGGGTGAAGGACGCAGCTTCAGCCCGTACAGCGGCGCGTAGAGTTCAGCGATGCGCCTTGGCATCGTCACGACGAGATCGGTGCCGGCGACGATGGCCGGCACCACGCTGAAGTGGTTCACCGTCAGCGCGATGCGGCGCGTGAGTCCAAGCTCGCCCAGCGCCACGTCCACGAATCCCACCGGATCCCCGCGCGGCGTGATCAGCAGGTGCCTGGCCGCGGCATAGCGTTTGATGTCCAGCTTTCCCCGCGCCAGGGGATGCGTCGCGTTCATCATGCAGGAGAAGTGGTTGTCGTCGATGATGGCCACGTCGAAGCGATCGGGCACTTCGCCGAACGCCCCGAGGGCGAAGTCAATTTCGCTGGTGTCCAGCAGATCGAAGGTACGCAGGTTGGGCGGCATGATGCGCAGGTCGATGCCCGGAGCTACTTCCGCGAGGCGCCGCATCAGCGGCGGCAACAGCGTACTCACCAGGTAGTCGTTGGTCTGCACGGTGAACGTGCGCGTCGCGCTGCCCGGATCAAAGGCCTGGTTATCGAGTGAGGTTTCGATCGCGGCAAGTGCGGAGCGGATGTGCGGCGCGAGTTCCAGCGCGCGGGGCGTCGGCAGCATGCCGTCGGGTCTACGGATGAAGAGATCGTCCTTGAGGTAGTGGCGCAACCGCGCAAGCGCGTTGCTGAACGCGGGTTGCGAGAGCGAGATTCGACGCGCGGCGCGCGTGACGTTGCGCTCAAGCATGAGCGCATCGAAGATGACCAGCAGGTTGAGATCGATGCGTCTTAGATTCATGTCGTGAATAGTGGTTGTTCTGAATATCCATTTCAACGACAGCGACTCGGAGTCCAGACTCCTTTCCCACGAAGCCCCGCGATGTGCGAGGGCCCTGACGAAGGAAGGAACTGCCATGAGTAACCTCAACCATACCGGCCGTGCCGATTTCACCCCCTGCGGCGACGCCCGGTCTTTCGATTCCCTCACGGCCCGCAGGGGCCTCACCGCCCCTGGATGCGCAAACGCGCTCGGCGGCTGCAGCGAGTCGGAAAGGACCGAGCACCGGGAAGCGCGCTTTGCGCTGGTCGCGGCGGTGGCCGGCATCGCGATGTGGGCTTTCCTGGTTTATGAACTGGCGAGCAAGCTGCAGGTGCCGTCGATCGGGTGAACGGTCGTGGATGAAGCAATCGAAACCAGCGGGCCCACTCCAGCGACCCCACGCGAGGGTCTGGAAGGGCCGCTGGGTCCCCGCCCGGGGGGATGACGACTGCACCGTGGAGGAGTCCCTGACCAGCGTGCAAGACCCGGGTGCGATCAGTCCCGCGTGAGCCGGAACCCAGTGGGCGTCGACTGTGGCCGCGAGGGTTTTCCCCTTGGCGCAGGGCGCTTTGAACCCCCATCGCGTTCACCCTGCGCCTCTCCTGGCACGCAACCGCAGCGTCGCGCGACACCACCGCCGGACTGGCTTCAGTTCGCGGGCGCCCTGGCGCTCTTGATTGCCTCGTCCAATGCGCGCAGCAGGCTCCGATGGCGTGGTCCGGGGTTGTTGATCCGTCTGGCTTCATCAATCAAGGGGTCCGCGCCCGTGCCGCGCAGGAGCCCGGGATCCTTCAGGGCTTCATTGATCCGACGCGCCAGCGCGGCGCGCGATTTTGCGCGCTCGAGGCGCGGGCGCAGGTCTTTCAAGCCAGCTTCCACGGCCAGTGCCGAAGACAGCGCGCGCGCCGCCTCGTCCCAGCGTTCGGCGGATTCGGCGCGGCCAGCGGTGGCGAGGGCTGCTTCGATTTTAGCCACCGTGGCGCGCTCGACGGCGTCCGCCAGGGCTTTCTTCGCGACCGTCGTCCGGTCGAGCTTGAGGGCGCGCTCGAAGGCGCTGCGCGCTTCGTCGTAACGCGCAGCGCCAAGGGCTTCGTAGCCGCGAGACATCGCGGCAGCATAGGCGTCGCTGCGGTCGCTCTCCTGCAGCCTCGCCAGCCCTTCGGTGGCGGCGCTGCTGGCGGGGTCGAGCGCGAGCGCGGCTGCGTAGGCGCCTCGCGCCTGAACGACATCTTCCATACGTTGGTAGCCACTGGCCTGGGCCAGCAGGGCCTGTACCCGCTCGTAGGCTTCCGCGCGCTTCAAGCCTTGCGTCGCGTCGGGGTTGCTTGGCGCAAGTGCCAGCACGCCCTTGAAGTCGTGGCTCGCGGCCGGGCTGTCGCCGCGTTCGAAAGCCGCTTGCGCCGCCTTGAGCCGGGCGGCGATGAGGCCTGGCAGCGAGGCTTCGATGGCCGCGAGTTGTTGCCCTGCCTCGCGGTAAATCCGGATGGCCGCCGGGTAGCGCTCCTCGCGATAGGTCCGCTCGCCGTCCGCAATGCGGGTTTGTGCCGCCCGCCACGCCGTGGCATTCCAGCCTTCGGGTTTGCGGGTCGCGAGGGCGTCGCTGGCCTTGAGCACGATTGCCAAACCTTGTTGGGCGTCGAGGCGGGCGGCTGCCTTGGCCTCAGGTCCGAGGATCGGGTCCGCTGGTTCAGCGTTGATCGTTGGCGCCTGCGCCGCGCCGTTGGCGAGCGCCTGCGTTGCCGGCTGCGGCCCCTGCAGGAAATCGGGCAGCAGCACGCCGGCGGCCAGGGCGAGCGCAACGCTGAGCACGAGCCAGCGCAGCCCGCCGCGGTGCCTTGCGAACGGCGAGGCCGGCGCACGCGGCGTCGGGTCGTCGGCCAGCGCCGGGGCAAGGGGGGTGGGTTTGATCGTGGGTTCAGGCATGGGGTGTAGCGTTCAGGAATCGTGGGCTAAGGCACGCGGCGCTCGGTGGAACGCCAGGGGCAGCGTGTTCCGGCTCGTCATCCGCGGCACCAGGGATCTCCTCAAGGCGTCGTGTACTTGCGGTATTCGTTCATGAGTTTCTGCCTGAGCACCGGATCGGTTTCACGCCCGGCGGCTTCCCGCAACTGGCGGGCGACGATGGTCTCGTCTGCGCGCTCGGTGACGGCTTGGGCAGAGGGCGCACGGCGGTCCGGATTCACACCGCGTACCCCGGTCAGATCCGGCGAGGTGCCGAGGCCGGTGCCGCCCGGGGTTGCGCCACCGCCGCCGTAGCCGGCAGGCCGCGTGTCACCCGCATTCGTAGCGTCCTTGCCACCAGGTTTGCCCGCCCCGTCCTGCTGCATCTGGCGTTCGAAGGCCTGCCGGTTCTTCTGCAGTTCCGCCTCCGTGCCGGTCGGATCTCCCATGGGGAGACCGGGCAGGGCGCTTGCGCCGGAGACCGACGGGGGCGTCCCGGCGTTGCCCAGGCGGCCTGCCGCACCGGGCGGCATGCCGCCGCCGTCGCCCTTGCGCAGGGTGGGCGCGATGCCGTGGGGGACGTTGCCGCCGGTGCCGCCCGTGCGAGCCCTGGTGTCACCCGCGTCGCCCGGGCTCCCGGCAGCGCCAGGTTGCTGGGACGCCGGTGCTTTGGGGGCTGGCGGCGGTGGCGGGACACCCGCCGGGGTTTCGCTCATTTCCACGTAGGCGCCTTTTTCGCTGGGTGGCAGGTAGCCGGCGGGCTGTTGGGTGCCCCCGCTGCCCGGCACGCCGACCGGGCGGGGCGGGGGCGGGCTACCGGCCGACGGGCCGCCGGCTGGGGGCGTCTGGCCCGGTTTTGCCTGCGCCTGGGCTGCGGCGCGCTTACGCTCGGCCTCCATCACCGCGCGCAGGCGCGAGCCATTCTCGTACACGGGTTTGGTGTCCTCCACGCGGCAGCCCACCAGCAGGAGCAGGGTGCAGAAAGCGAAACGCAGGGGCTTTGTCATGCGGTAAATGTACACCGTTCACAGACTCGGCAAGGCGCCCGCCGGATCAGGCGCAATGATCGCCCGGAGCGTTTATTGTGGCGCCCTGAATCCATCGTGAGAGCCCGCCATGACCGCCGGTACCCCTGTTACTGCAACGCACGTCCCCGTCAACCAGGGACACATGGAAATCGCCCGCCCGCTCTACCAGTTGGTGGTCGAGGAAATCCTGCCCGGCCTTGACATCGATCCCACCAGCTACTGGACCATGCTCGAAGGGCTCATCACCGAACTCGCGCCCCGCAACAACATCCTGCTGCTCAAGCGCTACAAGCTGCAGGCCGAGATCGACACCTGGCACCAGTCGCGCTGCGACGCCCCGCACGACCACGGCCAGTACCGGAAATTCCTGGAGAAGATCGGCTACCTGCTGCCCGAAGGGCCGGACTTCACGATCAACCCGCAGCGGGTGGACGAAGAAATCGCCACCCTGGCCGGCCCGCAGCTGGTGGTGCCGCTAAAGAACGCCCGCTACGCGCTCAACGCCAGCAACGCCCGCTGGGGTTCGCTCTACGACGCGCTCTATGGATCCGACGTGATCCCCGCAGCCGACGGCGCGGAGAAGGGTGGCACTTACAACCCGGTGCGTGGTGCGCGCGTCATCGCCTATGCCCGCGGGCTGCTCGATCGCTCCGCCCCGCTCAGCGGCGGCAGCCACGTGGACTCGGTGGGCTACAAGGTGCTCGACGGCGCGCTGCAGGTCTCGCTCCGTGACGGCACGCACGTTGGCCTCGCCCAGCCCCGGCAGTTCGCCGGCTACAACGGCAGCAGCGAGTCACCAGCGGAAATCCTCCTCCGCAACAACGGCCTCCACATCATCATCCAGCTTGATCCGGGCCACCCGGTGGGCCGCACCGACAGCGCACACATCAAGGATCTGGTGCTGGAGTCCGCCGTCACGACCATCCAGGACTGCGAAGACTCCGTGGCCGCTGCGGATGGCGCCGACAAGACCGAGGTCTACCGCAACTGGCTGGGCCTGATGCAGGGCACGCTACGTGACACTTTCGAGAAAGGCGGCAAGTCCATCACCCGCACGCTGGCGCCTGATCTCCTCTTCACCGGTCCCGCCGGCCAGCCGGTGGTGTTGCACGGTCGCGCGCTGCTCATCGTGCGCAACGTCGGCCACCTCATGACCAACGAAGCGGTGCTGCTGATGGGTGAGGAAGTGCCGGAAGGCATCCTCGACGCCGTCATCACCGCCACCATCGCGCTCTACGACCTGCGCGGCATCGGTACCTTGCGCAACTCGCGCAACGGTTCGATGTACATCGTGAAACCCAAGATGCACGGCCCGGAGGAAGTGGCCTTTGCCTGCGCGCTGTTCGACCGCGTCGAGGACATGCTGGGCCTGGGTCGCAACACGCTCAAGATCGGGATCATGGACGAGGAACGGCGCACGACGGTCAACCTCAAGGAATGCATCCGCGTCGCGCAGGATCGGCTCATCTTCATCAACACCGGCTTCCTCGATCGCACGGGCGACGAAATCCACACTTCGATGGAAGCCGGGGTGATGGTGCGCAAGGAAATGATGAAGCAGGAAAAGTGGATCAAGGCCTACGAAAACTGGAACGTCGATGTCGGCCTCGCCTGCGGCCTCACGGGCAAGGCGCAGATCGGCAAAGGCATGTGGCCCAAGCCTGATCTCATGCAGGAAATGGTCAATACCAAGATGGCCCACCTGCTCGCCGGTGCGAGCACGGCCTGGGTGCCGTCACCTACCGCGGCCACCCTGCACGCGATGCACTACCACGAGATCAACGTCTGGGACGTGCAGGAACAACTCAAGAAGCGGACCCGCGCGAGCCTCGACGACATCCTCACCATCCCGCTGCTCGGCGACACGCCGCTGACTCGCGAGCAGGTGCAGGCCGAACTCGACAACAACTGCCAGGGCATCCTCGGCTACGTGGTGCGCTGGATTGATCTCGGCATTGGCTGCTCGAAAGTGCCCGACATCAACGATGTGGGCCTGATGGAAGATCGCGCCACCTTGCGCATCTCCAGCCAGCACATCGCCAACTGGCTGCGCCACGACTACGTGCGCCGTCGCCACGTGCTGGAAACCTTCAAGCGCATGGCCGTGGTGGTGGATCGGCAGAACGCCGGTGAGCCGGGCTACAAGCCGATGTCGGCCAACTTTGATGAATCGGTCGCATTTCAGGCGGCCTGCGAACTGGTCTTCGGCGGGGTGCACCAGCCCAATGGCTATACTGAGCCCGTCCTGCACCGCCGTCGGCGCGAACTCAAGGCCGCAGCGCAGGAAGCCGCACAGGCATCCCGGTAAAACCCCGGCCCCCGGCGTGACCTCCTGACGCGCCGGCCGCCCCCCGCAGTAGCAGTCCATGGCAACAGACACCACCGCGCCGGTCGCGCCCGAACTTCGCCTCCAGGGCAACTGGAAGACCAAACCGCAGGTTTCGGTCACCACCTCGCTCGGCAAGTTCGTGGCCGAACTCGAACCCAACGCAGCCCCCATCACCTCCGCCAATTTCCTGGCCTACGTGAACACGGGCTTCTACACCAACCTTATCGTGCACCGCGTGGCGCCGGGGTTCGTGATCCAGGGTGGCGGCTTTGATGCGGACCTGGTGGAGAAGCCCACCACCTACGCGCCCATCGTGCTCGAATCGAACAAGGGCCTGGCCAACCTGCGCGGCACGCTTGCGATGGCGCGCACTTCTGATCCCAATTCAGCGACCAGCCAGTTCTACGTCAACCTGGTCAAGAACAGTTTCCTTGACTACAGCGCAGCCGATCCGGGCTATGCGGTATTCGGCAAAGTGGTGAGCGGGCTCGCGGTGGTAGATGCCATCGGCAGGGTGGCCACGGCAAGCCGTAATGGCTTCGACGACGTGCCGACGGCCGCCGTGGTGATCAAGAGCGCTGCGCAAACCACGCTTGGCGCGGTCTACAGCAGCACCGGCAAGATCACCCTGGCGGGCCTTGAGTCCGGTGCGCGCTGGGAATACAGCGTGGACAACGGCGCGCACTGGAAAGCCGCCAGCGGCAGCAGCTTCACCCTGGCGACGGGCGCCTACGAATACAACCAGTTGCTCGTGCACCAGCGCGACGCGGCCGGCAACGTGAGCCGCGCTGGCAAGCCCGGCGCGGATCTGGTGGTCAACAGCCACGCCGTGATCATGGGCAACGCGAAGGTGAACGCCCTTTCAGGTACGGCAGGTAACGATTTCATCTACGGCCTCGGCAGTGCGGACACCCTGAATGGTGGTGCCGGCAACGATCTGCTGGACGGCGGCAGCGGGGCTGATGCGATGAATGGCGGCACCGGCAACGACCTCTACTACGTGCGTGACGGCGGCGACACCACCCTCGAGACCAATGCCAATCCGGTGCTGGGTGGCGTGGACAGCGTCTACAGCTTCCTCGGCTCGCGCACCCTGGGCGCCAACATCGAGAACGGCCGCATCATGACCAGTGGCAGCGCCAACCTCACCGGCAACGCACTCGACAACCTGCTCTTCGCGGGCAGCGGTAACAACGTGCTGGCCGGCAGCGGCGGTGATGACACGGTGTCCTATGCCTTTGGCCTCCCCGGCACTACTGGCGTGACCGTCACCCTCGCCAAGCTCACGGCGCAGGCGACCGGCGGCTCCGGCAGCGACACCCTGCTTGGAATCGAAAACCTCATCGGTTCCAGGTACGCCGATCGCCTCACCGGGAACACGCACGACAACGTGCTGGACGGCGGTGCCGGCAACGACACCCTCAAGGGCGGGGACGGCAACGACACTTACGTCGTGGGCAATGCGGGCGATGTGGTGAGCGAAACCAACCCGGATCCGATGACCGGTGGGATCGACACCGTCAACAGCCTGCTCGCGAGCTACACGCTCACGGCCAATGTTGAAAACGGTCGCATCCTCGCCACGGGCGCCGCCGACCTCAGCGGCAACGAGCTCGACAACCTGCTCCTCGCGGGTGCCGGCAACAACCTGCTGAACGGTGGGACGGGGACGGATACCGTCTCCTACGCCACTGCGGCCAGCGGCGTGACCATAAGCCTGGCACTCGGCACCGCGCAGATCACCGGCGGCTCCGGCAGCGACACGCTGGTGTCCATCGAGAATCTGAAGGGGTCTGCCTTCGATGACACACTGGTGGGTAATGACGGCGCCAACAGCCTCGACGGCGGTGCCGGCCAGGACAGCCTCACCGGTGGCGTGGGCAATGATGTCTTCGTGTTCGCGGCCGCAGCCCACACGGGCAACGCCGCGGGGACTGCGGACGTGGTCACGGATTTCACCGCCGGCGACAGGCTTGATCTTTCCGCCATCGATGCAGATGCGTCCACCGGCCTGGACGACGCCTTCTCTGACACCTTGGTCAGCGACTTTACTGCTCCAGGCCAGCTCAAGCTCCTCGACGGCGTGCTCTACGGCAACACCGACGGCGACGTGGGCACCGCGGAGTTCGCCATTGCCCTGACCGGAGTGACGGCGCTCGCGGGGACGGACTTCATCCTCTAGCCGGCGCCGGGAATCCAGCCCGGCCCTTTGCCCGAGTAGCGCCATGGCCATTGATACCACCCCGCCGGTCGCACCACGCGTCACCCTCTCGGGGATCTGGCGGGTCGATCCCCAGGTGACCCTGCACACCAGCCTGGGCGACGTGCTGTTCGAACTCGAACCCAACAGCGCGCCCCTCACGGTGGCCAACTGGCTCGCCTACGTAAACACCGGCTTCTACACCGATCTGCTGTTCCACCGGGTCATTCCGAACTTCGTGGTACAGGGCGGCGGCTTCACCAGCGGCCTCAATTTCCAGACGCCGGACTACGGCAACATCGTGTTGGAGTCCAACGTGGGACTCGCCAACCTGCGCGGCACCCTGGCGATGGCGCGCACCAATGCGCCCAACACCGCCAACAGCCAGTTCTTCGTCAACCTCGGCAATAACACATCACTTAATTACGTGAGCCCGGACAGCCCGGGCTACGCGGTGTATGGGGCCGTCGTCAGCGGCATGGACGTGATCGACGCCATTGCCGCCGTACCCACGTCCACCCAGCAAGGCGCACTGAACGTGCCCGTCACCGACGTGCTCATCCTCGGCATGCAAGAGACGCGACAGGGCGTGGTGCAGAACGCGAGCGGCGTGGTCAGCCTCGATGGCATCGAGCTCGGCAGCAAGTGGGAATACACGCTCGATGGCGGCGTGACGTGGAATCTCGGCGCCGCCGTCGCCGCCAGCACCAGCGCGGCGCTGCAGCTGACCGGCGGGGGTTACGAAGCCATCAACCTCGCGTTCCGCCAGACCGATGCGGCCGGCAATGTCAGCAGCCTCAGCCATACCGGCTCCGACCTCGTGGTGGGTGCTGCGGATTCCATCATTGGGGACGTGGGCGCCAACACGCTCACTGGCACCAGCGGCAACGATGCGCTCTTTGGCCTGGGCGGCGACGACACCCTCGATGCGGGCGCAGGCGACGATGCGCTCTATGGTGGCAGCGGCAGCGACACGCTTATCGGCGGCGATGGCAGCGACCTCTACCGCGTGCGCGATGCCGGCGATCTGGTGCAGGAAACCAACGCCGATGCCGCCACTGGCGGCGTCGACGCGGTGTTCAGCGACCTCGCCAGCTACACCTTGACCGACCACGTCGAAATCGGTCGCATCATGGGCAGTGGCGCGGCGGCGCTGACCGGCAACGTGCTGGACAACACGCTCTACGCCGGTACGGGCAATAACACCCTCGACGGTGGCGCCGGGGTGGATGTGGCGTCCTACCTCTTTGGCGCCAGCGGGGGCGTCACCGTCAGCTTGGCGACCAATGGCGCGCAGGCAACCGGGGGATCCGGCAGCGACACCCTGCTCAACATCGAGAACCTGGGCGGCAGCAACTTCGCCGACCAGTTGACGGGCGACGGCAACAACAATGTGATCGACGGCGCCGACGGCAACGACGTGCTGATCGGCGGTGACGGCAGCGATACGCTGGTTGGCGGTACAGGCGACGACACGCTGGACGGCGGGGCGGGCGTTGACTCGATGGAAGGCGGTGACGGTTCCGACACCTACCTCGTGCGCGACGCCGGCGACGTGGTGCTGGAAACCAGCGCCGACAAGGCGACCGGCGGCACGGACACGGTGTCGTCCTTCCTCGCGGGCTATACGCTGGCCGCCAACGTGGAGAACGGTCGGATCCTCGCGGCGGGCGCGGCGGATCTCACCGGCAACACGCTCGACAACACGCTGTTTGCCTCGAGCGACGACAACAGCCTCGACGGCGGCGCGGGCGTGGATACGGTGTCCTACCTCAACGGCGTTACCGGCATCGCCGGCGTGACGGTGAACCTCGCGCTCGGCACCGCGCAGGCCACGGGCGGCTCCGGCAGCGACACGCTGGCCAACATCGAGAACCTCACCGGTTCCAGCAACGCCGACACGCTCTCCGGCGATGCCAACGCCAATGTGATCGACGGCGGCGTAGGCGACGACGTCCTTGGCGGGGGTGACGGCGCCGATACGCTCATCGGTGGCAGTGGCGCGGACCTCCTTGCTGGCGGCACGGGCGACGATTCGCTGGATGGCGGCACCGGTAATGACGCGCTGGCGGGTGGTACGGGCAACGATGCCCTGGACGGTGGTACCGGCACCGACGCGATGGACGGCGGTGATGGGTCGGACACCTACCGGGTGCGCGATCTTGGCGACACGGTCAGCGAAACCAACGCGAGTCTCGCGATTGGCGGCAAGGATCTGGTCTATTCCTACCTTGCCAGCTATACCCTGGGTGCGAACGTCGAAGACGGCTACATCGTCAGCAACGCGGCGGCGACGCTGGCGGGCAACGCCCTGGCCAACGTGCTGTATGCCGGCGATGGCGACAACGTGCTCACCGGTGGCGCCGGCAACGACACGGTGTCGTGGCTGTTTGGCGCGGCCGGGAATACCGGCGTGACGGTCGACCTCAACGTGCTCACCGCGCAGGTTACCGGCGGTTCCGGCAGCGACACCCTGGCATCGATCGAAAACCTTACCGGCTCCGCGTTTGCCGACACGCTCACCGGGGACGGGCTGGCCAACCTCCTGCAGGGCGGCGACGGCGCGGACACCTTGTCTGGAGGAGGTGGGGCCGATCAGCTCGACGGGGGCACGGGGGCAGACAGCCTCCTGGGCGGTGCAGGCGACGACTCCCTCGACGGCGGCACCGGCATCGACACCATGACCGGTGGTGATGGTTCTGATTCCTACGTGGTGCGCGACGCCGGCGACGTGGTGGTGGAAACCAGCACCGACAAGACCACTGGCGGGACCGACACGGTCTTCTCTTTCCTTGCGGGCTACCACTTCACGGCCAACGTGGAAGTGGGCCGGATCATGTCGAGCAGTGCTGCGGACATGACCGCCAACGATGTCGACAACCTGCTGTTCGCCGCGGCCGGCGACAACGTCATCGATGGCGGGGCGGGCAACGACACCGTGTCTTACGTGAGCGGCGTGGGCGGCACCACCGGCGTGACGGTGAGCCTCCTGTTGTCCACCCCGCAGATTACCGGCGGCTCCGGCAGCGATCGCCTGATCTCCATTGAAAACCTCACAGGTTCCGATTACGCCGACACGCTCACCGGCGACGACACCGCCAACCAGCTCGACGGTGGTGGCGGCGACGACACCCTGGTCGGTGGCGGCGGTGACGATCGACTCACCGGTGGACCTGGCATTGACAACCTCACGGGTGGCTCAGGTGCCGACGTCCTTGCGGGCAACGGCGGTAACGATTCGCTTGACGGCGGCGCCGGTGATGATTCGCTCGACGGCGGCAGCGGCGTCGATACGATGGGTGGCGGTGATGGGTCCGACACGTACTACGTGCGGGAAGCCGGCGACGTGGTCACCGAGAGCAACGCGAATGCGGTGACCGGCGGCGTCGATCTCGTGTACTCGTTCCTCGCCAGCTATACCCTTGGCGCAAACGTCGAGCAGGGCTACATCGTTGGCGTCGCTGCAGCGTCACTGAGCGGCAATCTACTGGCCAACACCTTCTATGCCGGGGTTGGCGACAACGTCATCGACGGTGGCACGGGCAATGACACGGTGTCCTGGCAGTTCGCCGTGGCCGGCACGACGGGCGTGGTTTTCGATTTATCGGTGGCGACCGCGCAGGCCACTGGCGGCTCCGGCAATGATCAACTGATGTCCATCGAGAACCTCACGGGTTCCGACTACGCCGACATGCTCACTGGCGACGCCAACGACAACGTGCTCGAAGGCGGTGCAGGAGGCGACATCCTCACCGGCGGCGCGGGCAATGATCGCATTGATGGTGGCAGCGGCGTCGACACGATGACCGGCGGCGACGGCGACGACGCCTACTACGTCCGCGATCTGCTCGACGTCGTCAACGAAAGCAACAGCAACCGCACCACCGGTGGCGTGGATCTCGTGTTTTCCTACGCGAGCAGTTTCACCCTGGGAAGCAACGTCGAAAACGCGCGCATCGTCACGTCCTCGGCGTCCAATCTCACCGGCAACGGTCTAGCAAATGATCTGTTTGCGGGAGCGGGTGACAACGTCATCACGGGCGGGCTTGGAAATGACACCGTGTCCTACCTCTACGGCGTGGGTGGGACCACCGGCGTCACGATGAGCCTCGTCACGTCTGCGCTGCAGGTGACGGGCGGCTCCGGCAACGACACCCTGGTGTCCATCGAGAACCTGACCGGATCTGCATATGCCGACGCGCTCACCGGAAACGCCGGGGCGAACGTCATCGATGGCGGTGACGGCAACGACCGCATGACCGGCGGCAATGGAGACGATGCCTACTATGTCCGTAACAGCCAGGACGTGGTGGTGGAAACCAACGCCACCCGCGTCACCGGAGGCTCCGACGTCGTCTATAGCTTCATCGCGGCCTACACCCTGGCCACCAACGTCGAGACCGGCATCATCGCGATCGACACCACCGCCAAGCTCACGGGCAACACCCTTGGCAACATGCTCTACGCCGGCCGGGGCAACAACCTCATCAACGGCGGTGGCGGCTCGGATACGGTGAATTACCTGTTGGGCGCAACCGCCGGCGTGACGGTAAGCCTCGCCAAGATCACCGCACAGGCGACTGGGGGGGCCGGCACCGATACCCTGGGCAGCATCGAGAACCTCATCGGCAGTGCCTACGCCGACGCGCTCACCGGCAGCACCACCGACAACTCGCTGGACGGCGGCGCGGGTAACGATCGCATGACGGGCGGTGACGGCAACGACACCTACTACGTGCGTGAACCGGGTGACGTCGTGGTGGAAGCCAGCAGCGCCCAGGCCGGGACGCAGGATCGCGTGTACAGCTTTGTGTCCTCCTACACCCTGGCCACCAACGTGGAACTTGGCTTCGTCTCGCTGGCTTCTGCTGCCGACCTCACCGGCAACGCAGGCAAGAACATCCTCTTTGCAGGCGCCGGCAATAATCGCCTCGACGGCGGCGGCGACAACGACACCGTTTCCTATCTGCTGGGTACCACCGCCAACAAGGGCGTGACGGTAAGCCTCGCCAAGACCACGGCGCAGGCCACCGGAGGTTCCGGCACCGACACCTTGTTCCACTTCGAGAACCTCGTCGGCTCGGACTTCAACGATGTACTGTCCGGCAACAGCGGCAGCAATGTCATCGTGGGATTGGCAGGCAAGGACACCATGACCGGTGGCGGTGGTCACGACCGGTTTGATTTTAGTTCGCTGTCCGACACCGGCAAGACCAGCAGCACCTGTGACGTCATCACCGACTTCCGTACCGGCGACGCCCTCGATCTCCACGGCATCGACGCTATCGCCTCTTCCGCGGCCGACAATGCCTTCTCCTCCACCCTCGTCAGCAAGTTCACGGCCGCCGGCCAGCTCCAGTTCGTGGGCGGCGTGCTGTACGGCAATACCGACAGCAACCCCGCCACCGCGGAGTTCGCCATCGCGCTCCACGGCGTCACCAAGCTGGTGGCGGGTGATTTTCTGCTCTGAGTTCGTGCTGGGGCCGCTCCATGCTCCGGGGGAAACCCCGGCGCTCAATCGACATCACCAGGTCAATCCAACAGTTGCAGCCCACGACAACAAGCGACGAGCACACTCGCCCGCGGCAATGAACGGGGAGCACGCAGCATGGAGCTTGGGTTTATCTGCCGCCCACCAGCGGTAGCCAGGAAGCGTTGTTCCAGGGGCGGGCGGGGCAACGCAACGATCTCTACCAGCGCATGCTGGTGGATCCGACGAAACTGCCGCATTTCCCGAAGGCGGCGAAGCAGGGAAGGCCGCTTGGGTCGGGCGTTCAGTCCTGCATGAAGGACTCGATCCGCGCCCGCAGCCCACCCCTGAACGGCACCGCCTTGCGCGTGTCGAGTGACATCTGCACCACGGTGAACTCTCCGCGTGCCCGCAACTCGCCCTTGCACGCGGCCTCTGCCGTGAACGTGAGCGAACTCTTGCCGAGCACGGTGGGGTGCAGGCGAAACAGCACTTCATCCCCCAGTCGGCTTTGCGCGAGGAATTCGCAGGACGCTTTTACCGACGGCACGCCGAGGCGCTGGCGGAAGATGTAGTCGCCGTAGTTTTCATCCAGGCCTTCGGTGAACCAGTCTTCCTGCAGTTCGTGGAACAGCACGAAGTACTGCGGATAGAAAATAATCGCCGCCGGATCGCAGTGCTGGAAGCGGATGAGCTTGGTGCGTTCAAACCACATGTTGATCTGTGGTCGATTGGGTAAGTGCAAGGAGGCAAGCGGGGCAGTGGCAATCGCGGCCCGAGTCGAGGTGGTCGAGCGGGAGCGCCGGCAATTGCTGGCACCAGCAAGCGTCCAGTCGCGCGCCGCACTCGAAGACCGCCTGGCAGCGGCTGCAGCGCTTGGTCTCGGGACGCCCGGCTGAAGTCGCTTCAGACATTCGACTGCCGACCCAAGTCCTCCACCATGAAGCTCGCCTCGGCGCTGGCCACCACCGTGCCGTCGTCCGCGCGCTTGAGGAGGGACTCCAGCACGCACAGCCGCCCTTTGCGTTGCGTGAGGCGCGCTTCCAGCGTCGCGCGCACGCCCACCGGCAGCGGCTTGCGATAGCGGATCTCGCACTTGGCGGTCACCGCGCGGGCGCCCTGCAGGAAGAGCCAGTTGGCCATCACGTCGTCGAGCGCGCTGTAGACGATGCCGCCGTGGGTGAGTTGATCGAAGCCCACGTGGTGTTCGCCCGGCGTGAACTCGCCGCGGCAGACCTCGCCTTCGAGGTGGAAAGTGATGCGCAGGCCCAGCGGGTTGTCCGGGCCGCAGACAAAGCAGTGGTTGGCGTCTGCGCGCCCGCGCGGGAGGTCACCCATGTTTACACCATGTCCGGATAGCGGTTGGGGAGATCCAGGTTCACGGCATTAACGATGCCGGGCAGGCGCAGGCTGTGGGCGTCGATCCTGATCTGGTTTTCGTCCATGAGGTCGTCGCCAAAGCGATAGATCGGCTGCATCGGCGCGCGGCAGCAGGCTTCGTCGTACGCGGCGACGGCTGCGCGCGTGGCTTCAAGCCGCTTGCGATAATCCTGCATCGTCGCGGCGCCGTGGCGTTTCTCCAGCATCCGCAGCGTCACCTGGGGCGAAAGGATGGCGCCGGTGGCGTTGTTGCCGCCAAAGCCTTTTGAATTGAGGAAGCCGATGTCCGCGCGATCGCTGACGTCGGTGTCCTTCAGCACGATATCCAGGTGCTCGCGATGCACGTCAGGCGCAATCGCCGGCGTGGTCTTGATGCCGGGCAGGATCCCGTGGCGGAACACGCCGAGCGTGTTGGTGAGCTGGTCGGCACTTGCCGGCGCCAGCGAGTGGCCCACGAAGGCCTTGATGGCGGTGACCGGCCACTGCTCGATGCCAAAGGCCGCCGCCACTTCGTTGAAGATGCGCGATTCCGTCACCCGGTTCTGCGGCGTGCTGGAACCATGCGCCTGGATGAAGCTCCGCGTGCGCACGGCGTCCTCGCCCAGCAGGCTGCGCATCGCGGCCACGGCTTTGGAGAGGGTGATGTAGTTGCCCGGGCCGGGTGAGGAAATGGATTTCTTGAAACCATCCGCGTTGACGAACACATCCGGCACCGCGCCGTGGATGTCGGCGCCAAGCTCCAGCGCCAGAGTGTCGTCGCAAATCACGAAGTACTGGCCCGACTCACCCAGCACGAAACCGCAGTTCTCGCCGAAAGGCCGGCTGGCGCGCCGCCAGTCCGGGGTGCT
>JAYTTZ010000003.1:0-12589 GCA_043744805.1 Gammaproteobacteria bacterium
CTGCGTGCCAGCGCCGGGCAAATGGAATATACGAAGACTTCCTGCCAGTCACAATCTGTGTCCGGCGAGTGCCGCGGCCGGCGCGCCCTGGCGCAGGAAAGCGTCGACAGTTAATCAGGCCTTGAGGCCGGTGAGCAGATCGACGAGCTCGTGGAAGTTGGTGTGGGGGCCATCGGGAGTCACTGCCAGCGCTTTGGCACGCTTACTGGCGATGTCGAAGCTTTGGCGGGTGTGGGCGTACGTGCCTTGGAGGCTTTTGGTGTAGGCGGGGTATCGGGCTTGCAGGCGGTGGAACGCCTCGCTGGCGTTTATCGGCGCGAGGACGTCTTCGAAATGGAGCAGCAGCCAGAGTTCGAAGCAGGGGTTGGCGACGATGGCCTTGAAGCTCACGGGTTGTTTTTCGTCGTTCCTGAATTTCCGGTCGAGCGTGCTGACCTGCGCCAGTGCCTTGTCGTAATTGGCCGGGGTGTCGCGGTCGAAAACAGCGAACACCTGGTCGAAGGCACCTGGTGGGATGCTGCGGTGAGGATTGCCCTCTACCAGAATCTGCCGTGCGGACTCCACGATCTGAGTTGCCGCCGTGCCCAAGGTGCTGGGCTGGACAACCACACTGGCGCACTGCGGTCGTTCCGCCCTGCAGATTTCCCGCAGATAGTAGGCAGCGGACTTGCTGTCTTCCGTCACGATGAGGATCCGTTGAAACGGAGCGCGCTTTCTCGCGCTGCGCTTCTCCTCGCGTTTCAGTTGCCGATGCTTCGGCTGGTCGCCCCGCCCCATCAGCCGTCCGCGATCAGCAAGTTGTGCGGCAGCATAGGCAAGGCGCCGTAGCGCCCCTGCAGATAGCCGCGCTCCAACGCTTCTGCCTTGCGCGGGCTGAAATCGAGCAACGGGTACAGGGTGGAACGCTGGTGGGCGTCCTTCTCCACAAACCAGATCTGGTCCCGACGGAACAGGCCGTAGGCGTCCAGCAGGGCGGTGTCGTGGGTGGAAAAAATGAGCTGGGCGCCGCCGGTGTTGGCGTCGGGCTCATGGAACAGGCGCACCAGCGCGCGGACCAGCAGGGTGTGCAGGCTGGTGTCCAGTTCGTCCACCACCAGGGTGCAGCGCTTGGCCAGGATGTCGAGCACCGGGCCGATGAGGAACAGCAGGTTGCGGGTGCCGCTGGATTCATCCGCAAGCTCGAACACCGCGGCGCCGTCCGGCGTGCGGTGGTGGAATTTGAGCTCGTCCACGGGCTGCTCGCCGAAGGTTTCCTCCCGCTTGCCGGAGGCCAGATCGAAGTTGATCTGGTGGACCATCATCTGCCGGGGGGTGCTGACTTCGATGTCGGCGATGCTGGTGTCCGCCGCCTGCAGGACCTCCAGGATGGCCTGCTTGCCCGGCGCCTGTTTCAGCATCTCCACGGAAAACTGCGGCACCAGGGTGTTGAACTCGTTGAAGATGACCAGACGCGAGGCAAACCAGCCGACCACAGTGCGCAGTGCGTCGCTGTTGAGGTTCTCTGCGGTGGACAAGAAAAGCGCGTTGGGGCGGGTAGCGCTTTCCCAGACCGCCTTGGCGCCTTTCAGGGCGGGGCCGAATTCGTAAGTATCCCGGCCTGTGGCCTCATCCAGGCGGCGCGAGAACCAGCGCTGCGGCTTGAAGGCGCGATAAACCAGCAGTTCCTCTCGCACGATGCGCTGGGTGGTCATGGCAAAGCCGTACTGGTAGCGCACGCCATCCAGCAGAAAAGTGACTTCAAATTCCGTGGGCTGGCTGGCGGACGCCGGATCCAGCCGGAAAGGCTGCAGCCTGTCGAAGGTCTGGTCGGAGCGCAGCTTGGCGGACTCCAGCACCACGCCGCGCATGAACTGCAAAGCCTTGATGAAGTTGGACTTGCCGCCGGCGTTGGGGCCGTAGATCACGGCGGATTTCAACACGTGGGGCGCGGCTTTGAGGCCGGTGGCGATGGCGTGGGTTTCCAGCTGGGGCTTCTGCGCGGACGCCACGAGGCTCAGCACCTGCTCATCGCGGAAGCTGCGGAAATTCTTGACGCGGAACTCGATGAGCATGGGATTTGAGGGGGTTATTGAAAAATAAAAATCATTTATGCATCAAAACTTCCAAATCACAAAATATTTTTGATATTGATCGAAAAACTCTCGACCAACGTGCGGTAGGTAGAGCTGAGCCTTAGAGGCAAGAGGTGGCCGCGGTAGCAGATCACACGATGCGCCCCGCAAGGCCGGGGCGCTCAGGGCTCAGGCGTTGCAGGTCTATGCCACTGGTTGCTGACGGCTACGGTGGAAGGCTTGGGCTTGAAAAAAAGCAAGGGGCATCTAAGTCGCGCATTGGACGGGGGTGCCACCAGCATGCGCCAGAAGTTCGCGTAACGAGCAACCCCGGATTAATCCGAAAGGCCTACACCACGCCTACATGAGAAGTTTCGGCGCGACGTTACTTGCGTTTGATCTCTATAACCTTCTGATTCAAATGGTGCGCCGTGTAGGGCTCGAACCTACGACCCTCGGATTAAAAGTCCGGTGCTCTACCAGCTGAGCTAACGGCGCGCGACGGGCGTGGCCAGCCGGAAGGGGCTGGCGCGGGGAGGGCGGATGATAGCGAAATCACCCCGGCAGACCAAGCCAACCGAGCCTGCCCGCGCGGGTATCTTGCAAGCTCTCCAGTGGCATTCCTGCCCGTACTGGCTTCGGTGGGGGTGTCGCCGGGCTGGCGCTATCGCGCGTACGGCTTGAAAATGCCGCCAGCGCACCCATTTCCTGCGTACGCCCCTGTTTCCAGAGTCGCCGAAGAGAACACCATGCCAACCTACGCTTACCTATGCAGTGCCTGCGGGCACACCCTCGACGCCGTTCAGCGCATGTCCGAGGACGCGCTGACGGACTGTCCCAACTGCCACACGCCGGAACTGGTGCGCCAGATTTCAGCGGTGGGTTTTGCCCTGAAAGGCTCAGGCTGGTACGTGACCGATTTTCGCGACAAGGGCAAGGCGGCGCCCAAGCCTGACAGCACGCCGGGCACCCCGTCCGAACCGGCCGCCGCCACCACCGCCACCGCCACCGCACCGGCGGAGACGAAGTCCTCGAGCCCGGGCGACGCCGCCGCCTGAGGCCTCCGGGCCGCGTCGCGTAGCGGCGGCGACTCTCGCGTTGCAGCACCCCTAAGCGGCCCCGTATCATGCCTCGGCATTGTGTCGGCCCCGATCTTGCGCACGTTCTCCCCACCTCCCCAGCAGCCTTGAAGCCGTACAGCCCATGCGTACTCATTATTGCGGTGACGTCACCGAAGCACTTATCGACCAGGAAGTCACCGTCTGCGGGTGGGTACACCACCGCCGCGACCATGGCGGCGTGATTTTCATCGACCTCCGTGATCGTTCGGGGGTGCTGCAGGTGGTGATCGATCCGGACACCCCGGCCGCCTTTGCGCTGGCGGAACGGGCCCGCAGCGAGTACGTGCTCAAGGCCCGGGCCAAGGTGCGCCACCGCCCCGCCGGCACGGTCAATCCCAATCTCGGCACGGGGAAGGTGGAAGTGCTGGTGCGGGAACTCGAAATCCTGAACGCCGCGCAGACGCCGCCTTTCCAGCTGGACGACCCGAACGTCCAGGAAGAAACCCGGCTCCGCTATCGCTACATCGATCTCCGCACCACGCGCATGCGGGAAAACATGCTGCTGCGGGCCAAGGTGGCGCGTTATTTCCGCCGGTTCCTGGATGACGCCGGTTTCCTCGACATCGAGACCCCGGTGCTCACCAAGGCCACCCCGGAAGGCGCCCGCGATTACCTGGTGCCGAGCCGCGTCCACAACGGCAAGTTCTTCGCATTGCCGCAATCGCCGCAGCTCTTCAAGCAGCTGCTGATGGTGGCGGGCTTCGATCGCTACTACCAGATCGTCCGCTGCTTCCGCGACGAAGACCTCCGCGCCGACCGCCAGCCGGAGTTCACCCAGCTTGATATCGAAATGTCCTTCGTGGACGAGCAGGCCGTCACCGAGCTGATGGAGCGGATGATTCGCGAGCTGTTCCAGGACGTCCTGGATGTCGCCCTGCCCAATCCCTTCCCGCGCATCACCTACGCGGAAGCCATGCACCGCTTCGGCAGCGATCGCCCGGACCTGCGGAACCCGCTGGAACTGGTGGAGCTGGCCGATCTCATGGTGGGCGTGGACTTCAAGGTCTTCGCCGCTGCCGCCAGCAACCCCGCTTCCCGCGTGGCGGCGCTGCGCGTGCCGGGCGGGGCTGCGCTGACCCGTAGCCAGATCGACACCTACACGGAGTTCGTCGCCATCTACGGCGCGCGCGGCCTGGCCTACATCAAGGTGACGGACCTCGCCGCCGGCCGCGAGGGGCTCAATTCGCCAATCGTGAAGTTCATGTCCGACGCCGTGGTGGCCGGGATTCTGTCCCGCACCGGCGCGCAGTCCGGGGATCTCATTTTCTTCGGCGCCGACGCCGCCAAAGTGGTCAACGCTGCCCTGGGTGCACTGCGCGACAAGGTCGCAGGCGATCTGGGCCTGCTCGTTGGCGAGTGGCGCCCGATCTGGGTCATCGATTTCCCGATGTTCGACTGGGACGCCGATAGCAAGCGCTGGGTGGCTTTGCACCACCCCTTCACCGCGCCGCATGCGGACGCCGACAGCGTGGTGGCCAATCCCGGTGCCGCACTCTCCCGCGCCTACGACATGGTGCTGAACGGCAGCGAAGTCGGCGGCGGGTCCATCCGTATTCACCACCAGCAGATGCAGTCCAAGGTGTTTGGCCTGCTGGGGATCGGCGAGGAAGAGGCGCGCGAGAAGTTCGGCTTCCTGCTGGACGCCCTCCAGTACGGCGCGCCCCCGCACGGGGGCATCGCCTTCGGCCTCGACCGCCTGGTGATGCTGATGAGCGGCGAGCGCTCCATCCGCGAAGTCATCGCCTTCCCCAAGACCCAGACCGCCAGCTGCCCGCTGACCGCCGCGCCGACACCGGTCGGCGAAGCGCAGCTCCGCGAGCTGGGCATCCGCCTGCGGCGCGCCGAGGGAGCGCCGCCCGCGCAGCCTTGAGTGCTGCCCGCGATCTGCTGCCGTCGCCCAAGCCCCCGCCGGGGCATGGCGGCAGCCTTGCCAAAGCCCCACCCCGCCCAGCTGGGCGCACGTCCGGGACGCCCTGATGCAGACTGACATCATCACCGGCATGGTCACCCTGCCGCCCCCTGTCTTCCACGTCCCGCCCACCTTGAGCGAGCGGCTCGACGACACCGAGCGTGACGCGCTCACCGCCGAAATCAGCACCCTGCTGGCCCGCGAAAACGCGGTGCTGGTGGCGCACTACTACACCGACGCCAACCTGCAGGCGCTGGCCGAGTCGACCGGCGGCTATGTGTCGGATTCCCTCGACATGGCGCGCTTCGGCCACGAACACCCGGCCAGCACGCTGGTGGTGGCGGGGGTCCGCTTCATGGGCGAGACCGCCAAGATCCTCAATCCCGAGAAGCGCGTGCTGATGCCGGACCTCGGCGCCGAATGCTCGCTCGACCTCGGCTGCCCGGCAGACGCCTTTGCCGCCTTCTGCGACCAGCATCCGGACCGCGAAGTGGTCGTCTACGCCAATACCAGCGCGGCGGTTAAGGCCCGCGCCGACTGGATGGTGACCTCCGGCAGCGCGATCGACGTGGTGCGCCACCTGCACGCCCAGGGCAAGAAAATCCTCTGGGCGCCAGATCGCTTCCTCGGCGATTACATCCGCGCCAACACCGGTGCGGACATGCTGTTGTGGAACGGCGCCTGCGTGGTGCACGAGGAATTCAAGGGCCGCGAGCTGGCCGACCTCAGCGCCAGGCACCCCGCAGCCAAAGTGCTGGTGCACCCGGAGTCGCCGCCCTCGGTCATCGCGCTCGCCGACGTGGTGGGGTCCACCTCAGCGCTCATCAATGCGGTGAAGACGCTGCCCGCCGCAGCCTTCATCGTCGCCACGGATCGCGGCATCTTCTACAAGATGCAGCAGGCCGCGCCGGGCAAACTGCTGATTGAAGCGCCCACCGCCGGGCACGGCGCCACCTGCCGAAGCTGTGCGCACTGTCCATGGATGGCCATGAACGGCCTGCGCAAGCTGGCGAACACGCTGCGCACCGGCGGCAACGAAATCCTGGTCCCGCCCGAACTCTGCGCCCGCGCCGTCCGTCCCATTCGCAGGCTGCTGGATTTCGCGGCTGCGCAGAAACAGCAGGTGCTCGGGAACAACGATGCATGAGGAGGGCGCGTGACCCGCATCCTCGGCATCGACCCCGGCTCGCGGGTAACCGGCTACGGGGTGGTCGAGACGGACCGGAACAAGAGCGTCCTGGTGGCCAGTGGCTGCGTGGACATGGCTGAACTCCCGTTGGCGGAGCGCTTGCGCAAGATTTACACCGGGTTGAGCGCCGTCATCCGCGAGCATCGGCCGGATGAAGTGGCCATCGAGAAGGTGTTCATGAGCCGCAACCCCGATTCCGCCATCAAGCTCGGCCAGGCGCGCGGCGCGGCCATCGTGGCGGCGGCCATGGGCGACCTGCCGGTCCACGAATACGCGCCCAACGCAATCAAGCAGGCGGTGGTCGGGCGCGGCCACGCCACCAAGGATCAGGTGCAACACATGGTGAAAATCCTGCTGGGCCTGCAAGGGACCCTGCGCACGGACGCCGCCGATGCGCTCGCGGTCGCCCTCTGCCACGCCCATACGCGCCAGAGCCTGGTGTCCATGGCCATCGCCCGCGGGGGACGCCGCCCGTGATCGGCCGGCTGCGCGGCCTCCTGATCGAGAAGCGCCCACCGCGACTGTTGGTGGAGTGCCACGGGGTGGGCTACGAAGTGGATGCGCCCATGAGCACCCACTGGGTGATGCCCGAGTTAAACCAGGAAGTCATCCTGCACACCCATCTTGTGGTGCGGGAAGACGCGCAAAGCCTTTACGGTTTTGCAACGCTCGCCGAGCGTGAACTCTTCCAGGCCTTGCTCAAGGTGAGCGGGGTGGGCGCCCGGATGGCGCTCGCGGTGCTTTCCGGCATGCAGGTGGACGAATTCGTGGGCAGCGTGCAGCGGGGCGACGCCACCCGGCTCACCACGCTGCCCGGCATCGGCAAGAAGACCGCCGAGCGGCTCATCGTGGAAATGCGCGACCGGGTGGGTGCCTGGGTAGGGGCGGGTGCCGCCGTCCGTGGACCGACCACCGGTGCGCCGCCGCCGGGCGATGCCCTCGCGGACGCCGTGAGTGGCCTCATCGGCCTCGGTTACAAACCCCAGGAAGCAAGCAAGCTGGTGCACGCCATCGAGACCGACGGCAAGTCGACGGACGTCATCATCCGCGAAGTCCTGCGTGGACTGGCGCGCGCATGAGGAAGCCCGCGGCGGCAGTTCATTCCCGATTCATGCGGCACCTGCACAATGAGGCACTCTAGCCACCATGTCGAATAACCGCCTCATCTCCGCCGACCCCAATTCCGACGAACTTGCGTTGGACGGCAAGATTCGCCCGCGGCGACTGCAGGACTACGTCGGCCAGCCGGCGGTGCGCGAGCAGATGGAAATCTTCATCGGCGCTGCGCGGCACCGCGCCGAAGCGCTGGATCACGTGCTGATCTTCGGGCCGCCCGGCCTCGGCAAGACCACGCTCGCCAACATCCTTGCCCACGAGATGCAGGTCAACCTGCGCCAGACTTCCGGCCCCGTGCTGGAACGTCCGGGCGATCTGGCGGCGCTCCTGACCAACCTCGAACCCAACGACGTCCTCTTCATCGACGAAATCCACCGCCTGAGTCCCGTGGTGGAGGAGATCCTCTATCCGGCGATGGAGGACTTCCAGCTCGACATCATGATTGGCGAAGGTCCCGCGGCGCGCGCCATCAAGCTCGAATTGCCACCGTTCACGCTGATCGGCGCGACCACCCGGGCCGGGCTCCTGACTTCGCCGCTGCGGGACCGCTTCGGCATCGTGCAGCGCCTCGAGTTCTATTCCGTGGACGATCTCGCCCACATCGTCCGTCGCTCCAGCCAGATCCTGGGTCTTGTGATCGACGCCGAGGGTGCGCGCGAAATTGCGTCCCGTGCGCGAGGCACCCCGCGCATCGCCAACCGACTGTTGCGGCGGGCCCGGGACTTCGCGCAAATGAAGGCCGACGGCCGCCTGACCGGCGAAGTGGCGTCGCGGGCGCTCGATATGCTGGCCGTGGACGCCAACGGTTTCGACACCATGGACCGGCGCCTACTGCTCACGATCATGCAGAAGTTCGACGGCGGCCCAGTGGGCGTGGACAGCCTGGCGGCGGCGATTGGCGAGGAACGCGGCACGATCGAGGATGTCGTCGAGCCCTTCCTCATCCAGCAGGGCTACCTGCTGCGCACTGCGCGCGGGCGCATGGCCACGCGCTCCGCCTGGCTGCATTTTGGCTTGAGTCCACCGCCGGGCGCGATGCAGGCGCAGGATCTCTTCGACGATGGGGTGCCCCGGTGAGCGAATTTCGCTGGCCCATCCGCGTCTATTACGAAGACACCGACAGCGGCGGCATCGTCTACCACGCGAACTACATCAAGTTCATGGAACGGGCGCGCACGGAGTGGCTGCGGACGCTGGGTTTCGAGCAGGACCAGATCGTGCGGGAGCACGGCATCGGCTTCGTCGTGCGCAGCGCCAAAGTCGATTTCCTGCGCCCTGCGCGCTTCAACGACCAACTTCTTGCAACTTGCGAGGTCATGCGTTGTGGCTGGGCCAGCGTCGAGTTCCGGCAGGACCTGCTTGACGGCGCAGGCCAGCGGCTCTGCAGCGGCGAGATTCGTGTAGGCAGCGTCAACCTCAAGCGCATGCAGCCCCAGCGCATGCCGGAAGAGATCTACCAGAGGATTAGCAATGCACGGTGACATGTCGATAGCCAGCCTCATCCTGGGCGCGAGCCTGCTGGTGAAGTTCGTGATGCTGGCGCTCCTGGCGGCGTCGATGGCGTCGTGGGCGCTGGTCTTCACCAAGCGGCGCGACCTCCTCCTGGCCAAGCGCGCGGCCCTGCTCTTCGAAGACCAGTTCTGGTCTTCCGAAGACCTCACGGCGCTCTTCAACCGCATTTCGCACCAGCGGGCCAAGTCCGACGGCACGCAGCGCATGTTCGAAGCCGGATTCAAAGAGTTCGCGCGGCTCCGCAAGAAGGAAGGCCTGCCGCCCGAGATGGTGCTTGAAGGCTCGCAGCGCGCGATGCGCATTGCGCTCAGCCGCGAACTCGAAGCCCTGGAAAGCAACCTGCCGATGCTCGCGACGGTCGGATCGGTCAGCCCGTACATCGGTCTCTTCGGCACGGTGTGGGGGATCATGAATTCCTTCCGCGGCCTCTCCAACGCCGGCCAGGCCACGCTCGCGATGGTGGCACCCGGCATTTCCGAAGCGCTGGTCGCCACCGCGATGGGCCTCTTCGCGGCCATCCCTGCGGTCATTTTCTACAACCGCTTTTCCAGCGAGATCGACCGGCTGGCCAGCCGCTACGAAATTTTCCTCGAGGAGTTCTCCGCCATCCTCCAGCGCCAGGTGCACGTCTAGGCCATGGCGAGCGTTTTAAAGCGCGGCGGGGGGCGCCGCGGCAAGCGCCTGATAGCCGAAATGAACGTCGTGCCTTACATCGACGTCACCCTGGTGCTGCTCATCATCTTCATGGTGACGGCACCGCTGGTGACGCAGGGCGTGAAGGTCGATCTGCCACAGGCCACGACGGAAGTCATCGAACCGAGCAACCAGGAGCCGGTCATCATCAGCATCAACGCTGCGGGCGAGCTCTTCACCGACCTTGGCGAGAAACCGGCTGAACCCATCGACGAAGACACGCTGGCCACCCGGGTGGCCGGGGTCAACAAGTACAAGCCGGGCACCCAGTTCCTGGTGCGCGGCGACGCCGGCGTGCCCTACGGGCGCGTGGTGGAAGTGATGGCGCTCATGCAAGGCGCGGGCATTTCCACCGTGGGCCTGATGACCGATCCGCCGGGCACCAAGCAGTAAGTCGATCGAGGGAACACCGTGAAGATTACCCCTCGCGAAAAGCGCCCGGCGGAGGAAGGCAAAGGCCGTGGTCGCGGCTTTTACTTCTCGCTGCTGCTGCACTCGGCCATCGTGCTGGTGTTCGTGGTGGGGCTCGACTTCGCCAGCACGCCGGCGCCCACGCCGCCGGGCGAGTCGAAGATCATGAACGCGACGGCGGTCGATTCGAAAGCCGTGGCGCAAGAGATCAAGAAACTGAAATCAGCCGACCAGGCCAAGCAGCAGGAAGCCGACCGCAAGGTCAAGGAAGCCGAGGACCGCCTCAAGAACGAGGAAAAGGCGCTCGAAAAGCTCAAGACCGAAAAGCAGGCCGAAAACCGCAAGCTCGATCAGGAGAAGCAGAGACTCCTGCAGGAAAAAGAGCAGGCGGTGAAGGAGAAGGAACAGGCCGAGCAGCAGAAGGTCGCCGAGAACCGGAAGCTCGAGGAACACCAGAAGAAGCTCGAAGAATTCAAGAAAGCTGACGAAAAAAAGAAGCAGGACGAAGCGAAGAAGGCGGAGGAAGCCAGCAAGAAGGCCAACGAGAAAAAACAGGCCGAAGAAGCGAAGAAAAAATCTGCCGCCGACGCGAAGAAAGCCGAAGCCAAGCGCAAGGCCGATGAAGCCAAGGCGCTGGCGGACGAACTTGCCGCCGAGGAAGCAGAACTTTCTTCGGCCAACCAGGCCAGGCAGGACCAGTCGGCACTGGCCCGTTACACGGCGGCCATCCTGCGCCAGGTGTCCAGTAATTTCGTGGCGCCCGACATCAGCAGCGGATTGAAGTGTACCTTGCTCGTGCGAATGATCCCGGGCGGCGAAGTGGTGGATGCCCGCGTGATCAAGTCCAGCGGCAACACGACCTTCGATCGGCAGGCCGAGCTTGCCGTGCGCAAGGCGTCACCCCTGCCGGTACCGGACGATCCGCGCCTGTTCCAGCAGATGAAAGACATCCAGTTCGAATTCGATCCGTCGGGAATCAGCCAATGAAGTGGTTAGCAAGCCTGGTCTTCTGTATCGCCTGCTGTGGCGCCGTAGCCCAGGGCCTGGGCGGGGGGCCACTGGTCATCCGCATCACGCAGGGCGTGGAAGGCGCACTGCCCATCGCGATCGTTCCGTTCGAATGGGCCGGCGCGCCCATGCCGCAGGACGTCGCGCAAATCATCACCAGCGATCTCACCCGCAGCGGCCGCTTCAAGCCGATGCCGCCCGACGACCTGCCGTCAACGCCAAGCGATCCGGGCCAGGTGAACTTCAAGGACTGGCGCACCGTGGGCATGGACAACCTCGTCATCGGGCGCATCACGGCCAGTGCTGACGGTGGCTACCTGGTGGAATTCCGCTTGCTCGATGTGTTCGGCGGCAAGCAGCTCGCCGGTTTCCAGATCCCGACCCAGGCGGGCTCGCTCCGCCTCACCGCCCACCAGATCAGCGACCTCATCTACAAGACCTTGCTGAATACGCCTGGCGCGTTCTCCACCCGTGTCGCCTACGTGACGGTCGCGCGGCAGGACGCCAAGCGCAGCACCTACCGGTTGCAAGTGGCGGATGCCGACGGCTACGACGCCAAGACCATCCTCGAGTCACCGCAGCCCCTGATGTCGCCGGCCTGGTCGCCGGACGGCAATCGCCTGGCCTACGTGTCCTTCGAGGATCGCAATTCCGCCATCTACCTGCAGGATGTGCGCAGCGGCCAACGGCAGAAGGTGGTGTCTGGCGCGGGCATCAACAGCGCACCGGCCTTCGCACCCGACGGTCGCCGGCTTGCCGTGACCCGCTCGAAGGATGGCAATCCGGATATCTACGTCGTCGACATCGGATCGGGCGAGCAGACGCGGGTCACCACCAGCGAAGCCATCGACACGGAAGCCGCGTGGGCGCCGGACGGCAGCGCCATTGTCTTCACCTCCGACCGTGGGGGTGGACCGCAGATCTACCGCGTGGCACCGACCGGCGGCGAAGCCCGCCGCGTCACCTTCAACATGGGCAACTACAACGCCAGGGCGAGCTACTCACCCGACGGCAAGTCGTTGGTGATGGTCAACGGTGGCGGCGGTTACCGCATTGCCGTGCTTGATTTGAAGAGTGGCGGCAGCCGCATCCTTACCGGGTCGAACCTCGATGAATCACCGAGTTTTGCGCCCAACGGCAGCATGATCATCTATGCCACAATGACGGGACGCGGCACTGAACTGGCCGCCGTTTCAGTGGATGGCTCGATCAAGCAACGCCTGGCCTTGCAACAAGGTGAAGTGCGGGAACCGGCTTGGGGTCCATTCCGTCAATGACATTCGACAACCCGCAGCAGGCCTGCGCGGGCTCTACTTTTTTGGTTATCACGAGAAACAGGAGACAGACATGAGAAGCGCCTTCGTAAAAACCACCTTGCTGCTGGTCGCGGTGCTCGTCACCGCAGGGTGCTCCAGCCTCAACAAGAAGAATGCGTCGGGCGCTGCGATTGAAAATCGCGGCATCAGCAGCGGCGAGATGAGCGACATCGACGCCGCGCGCAGCAAGGGCGTGGGCGATGGCACCGGTGCGGGCGCCGCCGAGCTGAACGATCCGAACAGCCCGCTGGCCGTGCGCATCA
>JAYTTZ010000004.1:0-3200 GCA_043744805.1 Gammaproteobacteria bacterium
CAGGCGCTGTCCCGCGAGCGCCGCCAGGTCATCGGAAGTACGGTGGTGGGCTTGCTCGCCTGCGGCGAACACGCGGCTTTCCTGTGGGCCGGCGACAGCCGCCTCTACCGTCTGCGCGACGGCGTGCTGGAGCGCCTGACGACCGACCACTCCAAAGTCGAGGAATACGTCAAGCACGGCATCATCACGCGCGAGGAAGCCCACAACCACCCGGACGGCAACCTCATCACCCGCGCCGTGGGTGCCTCGGAAAACCTGTTCCTTGAATGCAACATGGTGGAACTCGCGGTGGGAGATCGTTTCTTGCTCTGCTCCGACGGCCTCGACAAGCACGTGCTGGATCGCGACATCGCGCTGGCGCTCGAAGGCCTGGACGGCCAGGCGACCGTCGCGAAACTTATCCACATGGCGCTCGAAGGCGGCGGCACGGATAACGTCACGGTCTGCTTCGTCGAGATCTCGGCATGAGCACGGTCGCTACCATCTACGTCACAAACGGCTACCTGCGGGACCTTTGCCAGGCTTATGCCACGGCCAAGATCGACCGCCGCACCTACATCCGGGAGCGGCGTCGCCTGATCGACGAAGTGGTCGCCGGCAAGCCGTCGGCGCCGCCCGCAATCCCCGAGGAATTCCAGCCGGAAGCGACCTTCGTCAACCTCGACGCCACCATGCAGATCAATCCCGGCGCCCACGAGGATGACGAGTGAGCCCAGAAAGCGCGGCGCCTGCCGCCAATGTCGACCCGGCCGAAATCGCCCGCTTCTCGGCGCTGGCTGCCGAATGGTGGGATCCGCAGGGGCCAAGCCGGACCCTGCATGAAATCAACCCTAGCAGGCTTGGATTCATCACCAGGCATACCACCCTGGAAGGCGCCCACACCCTGGACGTGGGTTGTGGCGGTGGACTCCTGACCGAAAGCCTCGCCGCTGCCGGGGCCCGGGTGCTCGGCATCGATGCCAGTGAAGCCGTGATTGCCGCCGCCCACGAACACGCCGCAGTGTCAGGCACCAGCGCGCGCTATGCCGCCGTGACGGCCGAAGACCACGCTGGCGCGGCACCCGCCCCCTATGCCGTCATCACCTGCATGGAACTCCTCGAACACCTGCCCGCTCCCGCGAGCCTGCTCAAGGCCTGCGCGAACCTGCTGGCCCCGGGCGGTGACTTCTTCCTCTCAACCATCAACCGCACGCCACGCGCCTGGGGCACCACCATCCTCGCGGCTGAACATCTGCTCCGGCTGCTGCCTCGCGGCACGCACGACTACCGTCGCTTCATTCGCCCGTCCGAACTCGGCCAGTGGCTGCGTGACGCGGGCTTCGAGGTTCGCCATCTCGCCGGCATGCGCTACCTGCCGTTTGCCCGCCGCGCCGAACTCACCCGCGACGTCGGCGTGAACTACCTGGTGCACGCCCGACTTCGTGGCTGAAATGCACCCGCCCATCGCGGCGGTGCTGTTCGATCTCGATGGCACCTTGCTCGATACCGCACCGGATCTCGCGGCCGCACTCAATCGGGTTCGCGCCGCACGCGGCCGAGCGCCCCTGCCTTACGCCGACGTCCGCCCCCATGCCTCGCATGGCAGCTTTGCGTTGATCCGACTCGGCTTTGAATTCGCGGAAGGCAGCGAGGCTTTCGAGGTCGCGCGCCTGGAACTGCTGGACCGCTATCACGAACACGTCGCGGACGACACGACGCTGTTTCCCGGCATGGCAGCCCTGATCGCCTCGCTGGAAGACACGGGCCTGCGCTGGGGCATCGTCACCAACAAGCCCGGCTGGCTGACCGCACCCCTGCTCGCGAAACTTGCCCTTGGCCTGATGCCAGGCTGCGTCGTCAGCGGAGACACCCTGCCGGAGCGCAAACCCCACCCTGCGCCGCTGCTCCACGCGGCCACCTTGATAGGCTGCGAGCCGACGCACTGCGTTTACGTCGGCGACGCCGAGCGCGACATCGAGGCCGGCAAGCGGGCCGGCATGCGCACGCTGGTCGCGGCCTATGGCTACATCGGGCCGGGCGAAGACCCACGGGCCTGGGCCGCGGACGCGATCGTGGCCGATCCGGCCGGCATCGCCCAGTGGCTGGCCAGGCGCCGCACGGCGCGATGAGCGCCGACACGCTGGAAAGCTGGCTGCCGCCAGCGGGTTCCGAAACCTACTACGCCCACTTGTACCTCCCGCCCGCCCTGCGCCGACGGCTTGGCGCGATCGCGGCGCTGCGCAAGGCAATCGCCGGTATCCCGGCTACGTGTTCGAGCCCAGACGTCGCGGTGACCAAACTCGCCTGGTGGCGGGAGGAAATGGGCCAGATGGCCCGCGGCACGCCGCGCCACGTGCTCACCCGCGCGCTGGTCGAGGCCGACCCGGCACTGCCCGTCGCAGGCGTCGCCCTGGTCGCGGGTATGGAAGCCCTGCTGGGCGGCCCCGGGTTTGCGACGCGCAGCGCACGCCGCGCCGCGCTCCTCAACGCGCATGGCCCGCTGTGGGCCTGTGCACTGCGCAGTGCGGTGCCCGGTGCCACGCCAGATGCAGCCACCCTCGGGCTCACGGCCAAGGTGGAAGAAGCCTGGTTGTTGCGCGATGCGCGACCGCACCTTGACGGGGGCCTGCGCCTGCCCTGCGACGACAGCCTCCAGCACGCCGCCATCCCGCCGCCGCAAGGCGCTGCCTGGCATGCTGCTGTGTTCCGGGGCGAGATAGTCGAACTCAGGGCAGGCCTCGCGCAGGATCTCGCGTCCCTGCCTGGCCGGCGTTCGCTGCTGGCGCTGGCCACCGAGGCCCGCCTCGCCGTAGCGACGCTGGAAGAAATCGAGCGCGGCGGCTACCGCGTGTGGGAAGAACGCACCGCACTCACGCCCCTCCGGATGCTGTGGCTCGCATGGCGCGAGCGCGCGGGCCTATGAACGCCGGCTGCCTGTCGACCACAACAGGCGGACGCGGAGCCGGCGGAAATCATCGGCCGGGAGATTGTCCGACAACAGCACGAGCCTCCTGGGTCCGCCACCACCCTCAGCGCGCAAGGGCAGCACCATGAGCCATGTCGTGATGAGCGGATTGCCGGCGATCTTGGCGGGGATGCGCAGTCCGTCCGGGCGCTGTATCCACCATGCGCCATCGGAATCGAACAGCACGCGATCGCCACTGTTGGCGAACGCGGCCAGTTCGCGCCGCCACTGCCACCAATGCACGAGGCTCGCAACG
>JAYTTZ010000005.1:0-3188 GCA_043744805.1 Gammaproteobacteria bacterium
CTCAAGTTCCGTGTCGACATGGACGAAGGTCTCGAGAACGCGGTGAAGTCCTTACGCAAGCTCTACACCGGCGAGAACACCGGCAAGCTGATGGTGAAGGTGTAGGCAGCAGTCCTCGCGCCGGCTGGGCGCGAGGACTCCCGCAGGTCCGGGCCGGAGCAAGCCTCGGGCCTGGTGGGCTGGCGCATGGACGCCTCAGGTGACGCGCTCGAAGGCCTCCCACCGCGGGCCGGCCATTTCCTCCGTGAACCGCGTGTAGCTCCAGGGCCAGCTCGCGGGCACGCCATTCTTGTCCAGGTACCAGCTCGTGCAGCCGGTGGCCCAGATGCTTTTCTTCGCCGCCTCGATGCGCGCCGTTTCGAATTCGCTTGCGGCTTGCTGGCTGGCGGAGATTTCCCGGTATTCGCCTTTGCCCAGGCCCTCCAGCAACTGGAGCACGTAGTCGAGTTGCAGCTCGGCGATGCGGATGAGCGAGAAATTTCCCACCGGGCCGTTGGGGCCATTCAGCATGAAGAAATTGGGGAAGCCCGGTACCGACAGCGAGAGGTAGGCCATCGGGCGTTCCGCCCAGACCTTGTCGAGATCCACGCCATCGCGGCCGCGGACCACCGTGGGCCGGACGAAGCGATCGGCGCGGAAGCCGGTGGCCAGCACCAGCACGTCGAGTTTGTGCAGGCGACCGTCGAGGGTGCGAACGCCGGCGGCTTCGACCTGCTCGATGCCGTTGGTGACGAGTTCCGCATTGGGCTGCTGGATGGCCTGGTAGAAGTCGGCCGAGAAGATGAGGCGCTTGCAGGCGGCGCGGTAGTCGGGACGCAGGCGCTCGCGAAGCCCGGGATCCGTGACGTTGTTCTCCAGGTTCTGCAGGCAGCGCCGTTCGATGGACTTCATGCCCGGCGAATCGGCGTCGATGATGGCGTTCGACACGTAGTCGATCATCATCGTGTTGGCTTCCGCGCGGATGGCTTCAATTTTTTCCGGGTCGCTGGCGAAAGCCGCGCGCTCGGCGGCCGAGTAGCTGGGGTTGTCGATTGCCATCACCCACTGTGCGGAGCGCTGGAAGAGCGTGTAGCGCGCCACGCGCGGCACCAGGGCGGAGGTGATCTGCATGGCCGTCGAACCCGTGCCGACCACGCCGATCTTGCGCCCGTCGAGCGGCACGTCGTGGTTCCAGCGCGCACTGTGGAAGGTACTGCCCGCGAAGCGCTTGATGCCGGGCAGTTCGGGGATGTTCGGGTGGTGCAACACGCCGGTGGCGGCAATCACGACATCCGCGACGTCACGGCTGCCGTCGGCGAGCTTCAACTGCCAGCGGCCGTCCACGAACTCGCAATGGGTGACTTCCGCATTGAGCCGGATGCGCGGCGTCACGCCGAACTTGTCGGCCACGCGCTCGAAGTAGGCCTGGATCTCTGGCCCCGGCGCGAAGGTGCTGGACCAGTCTGGATTGGGCTCGAAGCTGTAGGTGTAGAGGTGTGCCGGCACGTCGCAGGCGAGCCCCGGATAGGTGTTCTCGCGCCATGTGCCGCCGAGGCGCGAGGCTTTCTCGTAGAGGACGAAGTCGGTGTGGCCGGCGCGTTCCAGGCGGATGGCGGCGAGGATGCCGGCCATCCCGGCCCCGATGATGGCGATCCGCAGGGCACGGTTTGAGTGTGAAGGCATGCGAGGCTCCGGCGGTGCAGGGCGCGGTCAGGCGAGGGTGTGGTAGACGTTCTGGACGTCGTCGTCCTGTTCGAGCCGGTCGACCAGTTCGAGCACTTCCTTGGCCTGGGCTTCCGGGAGATCCGCGGCCGTGGTACAGAGGTATTCGTGCTCGGCGGAAAGCGGGGTGATGCCCCGGTCTTCCAGCGCCTTCTGCACATTGCCGAAGTCGGCGAAGTTGCAGTGGACGATCAGCAGCGGTTCGTCCTTTTCGCTCACGCCTTCGCCCATTTCTTCCAGTCCGTGGTCGATGAGGTAGAGCTCCAGATCGTCCTGGTCGAGGCCCGCCGGGTTCAGCGTGAAGACGCCCATGCGCTTGAACATGAAGGCCACGCTGCCGTTCACGCCCAGGCTGCCGCCAAGCTTGTTGAAGCTGCTGCGTACGCTGGCGACGGTGCGGGTGGGATTGTCGGTGGCGGCTTCCACGAGCACGGCCACGCCATGGGGCGCATAGCCTTCATAGATCACCACTTCGTAGTTGGCGGCGTCCTTGCCCGAAGCCCGCTTGATCGCGGCCTCGACCTTGTCCTTCGGCATGTTGACCGCGCGGGCATTCTGGATGATCCGGCGCAGCGACGGGTTGTTGGCCGGGTCACCACCGCCGGAGCGCACGGCGATGGCGATGTCCTTGCTGACGCGGCTAAAGGCCTTGGCCATGCGATCCCAGCGGGCGAACATGGTGTGTTTGCGGGTTTCGAACATGCGTCCCATCGTGAATGGCCCTGGTTGCGTGGCTGGAAGGAATCGGAGTCGGGCGCAGTGGCCCTTCCCGGGTGGGACGACTGACCCGGGGTGGGCGACCGGCGTCTCCCTGATGGCGCATGATCGCGGCTTCGCGCGCGGCAGACAAGCAATCACCCGATTGGGCGGAGTCGTGGTGGCTGGCAATCCCTTATAGTCGTCCGCATCCCGACAGCCCACGCAACGGGGACCACCCGCATGTTTCACGCCGTGGCCGGTGTTGCTGGCCGAACGGCCACCGGCAGGAGAGTAGGCGATGGACCAGTTGATGCGACTGAGCGCCGTCGAACAGGCGCGCTTGATTCGCCTGGGCGAGGTTTCCGCGAGCGAAATGCTGGAAGCCTCGCTGGCGCAGATCGATCGGCTCAATCCCCGCCTGAACGCGGTGGTGCTGGGCCTGCACGAGCGCGCCCGGTCGAGCCTGGCCGGGCTGCCGAAGGGAGCACCGTTCACCGGCGTGCCCCTGCTGCTGAAGGACATGCTCGCCGAATACGCAGGCACGCGCATGACCGAAGGCTCGCGCTTCCTGCTCGATTACGTCTCCCCGCGCGACAGTGAACTCGTGGCGCGCTACCGCCGCGCCGGGTTCGTCATCGTGGGCAAGACCAACACGCCTGAATTTGCTTCCAAGCCAACCACCGAACCCGAATTGTTCGGCAAGACCGCCAACCCATGGCGCGCGGGATTTTCCGCCGGTGGTTCTTCGGGTGGCTCGGCGTCCGCCGTCGCGGCGGGCATGGCAGCGG
>JAYTTZ010000006.1:0-12431 GCA_043744805.1 Gammaproteobacteria bacterium
AAAGCCCGAAAGCCCGAAAGCCCGAAAGCCTGAAAGCCTGAAAGCCTGAAAGCCTGAAAGCCTGAAAGCCTGAAAGCCTGAAAGCCTGAAAGCCTGAAAGCCCGTTCGTCCTGAGCCCGTCGAAGGATGAACGGGCCGGCACCGCGCTTGAGCGGCGCGCGCTTGTGGCCAGCGCGCCTTCGGTTGTCGGCAGGGTGGCCGCCTCGACCCGGGCCAATGCCAGGCCGAGCCGCGACTGCGCGTCGGTGGAAAGTTCGAGGCCGACGACACCGCCGTCCACCGTGACCCGCCCCCCTCCGCGCCTTCCGCGGCTTCGCCGGCGTCTACGGCCACGCCGGGTACCAGGCCCGTCAGCGACGTGCGACCAGTCTTAATGGCCAGCAGCTTCCCGCGCGGCGAAAGCGGCCTTCTGATCCGGCGAGGCATCGGCCTGGTATTTCGCCTTCCATTCGGCGAACGGCATCCCATAGACGATTGCGCGGGAGGTCTCGATATCCATTTCGATGCCTTTGTCCTCGGCCGCCGCGCGGTACCACTTGGACAGGCAATTGCGGCAGAACGCGGCAAGGTTCATGAGGTCGATGTTCTGCACGTCCGGGTGGCTGCGCAGGTGGTCGCGCAGCGCGCGGAACGTGGCGGCTTCGAGTTCGAGCTGGGTTTGCGGGTCAGTCATGGCAGTGCTCCGGAAGGGGGGTGGATGGGGATGGTAAAGGCTCACGCGCGGGTCGGCTCAGCCGCCCTCGATGCCATGCGCCTTCATTCGGTAGCGCATGGTCATGCGCGTCACGCCAAGCTGGCGGGCGGCCTCCGAGACATTGTGGCCGCTGCGCTTGAGCGCCAGTTCAATGAGCATCTTCTCGGCGGCATCGAGGGTAAGTCCGCCGAGCAGGTTCTCGTCGAGGGGTCCCGCCGCTGGCGCGGCTGCACCGGGCAGCATGAGCGCCGATTCGCCCAGCGCTTCACCATTGGCCAGCAGGAGTGCGCGTTCAACCACGTGCTTCAGTTCCCGCACGTTGCCAGGCCAGCCATAGCGCAGTAGCGCCGCGCGGGCACCCTCGCCCAGCACGGCTTCCGGCAAGCCATAGCGACGCGCGGTCTGGCGCGCGAAGTGTCCCGCCAGCAGCAGGATGTCCTCGCCGCGCTCGCGCAGCGGCGTGAGCTGCAAGCCCAATACGTTGAGCCGGAAATAGAGATCCGATCGCAAGGCGCCTTCGGCCACCATGCGGGTCACGTCGCGGTTGGTCGCGGCGATGAACCACGCCTGCGTACGGCGTTCGTGGCTGCTGCCCACCCGTCGCAGCGAACGGCGTTCGAGCACCGCGAGCAGCTTGGCCTGGAGTTCCAGCGGGAGTTCGCCAATTTCGTCCAGGAACACCACGCCGTCCTCGGCAGCCTCGATAAGGCCGGTGCGTTCACTCGAAGCGCTCGTGAAAGCGCCTTTCACGTGGCCGAAGAGCTCGGCTTCGATCAGCGCCTTGGGCAAGGCCGCGCAGTCGACATGCACGAAGGGACGGCCAGCGCGCCGCGAGCGCTGGTGCAGCGCACGGGCCGCCACGTCCTTGCCCGTGCCAGTCTCGCCGATGATGAGGACGGTGGGGGCCGCGTCCTCGCCCACGCCGATCAGCGAAGCGATGCGCTCGACCTGCTGGCGTAACTGCTGGATGGCCGCCGTCTGGCCGAGGAGTTCGGCCTGATCGTGGGTGGTCGATTCGCGCGCCCGTGAGTATTCCAGCTGCCGCGAGACCCGCTGCTGGGCCAGCACCTTGGCCACGATCAACAGGAGTTCGTCGAGATCGATGGGCTTGCGGAGGTAGTCGGAGGCACCGAGCTTCATGGCACTCACCGCATCCTCCAGTTCGCCATAGGCGCTCATCGCCAGCACCGCCACGCCGTTACCCAGCACCGTGCGCTGTCGCTGCAGGAAATCCAGCCCCGAGCCATCGGGCAGGCGCATGTCGAGCAATAGCAGGTCCGTGCCGGTGTCTTTAAGGCTGGCTTCCGCTTCCCGCAAGGTGGGCGCGACGCGCGTGGCGTAACCGGCTTTCTCCAGACGGCGCGCGACCGACCGGGCGAACAGCGCTTCGTCCTCGACCACGAGCACGCGCTGCCCGGTAGCTTCTTCAAGCGGCGTCTGGCTCATGGCTCTCCTGGTGGCGCGGCGCGTGGATGGCGACCCGTGTGCCTTTGCGTCCGGTGACGGCGAAATCAAGGGTCCAACCATGAGCCTTGCAGACTTTGAACGCCACGGGAATGCCGAGTCCGGTACCGAAGCGTTTGGTGCTCGGACCGGGTTCGAGCCCGGCCGGTTCGGGGATGAACGGGATGCCGCCGGCCTCGTCCTCGATTTCAAGCAAGACCATCGTTGCCGTCGCCGACAGCCCTACCCGGATGCGGCCGCCTGCGGCGGAGGCTTCGAGCGCATTGCCTAGCAGACCATAGAGGGCCTGCTCCATCAGATCGGAGTCGACGTCCACGACAGCCTCGAGGGTCCACGGCGTGCGTTCGATATCGATGCCGCGTTCGCGACAGCGCGCGTGGATGAGGTTCAGCACGGCTTCCACCAACACGTCGGCTGGCAAGGGACGGGGTCGCGGCTTGAGCGGGTGCAGGTAGGAGACCAGCGCGCTCACCCAGCGCCCGAGCCGATCCACGGTGGCGATGATCTCGGTGGAGATCTCGTGGCTTTCGGTCGGATCGTCCACGTGCGCGAGGAGTTGGGCGCTGGCGCGAATCGCCGCCAGTGGATTGCGGATGTTGTGGGCCACCACGGGAACCAGCGCGCCTAGCGCCGCCTGGCGTTCAGACTCCACCAGCGCGTCGCGGCTGACCGCCAGATCAGTAGCCAGGCGATTCACGCTGTCCGCCAGCACCACCACCTCCGTCACGCCGGTCAGTGGCAGGCGATGACCCAACTCGCCCGCGCTCATGCGTTCAGTGCCCTGCAGGATGGCGCGCATGGGCCGCACGAAACCGCGCGTGAGGCTGCGACGGGAGAAGAACAGCAACCCGAGCGAAAGCAGTACCGGGACTGGGAGTACGTACGGGGCGTAGCGGATCCACAGCGCCACCCGCGCCGACTGCACCGCCAGTGCCTCCTCGACCCGCTGCCTGAATGCGGTGCATGCCTGGTCGAAGCCGCCCAGCAGAGACGGCGCGTGCCGGGTTTCGAGTTCGCGAAAGCGCACGATGCGGTTGACGAAGAAAGGATCGTTCAAGGCGCTGTGGAGGTCATCCTGCAACTTGCCGTAGGACTCCTGGATTGCCTGTACCCCATAGTCCTCGGCGCGCGAGGCCGTCTGGCGGCGCAGCGCGTTGAAGCCGTCCTGGATGCGTCGGTAGTAGCGACCGTGGATTTCCTCCACGTTCGGATCTTCGCGCAGGCGGGCCAGGGCGACGTCCTGGATCTGCTGGTAGAGCGCGGTGCGGATCTCCTGCATCGTGTGGGAAAGCGCGTTCAGGCGCAGTGATTCGGCCGAGGTCTGCTGCCAGAAATAGGCCCACAGGCCGCCCATCGCGCCGGTCACCACGACGAGCCCGATGAAGGCCAGTTCGTAGACCAACAGGACACGGCGAAGTGACTGGGGAGCCGATTGGGGCATGGATCGGATTATAGGGTGGACACTCGTGGGAACAGACCACTGGTTGATTTAGAACGTACGGCTGGTTGATATCAGCCTTGCGTCGCTGGGCATTGTCTTGAAGCGCAATGCAGCATCCAGCTTGGTCCAGGGGGAATTCCGCGCTGAATAGCCATTCGCCTGGAAAAATCGGGTTGCGGCACGCGGATTGCTGCTCAGCGTGAAGGCGGCACCACTCGCCATCATCCAAACAACCAGAACCGAGGTCATTGCAATGAACTGGACGACTCCTTCCTTCGACGACGTGCGTTTTGGTTTTGAAGTGACGATGTACATCAACAACCGTTGAGCGCCATCCACTGACGCAAAAAGGGGGCCTCGAGCCCCCTTTTTGTTGTGCCTGGCTGTGCGCCGCACCGCGCTTCACCGCCCCCAGGGCAGCATCCGCCCGAACCGCCCGAACTGCCCATCGCGCGCGCAGGTGCGCCACCGCGCTAAGCACGTGCAGGCCGCTCGCCACCAGCAGCAGCGTGCCGCCCACTGCATGGAGTTCGTTGAAGACCCCGTTCAGCGCCTGGTCAGGCGCGACCCACGTCGGCAGCGTCAGGCCAAGGTACGCCGTCTGGTACTTCGAAAACACGGACGACAGGTAGCCCAGGAATGGCTGGGCGAACAGCAGCAGGTAGAAGAGGTGCTGGACACCGCTTGCCAATTTCCGCTGCCAGGCTGGCAGCGTGTCGGGCAGAGCCGGCGGACGATGGCCAATTCGCCAGGCAAGGCGTAGCGCGGTGACGATGAATACCGTGATGCCCAGCGACTTGTGCAACCCCGAAGAGTTCGGTGCGCAGTGCGCCTTTCGGCATTTCATCCATGGTCCAGGCAATGGCGTAGAGGGCCACGACCAGCAGGAGCGTGATCCAATGGAACAGCATGGCGACCCGCGTGTATCTTCGCCCGGCGTCCATGAGGCCTTCTCCCCATGCTGGAATCTCGCCATTCTACCCACCGGGGCTTTGGAATCGCTGAGCCTGATCACTGCGCTATACTCCGGGCGGCCACCACCAAACAACTGCAACACGACGGTTAATAACGGCATGCGTGCATTGCTCAAGGCCTTGGGGAGCGCGGTCCTGCTAGCGGCGACGTCTCTTCCGGCGTCCGCCGAAGGTCTCCGGAACGTCGGACTCCAACCCACTTATTCCATCGAAATCGACAAGTCCGATCGCACGCTCATCGTGCGCAGCGGCAGCAGCGTTGCGCGGAAGTTCCAGGTCGCCCTCGGTCGCGGCGGACTTGGCGACAAGCGCATCCGGGGCGACAACAAGACACCCCTCGGGGTCTATCACATCGTGGCCTTCAACGACGCCAGTCCATTCGATCTCTTCATGCGCCTCAACTACCCGAACGTGAAGGACGCTTTCTTCGGCCTGCGCAACCACCTCATCGATCGCAAGGACTTCACGCAGATCGCCAGCGCAGTCCGGCAGGACGCGCTGCCGCCGCAGGACACGAGCCTCGGCGGCGCCGTTGGCATCCACGGCCTGGGGGAGGAAACCGAGGAGAAACTCAAGGTACAAAAACTCCTCGACTGGACGAAGGGCTGCATTGCGCTGAGCAATCGCGACGTGCAGGAACTGCGTCGCTACGTGGACATTGGCACCAAAGTGACTATCCGCGAATGATTCGACCAGGCCTGCGCGCCTGGCTGCTGGGCTGCCTGGTGGCGCTTTATGGCCTTGGCCTCCCCCTGCACGCGCAAGCCAGCAAGCTCGAGCTGCGGGGGGAAACCGCCAAGTCCTTCGACCACGTCGTGCTTGAACTCGACTTCGCGATCAGCGAACGCAACTTCCGCATCACCGGCCGCAACCCCATTGGCAAGGGACTCCGGGAACGCGGCTATGCGGATTTCCCGGATTTCGAGGTCATCCATTTCTGCAACCTCGAACTCGCCCGCGAAGTGCTGCTGCTCGATCCCGATTTCGTGGCGCAGATGCCCTGCCGGCTCACGATCCACCGCAGTGGTGGTCGCACGGTCGTCCACGTACTGTTGCTGCCGGAAGACCACCCTGATCCGCGTGTGAATGCCTTTGCCCAGCGCATCAACGGCCAACTGCGCGAGATCCTCGCCTTCGTCCTGGAGAACGACTGAAATGTCGAAGACCGGTTCCGCGAGCGCCCGCTGGAACATGCTGCTCGGCCACCAGCACCTGTTGCTGCTGCTGTGGTGGATCACCGCCGGGCTGGTGGTGTTCGGCAGCGTGGTCGTCGTCGACCAGCAACTCTTCCAGACCATGGTGCGGGCCGATCGCAGCCACATCTGCCTGGTGCTGGTGTTGATGTACGTCGTTGGCGCCGCGCATACCTTCAAGCGCACGCTTTTCCTGTCGCGGGAACTGGGGCTCGCCGCGAACCTCGCCGACGCCCTGCGCAAAGGGCACCTCCAGCCAGGGACTCTGAGGAGCGCCGAGCGCCTGCAGGAAGCGGACCTCCGTGCCGGCTTCGTCACCGACTACCTGCTGGATCTCGAACTTGGCAACGCGCACCGCGGGGCGGGTGCGGAACCGGGCAGCGACCTGCTGGACGCCTATGCCACGCGCCTGCGCGGCGCGCATGAATTCGGCTGGTTCTACATCGACCTGCTGCTCAAGGTGGGCTTCCTGGGCACCCTCGTCGGCTTCATCCTGATGTTGAGTTCGGTCGCCGAGACCGGCGCGCTGGACGCAGGAGCCATGCAGAAGGTCTTGACGCAGATGAGCGTCGGCATGAGCACTGCGCTCTACACCACGCTCGCGAGCCTGGTCGCCGGCATCCTGCTGTCCATGCCGTACTACCTGCTGGATCGCGGACTGGAAGCGCTGCTGCAGTCGACCATCGAAATCCGCGACGTGCTCCTGCCCGCCACGAACCACGCCAGCCGGGCCTGAGCGGACCACCGGCATGTCGGCACTGTCCCGTTCCCCTGGCCGCTACCGTGCACCCTTTGATCCGATCACGGCAGTGCTGTTCAAGATCATCCAGGCCATCACCTACCTCTTCGTGCTGGCCGTGCTGTTCATGAACCCGATCGCAAAGCAGGGGATCATCAACCCCAAGGCGGAATACATCATCTCGGTGGCCTGGCCTGACCGGAACCCGAACGACATCGACACTTACGTCGAGGATCCCGCGGGCGACCTTACCTACTTCAAGAACCCGGCGGCCGGCCTCGTCCACCTCGATCGCGACGATCGCGGCAACCTCAACGACACGCTCAACATCAACGGCCGCAACATAGAGAGCCCGCTCAACCAGGAACTCACCACCGTGCGCGCGGTCATTCCCGGCGAGTACGTGGTGAACGTCCATTACTATGCCAGCGAGGACAACCAGCCCGTGCCGGTGACGGTGCGGGTGGACAAGGTGAACCCGACGCTCGAGGTGATTTACTACGATACGATCACCCTTGAACACAAAGACGAGGAACGCACCGCTGTGCGCTTCACGATCCTCGGCGACGGACGCGTGACCAACATCAACCACGTGGCGAAGGAACTCGTCAACAAGGCCTTCAAGCGAGAGTAGAACCCATGCTGAGCTTAGGCCCCGCGTCGATCGTGGCGTGTTACCTGGCCGTTACCCTGTCGCTCCTGCTGCTCGGGATGTTCTCGAGCTGGCACTGGCGCCTGAAACTCACGCTGGTTGCCGCCGTGACCGTCGCGTGGTGCGCGGTGTACCTGGCGCTGCCCTCGATGCTGGGCTGGCCGACCGATCGCGACGTCCCCAGGCGCTTCAACCTCCTCGCGGTCTTCATCCAGGAGCCCGACGCGGCCACGGGCAAGCCGGGTGGCGTTTTTTTCTGGGCCTCGGATCTCGATCCGGAAGCCGACCCGCGACCACGCGCCTACACCCTGCCGTTTTCCCCGGGATACAAGTCGGTGTTCGAGGAAGGCCAGGGCAAGCTCCGCAAGAACATCCCGCAGGTCGGAGAGACCGAGGAGGACGACGAGATCCACGGCGTACCCGCCGACCGCCTGCAACTCGGCCAACGCAGCGTGAAGATTAAATTCCGGGACGCCCCGCCCTCAGGGCCCCCGAGCAAGGATGCCGCGCCATGATGGACACCAGTGCCGCCACGCCAGCGTTCATTGCCGCCTTCGGGCTGGTGCTCGTCTTGCTCGCCAACGTGCTGTTCTTCACCCGCTTCGCGTGGTGGGTGAAAGTGTCCTGCCTCGCGATGGTGGCAGGCCTGTACTGGATGAGCTGGCAGGCCATGCCTGGACTCCTCGGGTGGCCGGCGCACAGCGGGCTTTCGGAGCGCTTCAACCTCGCCGCCATCCACGTCATCGAGCCGGAAAAGAACGGTGCCAGCAAAGGCGCGATTTACCTCTGGACCTCGCGCTTTGCGACCGCCAGTGGCCAGATCGTGCCGCGCGCCTTCGAACTGCCGTTCACGCCGGAGTTGCAACTGAAGCTCGCGGCCGTGAGCACCAAGCTGCGCAAGCGCATGCCGCAGCTTGGCGAAATCGTCCCGTCCAGGGCGAATGGCCCGAGCCATGGCCCGAAGGGCATCGACCTCAACTTCTTCGACATGCCGGATCCGCTGTTCCCCGAGCGCTGAACCGGGCCTCTTCAGCGTGCGCCGGGCAGCCAGTGGACGGCCCAGCCTGGTTCATCCTGGTTTGCCGCAAACTCGGCGGCCACGCCAATCGACGGCACGGCGACCAGGCGCTCGCCCGCATAGACCAGGGGCACACACAGGCGCTGCCACGGCGGCACGCGCGCTTCCTGCCAGAGGTGCTTCAAGGTCTTGTGGTGCAGGTGGCCCGGCAGGCGCAGGCGCTCACCGCCGCGCCGCGCCCTCAGGCAAAGATCGAGGCCCGCGAGCTTCGATGGGCTGAGTCCTTCGCCCGGTGCAATCCGCACTTCAAGCCGCCCGCCTGCCAGGTCAATCGAGGCGGGCGGTGACCAGCGGCAATCCGGGTGGGCGGGCAGGGGCTCGCGGCCATCGTCGATCCACAGCGCATTGTCGTAGCGCCGCACGCCGCCCCCTGGCCAGCGCAATAGCGGATTGCGATCAAGATCCGCTGCGGGGAGCCGCGCACGAATCCACTCGAGCTGCGCCGCAGCCGGTGGCGCGAGGCCGCCCTCGTTGATCCAGTGGCGGAGTACCAGGCGTTGCAGGGGCGGGGAGAGTAGATTGAACCCTGCCAGCGGCAGGCGCGCACGGCTAGCACCCAAATCCGCAAGCGCGAGGCGTGCGGCGTGCTCGAGCAGGCCTGCGGCTTCATGCTGGAGGCGGGCCGCGCGCCGCAAGGTGTCGCGGGCGCCCACCCAACGTTGGAAGACGGCGGGCATCACGTGGCGGCGCAGGTAATTGCGGTCAATGGCCTCGTCGGCGTTGGACGGGTCGTCCAGGGCAGCCAGCCCGCGCGCCGAGGCATGGGCTTCGAGTTCCGCGCGACTGAGGTCCAGGAAGGGACGAAGCAGCCAGCCTGCGCCCAGGCTTTTACCGGGTGCGATGGCGGCGAGTCCCTGCGGCCCGCTGCCGCGCAGCGCCATCAGCAGGAAGGTTTCCGCGAGGTCGTCCGCATGGTGGGCTGTCATCACAACCGTGCCCGGTGCCACGCGTTTCTCCAGTGCCGCGTAGCGCAGCGCGCGCCCCAGGGCTTCCCTGCTCTCGCCGGGGCACCGGGGTGCATCGAACCGCTCCACCGCGCAATCGACGCCCAGCGTGGCAGCGACCTCGACGCAGTGGGCGGCCCACCGCGGACTCGCCGGCGACCAGCCGTGATCGAAATGGATGGCGGAAACGAGCAGTCCCGACTGCGCCGCCACTTCCAGGGTCGCCGAGAGCAGAACCGAGGAATCCACGCCACCGCTGAACGCGACGAGCAGGCGTTTGATTCCGACACCGTCGCGATGGGCCGTGTCTAGTGCTGCGGCAATGGCCTCCGGCGGCGACTGCACGCGCTTGGCCACCTCGCTTACTTCTCGGCGAATTCGCCGAATCGCGAGAGCCGCTGGTGGCGCTGGTGGACCAGTTTTTCCGCGTCGAGCATGGACAATCGATCAACGGCTTCGAGGAGGCAGCCTTTCACTTTTTCCGCAATGCGGTTGTAGTCGCGATGTGCGCCGCCCAGGGGCTCTTCGATGACGCTGTCGACGAGCTTCAACTGGAGCAGGCGCTCCGAAGTAATGCCCATCGCGTCGGCCGCGTCGGCCGCGCGCTCGGCGCTCTTCCACAGGATGGAAGCGCAGCCTTCGGGTGAAATCACCGCATAGGTCGCGTACTGGAGCATGAAGACGCGATCGGCCACGCCAATCGCAAGCGCACCGCCCGAACCGCCCTCGCCCACCACGGTGGCGATGATCGGTGTCTTGAGACTGGCCATCACGAGGAGGTTGCGGGCAATGGCTTCGCTCTGCCCGCGTTCTTCGGCGTCGATGCCCGGATAGGCGCCCGGCGTGTCGATGAACGTGAGGAGTGGCAGGCGGAACCGCTCCGCCATTTCCATGATGCGCAGGGCTTTCCGATAGCCTTCGGGCTTCGGCATGCCGAAGTTGCGATGGAGGTTTTCCTTGGTATTGCGGCCCTTCTGGTGCCCGACGAACGCCACGCCCTTGCCGTTAAGCCGTGCCACGCCGCAGACGATGGCGGGATCGTCGGCGAAGTGTCGGTCGCCGTGGAGCTCGTCGAAGCTGTCGAAGATGCGCTCGGCGTAATCCAGCGTGTAAGGACGCAGCGGATGGCGCGCAAGCTTCGCGACCTGCCAGGGCGTGAGGTTGGAGAAAATCTGCCGCGACAAATCACGCGAGCGTTCCTGCAGGCGTGCGATTTCGTCGGAGATGTTCAGTTCGGAATCGTTGCCCACCTTGCGAAGGGCTTCGATCTTGGCTTCAAGTTCAGCGATGGGCTGTTCGAAGTCCAGGAAATTGAAATGGTGTTGCGCCTGTTCAAGCCCGGCGGTTGCCATGGTGTTTCTCCTGCCAGCAGCGCGTGCCGCGCGCCTTAGTATTCAATCGAGACCGCCCCGTCGCCGAGGCGGGATTGCAGATGTTCCAGCAGTTGGTCCGAGGCGCGAACCCGCCAGTCGTCGGCCAGCTTGATCCGTGCCCGTGCGCCGTTCCGCTGGTAGTCGATGGCCACCGAGCACTCACCCGGGGCGTGCTCGCGCAACACGCCGTGGAGAAACGGCAGCAGGCCGTCGCAAGCGTCGGCCTTGATCTGCAGGACCAGGTTGCGCGCCAACTGCTGCCGGAGTTCGTTGATCGACCACAGCTTCTGGGCGTTGATCGTGTTCTCGCCGCTGACGTCGTCGAGCTTGCATTCCCCTTCCACCACGACGATGCGGTCGTCGACCACCTTGTCGAGCGACGCTTCGAGGACGTCATTGTACACGGTGACTTCCGTGCGGGCCGTGCTGTCGTCGAGCGTCATCACGGCCAGGCGCCCGCGCCTTCCCTTGTGGAAACGGACAGCCACCACGAGCCCGGCCACCCGTCGGCGCCCGGGCTTGAGATCGGCAAGGCGGGTGCCGGCGATGCCGGCCAGCTCGCGGACATAGCGATCGATGGGGTGGCCGCTGAGGTAGAGCCCCAGGGTTTCCTTCTCCCATCCCAGCAATTGCTGCTGCGACCATTCCTCGCAGGTGCAGGCCGTGCGCCACGCCGCGCGCTGCGCGGGGTCGAGCTCGCCAGACGTCGCCGCCGAGCCGAACAAATCGACCTGGCCGGCCGCGGCGGCGCGGGCCTGCTGTTCGGCCGACTGCATGGCGTGTTCGACGACTTCCATCGCGCCCCGCCGGCGCGCACCCATGGAATCGACCGCGCCCGCCTTGACCAGGGCTTCGAGCACGCGCTTGTTCAGCTTGCGGCCATCATTACGCCGGCAGAGCTCGAAGAGATCCCGGTAGGGGCCAGCCTCGCCACGCTCCTTCACCAGGCCTTCCACGGCGTTTTCGCCCACGCCGCGAATCGCGCCCAGGCCATAGCGGATGGTCCTGGCATCCGCCACGGTAAAGCGGTATTCGCAGGTGTTGAGGTCCGGGTTGTGCACTTCGATGCCGAGCTGCCGGCATTCGTCGATGAGGCGCACGACCTTGTCGGTGCTGTCCATGTCGGCCGAGAGCACCGCAGCCATGAAGTGCGCCGGATAGTGGGCCTTGAGCCAGGCGGTCTGATAGGCAACCAGCGCGTAGGCCGCGGAGTGCGACTTGTTGAAACCGTAGCCCGCGAACTTCTCCATAAGATCGAAGATCTGTGCAGCGAGATCGGTGTCGACGCCGCGCGACGTCGAGCCATCGACGAAGGTCTGGCGCTGCTTGGCCATTTCCTCAGGCTTCTTCTTGCCCATCGCCCGGCGCAGCATGTCGGCGGCACCCAGGGTGTAGCCGGCCAGCACCTGCGCAATCTGCATCACCTGTTCCTGGTACAGGATGACGCCGTAAGTGGGCTTGAGCACGGGTTCGAGCTCGGGGTGCGGGTACCTCACCACTTGCTTGCCGTGCTTGCGCTCGATGAAGTCGTCCACCATCCCTGACTGCAAGGGACCCGGCCGGAACAAGGCCACCAGCGCCACCAGATCCTCGAAGGAATCGGGCTTCAGGCGCTTGATGAGTTCCTTCATCCCGCGTGATTCAAGCTGGAAGACCGCCGTGGTCTGGGCTTGCTGCGTGAGCTCGAAGGTGGCGGCGTCGTCGAGCGGCAAGGTGTCGATGTCGAGTGGTGGCTGGCCGAGCTTCGCGAGATCGGCGTTGATGCCGCGCAGCGTCCAGTCGATGATCGTGAGCGTCCGCAGGCCGAGGAAGTCGAACTTCACCAGCCCCATGGCTTCGACGTCGCCCATGTCGAGCTGGGTCACGGGGCTGGCGCCGT
>JAYTTZ010000007.1:0-12359 GCA_043744805.1 Gammaproteobacteria bacterium
CGCGCGCCTTTCCGGACGAGGCGGCCCGGCAGTTCGCCGGTCGGGACGTTGTCTTCCAGCAGCACCCGGCCGTTGACGATGGTGTGGCTGATGCCGCGGGCCGTCTGCTTCAGGCGCTGGGCACCGGCAGGGAGGTCGTTCACCAACTCCGGCATGTTCTGGTCGACGGTCGCCGGGTTGAACACCACGAGATCGGCATTGAGGCCTTCGCGGAGCAGGCCGCGGTCGTGCAGTCCCCACGCCGAAGCCGTGTCGTAGGTGATGAGTCTTACGGCTTCCTCCAGCGTGAAAGCCTCACGTTCGCGCACCCAGTAGCTCAGCAGGTGGGTCTGCAAGGAGGAATCCATGATTTGCGCGACGTGTGCGCCGGAGTCAGAGAACGTCACCACGCTGCGCGGATGCCGCATCATCTTCAGCACTGCCTCCTGATCCTCGTTGGCCAGGGGCTGGCGGAAGAACACGTCGAAGTCCCGCTCCAGCGCGACGTCGATCATGGCTTCCACCGGGTGGACGCCACGTTGGGCCGCGAATTCCGACATCAGCACTTCGTCGCGGATGCCATTGAAGAGATAGAACCAGTCCCACTCCGGCGGCCGGGCTTCCGCGCCCACCACCTTCGGGCCGCCGTAGGGCGCACTGGCGATGTCGACGAGACGCCGCTTGATGGACGGATCCCGCAGCAGGCGCTTCTGTTCCTCCAGCGGCTGGCTGCGGATTTCGCGCCAGCCGTCCCAGTGATCGAAGGGCGTGTGCGACTTGAAGGACAGCAAGGTGGAGATGGAGCGGCTGTGAGCCTGCACGAACATGCGGCCGCCGGCTGCCGTGGTCTCGTTGGCGAGTTCGTAGAAGTTGGGCCAGAGCTCCGGGGCGACGCGGATGCTGGGCATGCCGAACGTGATCGGGCAGCCGGACTCGACGGCAAGTTGCTTCAGGCGATCGAAGTAATCGCGCTGGCGCCGCGGGCTGCGTCCGGGATCTTCGCTGGCCAGTTCGAAGATGCCGCCGCCAGCGTCGCCCATGGCATTCACGATGGCGCTGACTTCGGACCAGTCGGCCACGCGGCTGGCCACGGGACGACCGTCGGAGGTGAGGTGGTTCATCGTCCGGGAGGTGGAGAAACCCATTGCGCCGGCGCGCACGGCGACCTGGACTTCGTGCTGCATCCGCCGGATCTCGTCTTCCGTCGCCTGTTCGGAAAACGCGCGTTCGCCCATCACGTAGGTGCGCAGCGGGGAGTGCCCGATGTAGCCGCCGTAGTTGATGCCCTTGGGTAGGGCGTCGACGACGTCGAGGTATTCGGGGAAGGTTTCCCACCGCCAGTCGATGCCGGCCTGCATGGCTTCACGCGAGAGGTCTTCAGCGCGCTCGAGGTTGCGGAAGACGAAGTCCGCATCCTTGGCCGCACAGGGCGCGAGGGTAAAGCCGCAGTTGCCCATCACCACCGTGGTCACGCCGTGGTAGCAGGAGCAGGAGCCGAGGGGATCCCAGAACACCTGGGCGTCCATGTGGGTATGGCCGTCGACGAAGCCCGGGGACACCACCTGGCCTTCGGCATCGATGGTCCGCTCGGCGGGAGCGCGGATGCGGCCGATGCGCGCGATGCGGTCGCCGATAATGCCGATGTCGGCCGGGTAACGTGGCGCGCCTGATCCATCCACCACCATGCCATTGCGAATGACGAGGTCGTATTTCATGGGGAGCTCCGTCTGCGGAAGGGTGGCCGGAGCATAGCGGAGCCGGTCTGCCGGTGCCTACGCCAGGAGTGGGTGGCGGGCCTGATTTGGGTAGGATGCAGGGCTGGTCCGACCATCCAACCCACGGCGAGGAGCAAGCCCATGATTGACGTCTACTACTGGCCCACGCCGAACGGCTGGAAGGTCACTCTCATGCTCGAGGAGTGCGGGCTCGAATATCGCGTGGTCGAAGTGGATATCGGCGCGGGCGATCAGTTCAAGCCGGACTTCCTCCGCATCTCGCCCAACAACCGGATGCCGGCCATCGTCGATCACGCGCCCCTGGGTGGCGGCGCACCGCTCGCGCTGTTCGAGTCCGGCGCCATCGTGGAGTACCTGGCCGACAAGACAGGTCGGTTCCTCCCCCGGGAGGGTGCCCAGCGGTACAAGGTCCTGCAGTGGGTGTACTGGCAGATGGCCAACCTGGGCCCGATGATGGGCAACGCCAACCACTTCAGGAACTACGCGCCGAAGATCGTCGATGACGTAGCACAGCTGACTTATGGTCGAAAGCGCTTCGTGGGCGAAGTGGATCGACTGTGCGGCGTGATGGACGCCCAGCTTTCCGCCAATCGGTTCCTCGCGGGCGCCGACTACAGCATCGCCGACATGATGAGCTGGCCCTGGGCGATGCTGCTCGGGAAGCTCATCGACGACACCCTGTGGACGCAGTTCCCGCAGCTCAAGCGCTGGGTGGACGACGTGGGCGAGCGGCCGGCGGTACAGGCCGGGCGCAACGTCGAGCAGGCCTGGGTCGAGCGCAAGCTCACCCCGGAACAGGAAGCGGCGCGGCGCGCGCTCCTCTTCAACCAGACGAATGACAGCGTGCGTGCGGCCCGCGAAGTCGCCGCGCAAACCATTGCTGGAAACACCTGAATTCAGTTAGAACCGACGCAACGCAGCATTGGAACCCATCCATAACGCTCCATTGCGATATCCGCGTGAGTGGTGTTACAAGGTTTTTCGAGATCGGCCGACCGCAGCGAATTTGATGACGGCGGTCAGGACTTGAGTGTTTTACAAGACATCAGGGGGAGTTCGTTCATGCATATTAAAAAGTACGATGTTGATTACAGCCGCCGGTTCTTCATGGACAAGGTGGCACGTGGGATCGGGGGCGCCGGGGTACTGACTTCCCTGTGGCCGCTACTCAGCGAATCCGGTGACATGGCCAAGGCCTATCCCGACGAATTGCTCGATATCTCGCTCTACACCAAGGGCAAGATCAAGGTCGGTGACGAAATCAACGCCGACAACATCGACGTGGTCAAAGACCTCGTCGACCCGATGCTTTACCAGGAAGTGAAGCAAATGGGTCGCAAGTTCTTCATCATGGCGACCGACACCGACGCCTCGACGATGTTCCCGCCAAAGTTCCTCGAAGCGACCATCCGCAACCAGGGCCAGGCAGTGTTCGACGAAACCGGCAACGTCCGCACCAAGGACGGCAAGCCGTGGATTGGCGGCCTGCCGTTCCCGAACCCGCAGACCGGCCTGGAAACGATCGCCAACCTCACCTTGAGCTGGGGCCGCCACGACCAGACCATGTACGCCATCCCGATGTACGCGCTCGATGCCGAAGGCAACGTGCTCTACAACTACGATTTCGTCTGGGCGGAACAGCAGGCCACCGGCCTCACGGACCACGCTGAAGGCCCCTACCTTGCTGGCCACGAAGACAAGCTGCGCTTCCAGTCCACCTGGTTCTCGGCGCCGAACGACGTCAAGGGCACGGCCTTCGTGAACATCTGGCCGTATGACCAGCGCGAATATCCCGATCTGTTCGGCTACATCCCGGCCTTCAAGCGGGTGCGTCGCTTCCCGACCAACCAGCGCTTCGAGCCGCTGGTCCCCGGCATCAACCTGTTCCTCTCCGACGCTTGGGCCGCTGGCGACCCGATGCTGACCTGGGGCAACTACAAGATCGTCGGTCGCCAGCCGTTCCTCGGCTCGATGCACGGCCAGTGGCAGCCCGATGCGAAGAACTGGGAATACCCGCTGGTCGGTGGTCCGAAGAACAACTCCTTCATGTATGTCGGCAAGTCCCTCATCCCTGAAGTCATCGTGCTGGAAGCCGAACCGACTGGCTACCCGCGTGCGCCGGTCAGCAAGAAGCGTGTCTACATCGACGCCCGCATGCTGACCTTCCCGCAGTACATCACCTTCGACCGCCGTGGCGAAATCTGGAAGTCCTTCGAGCCTGGCTTCAGCCAGTACAAGAAGGGCGACAAGGTTGCGATGGCTGGCAAGGACATCGCGTGGAGCTGGAGCTGGGTTATCTCCAACGACATTCAGTCGCAGCGTATTACCCGCTTCCATCAGGCCGAAAGCTGCGCAGGCGGCTGGAAGTCCCAGTGGAACATGCATGACGACCTGATCAACAAGTACATGACCGTCCAGGCCATGCAGCGTCTGGGCACCTAAGCGTCCCACTCGCTGTCGAGATTGAAGGGCCGGGTTCACCCCGGCCCTTTTTTTTGGCTTTTTTTTTGAATCGCGCCGTTGGTCGAGGTCCCGGCTGCGGGCTCCGCCAGCGACGCCCAAGGCTTCGGACGCCAAGGCTCTCCCACCCGTACTGATTGCCTCCAGGCGCGCAAGGCGATGCCGGCATGGCGCTGCAAGTCGGCAGAGCGCGGGGATTGAACGGGTCGGGATGGGAGGAGGGGCGTTGCGAAGGCGAACCGCCACCGCACTACAGCACGCGCATGGCGTTCATCAAGCGTGACAGGTCAAAGTCCCTACGCCTCGACTTGAATCGCCAGGGAATTGAAAGTCAAAGCTGGACGACGCAGTTCCTGCCGGCCTTCTTCGCCATGTAAACGGCTTCATCGGCACGCTTCAACATCGACTCCAGGCTGCTTTCGACGGCGGTCGTCACGCCGACACTTACGGTGACAGGGATCCGCTGGTCGCAGTATTCAAGGGGCATCGCTTCCAGATCCGCACGCACTTTCTCGAACAGGGAGGCGGCATCTTCCGGGCTGTCGACCACGGCAAGGCAGGCGAACTCTTCGCCCCCATAGCGCGCCACTATCGCGTTTGTCGAGAGGCTGTCGGTGAGGCTGCGGGCAATCGCCTTCAGCGCATGGTCGCCGGCTTCGTGGCCGTAGGTATCGTTGATCTTCTTGAAGTAGTCGGCGTCGATGAGGCTGGCGGCAAGGTGGATGTTGCCCCCCCTGGCTTGCTGGTAGAGGCTCTCGCCGGTTTCGAACAGTGCCCGGCGGTTGTAGGTGCCGGTCAGGAAGTCGATGCGCGCGGAATCCTTGATCTTGCGCACGTAGGCAATCATGTTGGTGTTCTGCGAGACGCGGCAGTAAAACTCTTCCTGCTCGAAGGGCTTGGCGAGGAAGTCATTGCCACCGGCCTTGAGGATTCGCGACGACAGGCCCGGGGTAGTGTTGTCGGAGAGTCCGATGATGGCGAGGTCTTCGCGACGATATTGCTGGCGGATGTCCTGGATGAGTGCGAAACCATCCTTGCGCGGCATGTTGATGTCCGTGATGACCAGGGAGACGTCCGGGTTGGCCGCGAGGACTTCGAGCGCCTCCACGCCGTCAGCGGCGTGCACGGTGGCGTAGAAGTAATGCTGGAGCAGTGCGGTCAGGTAGGCGCGGTAGCTGCGGGAATCGTCCACCACGAGGATTTTCATCGCCTGGTTGTCGCGCAGGCGACCGATGAGATGGGCCACGTGCTCGATCTCGTGCAGGCCGGTCTTCAACACGTAGTCGATGACGCGCTGGCCACGTAATTCGCCCAACCCGTCGTGGTCCGACGGTGAGGTCATCACGATGGCGGGCAGCGACTTGGCGGTTGAAAGCTTGATGGCTTCGCCGTGCGGCGCATCCGGCAGGCAGAAGTTGATGACCGCGCAAAAAAACCGGTTGGAGGAGGTTTCGAGCAACTGGTGCATTTCGAACATTGTGCGTGCGCTTGCCACTGGGAAGCCCGTGATGCTCGTGATGAGGTCGCCCAGCAAGGTACGGACGGCGGCGTCTTGATCAACCACCAGGACCGCGAGACACGGATCGAGGCTGGCGCCGCGCGCTGGACGCGACACCACGATAGGTTGGGTGATTTCCAGGTTTTTCATGGTGGTCGCGCGTTCCGGATAACGGTACTGAAGGCCTATCGTTTAGCGTATTCCTGCGCCTCAACTTGAGCAGCCCCGGGCATAAATTTTCCCGGAAGACCAAAGTCATCCGTTTCATCGGATCACCAGGCGATTAAATCGATATGAGTGCGTTCGCGCCACCCGGGGATTTCCGCACAAGCCTGTTCAAGCAGGTTGAACGCTGCGTGTTGGAGCGTGTGCCACCGATGGTCGCCGAAATCTACCTGCCCGTGCCCAGGCCCGCGCCGGACCGTGATGCAGAGTTTGGCGTGGTGGTGCTTGCGGACGGGAGTGCGGGGCTTTACTACGCGTGGCTGGGCGGCGCGCAGGCGAGCATGGCGCGGCGGTTCGAGGCCTCGGTCGAGACCGGCAGCCCAGCGCTTGAACTTGCGCGCCTCTACCTTGGCGACGATGAAGCGGAGCGCTCGCTGGGCCTCGCTGCAATCAATGCCATCACCTCCTGGTGGTGGCGCGAGCGTGGCTGCGTACCACCGGCTGCCACCAATTCATTCGGCGTCGCACTGCAGGCGGGCGATCGCGTGGGCTTCATCGGCAATTTCGCGCCATTGGTGCGTCAGGCCATGACACAGGGATTCCCGGTGGTGGTGGTCGAACGCAAGGCGCATCTGTGGCGCGAGGCCCCCGGCCTGCGCGTTACCGGTGACCCGAATGCGCTGGCACCGTGCTCCGTGGTGGTGGCGACGGCGTCGATGTGCCTCAACGACACCCTCGACGACATGCTCCCTTACTGCATGCAGGCCCGCGCCATCACCTTGATTGGACCCACCGCAGGCTTTTTTCCCGAATTGTTGTTTGAGCGTGGCATTACCGCGGTCGGTGGCCTGCAACTGCTGGATGCGCCGATGGCAATCAGGCGCATGCGCGACGGGGCAAAGTGGAACGATTGCGCCAGGCGTTACGTGCTGGGCGCGGGGAGAACCGTCGGCCCCTGATCGCCCTGGAGGCTCGAAGGGAGACTTCCGCCGAGGCGCAGTGCCAGGAAATCAATCAGCGCGCGCAGGCGACGCGCGCGATGTCGGCGGTGGGAATACACCACGTGGATGCCACGCGGCGCCGTCGCGAAGTCGCCAAGCAAGCGTACCAACGCACCGCCGGCAATGTCCGCGGCCACCACGAAGTCCGGGCAGAGGGCGACGCCATGTCCCTCCAGGGCCATCACGCGCACGGCGTTTGCGCTGTTCACCACGAAGTGCCCGCGCACCGGCACGCTCGTCCGGATTCCCTCCTGTTCGAACGTCCACACGCGCGGCTGGCGCAGGTTGGTGTCGATGATGCAGTTGTGGACTACCAGATCCTGCGGCACCGCAGGGTGTCCGTGCCTCGCCAGGTAGACTGGACTGGCGCAGGCCATCGGGCGCATGTCGCCGAGGCGTCGCGCCACGAGGCTTGATTCCGCGAGGTCCGCGCTGCGTACGGCAATGTCGAAGCGCTCCTCGACCAGGTCAACGAAGCGGTCCAGTAGCATCAGTTCAAGTGAAATCCCGGGCTCGGCGGCGAGGAACTCGCACAGCAGCGGGACCAGGTACAGCTCGCCGAAAGTCTGCGGCGCCACCCTCCGGATATGCCTGCTGTTGGCGCCCTGGGCGTCGCGTGTTTCGCCTTCGCTGGCTTCCAGATCCGCAAGGATCTGGAAGCAGCGTACGTAGTACTGGCGGCCCGCTTCGGTGACCACCACCTTGCGGGTACTGCGCTGGAGCAGTCGCACCCCAAGGTGGCTTTCGAGATCCGTCACGGCCTTCGAGAGGCCTGTCTTGGACCGTCCCAGGGCGCGCGCGGCCGCCGCATAGCCGCCATGATCTACTACCGCCCTGAAGGCATACATGGCGGTCAGACGATCCATTGATTGTTCCTCGATTCAGGACGATGTGTTTCTTTTCGCGGCGATTGCACTGGGCGGGGGACACTTCGATAATCGCGTCGCATCGTGCAACGGCTCGGTGCGCCCCTCCAACGAACCGCAGGAATGAGCCAGATGAGTCTGCTGCCGTCGATGTTCATCTCCCACGGGGCGCCGACGCTCGTGCTGGAAGACGCCCCAGCCCGGCGTTTCCTCAGTGGATTCGCGGGCACGATCGACAAACCCCGCGCCATCGTCGCCGTCTCCGCGCACTGGCTGACGGACGAGGTGCGCGTCCTGGGCAATGCTGCGCCGGAGACCGTGCATGATTTCTCCGGATTCCCGGCACCGCTTTACGACCTGCGCTACCCGGCCGCGGGTGCGGGCCTCCTGGCCGGCGAAATTCGGGACACCCTCGCCAAGGCCGGCTTCGAAGCCGAACTGGATCTGGAACGTGGCTATGACCACGGCGTCTGGATGCCTCTGCAGCTCATGTTTCCCGCTGCTGACATCCCCGTCACGCAGGTGTCGATCAATCCGAACAAGTCCCCGCTCTATCACTGGCGACTGGGTCGCGCACTGGCGGGCTTGCGCGCCAAGGGCGTGCTGGTGATGGGCTCTGGCTCGATGACGCACAACCTGCAGGATTTCCGGGCACTGCGCGCTGATAGCGCCTGCCCGGCGGTCGACTACGCCGAAGCTTTCACCGAATGGGTTGCCGGGGTCCTGGCTGCCGGCGATCTCGACGCCCTGCTGGGCTATCGCCAGAACGCACCGGAAGCGGTGCGCGCGCACCCTACCGACGAACACCTGCTGCCGCTTTTCACTGCACTCGGCGCGGCTGGGGTAGCGTGGAATGCGCAGCGCGTCCATCACAGCTTCATGCACGGCGTGATTGCGATGGACAGCTATCTTTTCAATTCCTCGTCCGGCGCGTCGCGCGGGACGAGCCTTCACTGACCTCTACCCAAAGGGAGAACTCCATGCGTTTGAAAACTCTGTGCCTGTCCGGTCTCATGCTCGCTGCCAGCGGCGCTGCGGTGCAGGCGGCGGATTACCAGATCGACCCCACCCATTCCTTCGTCCAGTTCCGGGTGCAGCACCTTGGTTACAGCTGGCTGTACGGTCGTTTCAACGGCATTGAAGGCACGCTGAAGTTCGACGCAGCCAAGCCGGCCGACAGCGCCATCCAGGTGACCGTGGACGCCAACAGCATCGACAGCAACCACGCCGAACGCGACAAGCACCTGCGCGGCGGCGATTTCCTCGACGTGGCCAAGTTCCCCACGGCCACCTTCAAGAGCACCGGCTATAAGGGCGACGGCACCGGCGGCATCCTGTCCGGCGTGCTGTCCATCCACGGCGTGGACAAGCCCATCGACATCGAGATCAAGAAGCTCGGCGAAGGCAAGGATCCGTGGGGCGGATATCGCGCGGGCTTCTCCGGCAGCTACCTGATGACGCGCAAGGACTTCGGGCTCAACTACGACCTTGGCCCGGCGTCGACGACGGTGGAACTGACCTTCGGTATCGAAGGCATCCGCAAGTAAGTCCCAAGTGCCCACGGGGACCTTGGGGTCACCCGTGGGACAAGTCAGCCTCGCGCAAACCACGGCCGCGGTGCAGGACGTGGCGCCGGGTGACTTGATCGACGAGAAGACGCTGCACGGCCCACGGTAGCCGTGCGACTTCCCTTGCTGGCGCGAGTCGATGCTGCCATCGGCGAGCGTGCGCCACTTCAACCTGGGCGCCCTAGCAGCCTGTCGGACTTGGGGCGTCGATAGCGAGAATCGGCCCCAGCCAGGACAGTTGGTGCCGGATTTGCAGGCCCATAGCCCGGCTATGAGGCAAAAAGACGGTGCCGAATGGACGGCTGCGATCGGTTCGCAGCCGACGCTCCCCAAGTCCGACAGGCTGCTAGCTCTTCGGCAAGCACAAGGGCGCGCGGAAGTTCGCGATGACGCCGCCGGTCACCCAGGGCGCCCGAACCCCTCGACGCGCGCATCCAACTGCGCGAGGTGGTGCCCGCGCAAGTGGCGGTCATTCGCTACTCGGGCTTCTGGTCGGAATCCAACTACGACGAACACCTGGCGAGGTTGCAGGCTGCATTGCGCGCTGCCGATCTCAAGTGGACGGGCGAGCCGGTGTACGCACGCGACAACCCGCCCTTCACACCCTGGTTCATGCGCCGTAACGAGATCTGGCTGCCCCTGGCGCCCACCCGGGAAGGACACTGCCCTGACGGAGCGCGCTTGCCCCCTCAATCTTTCTGCGCTGGCCATGGTCGCAGCACCGGGTCATGCTGGCCCCACGTGGTCGCAGGTGGCACGGTCATCACCGACGTGAGCGTCACCGAAGCGCGGCGACAGGGCCGGCGCCACCATGGACGCGATCAAGGCCATGCCGGATTTCACCTATGCGGTGGGCGCGGGCCAACGTGAGCGATTTACCGCCGCCGCCGAAGATGACAGCGCCAAAGGCAAGGGGACGGTCTACGACATGGACAAGAAGGCCAATGCGACGGTTACCAATGCCAAGGCGAGATCCGCCTGCAGATCGCGGCGTTCCAGATCGAGATCAAGTCGGCCGAGGGCAAGTTGGCGGATCTTGGGCACGCGATCGCCGGGCGGTGGCGGGAATTTGAAGCAGACCTCAACGCAGCGACCGCCCGGATCCGCCAGTCGATCGAGGCGGCTACCGGCTGAAGATCAGGCGACCTCGCCACCCGGGGTCCCCGCAACTGAACTGGAGCTCGACATGCACAGATTGCTGGTCGCAGTGTTCGATAAGGAAACGGCCGCAAACGTCGGACTGCAGGCACTGCACCAGCTGCACGCGCAGGGTGACGTCACGCTGTACGCCAGCGGCGTGGTCGCCAGGGCCGAGTCGCTCAAGATCCAGTTGACCCAGGCCACGGGCGACATCAAGGCGCGGCTCGACGAGCGCGTGACGCGGGTCAATGGCTTTCGACGACGCGCGCGGTGCCAAGCCGTGCCAGGCCTGGGATCTGGCCAGGGAAGCGCTGGCGGTCTGATGAAGCACCTGTGCCGCCGCGGCTCCAGCTGACGTTAGCCAGTCGCACCCCATGGAATTCAAGGACTATTACGCCACGCTGGGTGTCGAGCCTGCGGCGACACAGGACCAGATCAAGCGTGCCTACCGCAAGCTGGCGCGCAAGTACCACCCGGACGTCAGCAAGGAGCCGAACTGCGAAGCCCGTTTCAAGGCAGTGGCCGAGGCCCATGAAGCCCTGATCGATCCCGAACGACGTGCGGCGTACGACGACATCTCACGGCGGCAAGCGAGCGGGCAAGGCTTTGAGCCGCCGCCCGGATGGGACAGCGGCTTTGAATTTACCGGCCGTGGCGGCGGTGGCAGCGCAGACGCGGACTTCAGCGACTTCTTCGAATCCCTGTTCGGGCATGGGGGCGGCGGCGGTGAAGGCACGCGGCGCCACGCCAACGGCGCCCGGCCGAGGCAAGGCGGCGATCACCATGCCAAGCTCACGATCGACCTGCTGGACGCCTATCGCGGCGCGCAGCGAACGATGTCCCTGCGCATGCCCATCGTCGATGCACAGGGGCACGCCACGCTGAAAGAGCGCCAACTCGTCGTCAACATCCCCCGGGGAGTAGGTCCGGGCCAGCATCTACGCCTGGTGGGGCAGGGCGCTGCGGGCCACGTGGGCGCACCCGCAGGCGATCTGTACCTGGAGATCGAATTCGCGCCGCATGCGGTGTTCCGGCTGGACGGTCGCGACGTCTACTTCGACCTCCCCGTGGCGCCCTGGGAGGCCGCGCGCGGCGCCACGATCCAGGTGCCGACGCCGGAAGGTCCCGTGCAACTGGGCATTCCACCGGGCTCGACGCAAGGGCGCAAGCTCCGTCTCAAGGGCAGGGGCCTGCCGGGCAGGCAGGCCGGCGATTTGTATGCCGTGCTGGGTATCGCCGTGCCGCCGCCGTCGCCCGGGATCGCGGACGCCGCGTGGCAGGCGCTGGCCGAGGCCTATCCCGACTACAAACCCCGCGCTGCGCTGGAGGACTGACGACATGGTAAAGACCAACCACCTCGCCACCATTGGCATCGTCGTCGAAGAGCATGTGGCCTTCACTTTCACGGCCATGTGCCAGGCCAGCGGCGCCGATGCGCTGCAGCTCCAGGCGCTGGTCGAAGAGGGCCTGCTCCAGCCGACGGGGGGCGGCCCGGACGATTGGCAGTTCAGCGGCAGTTCGCTGGCGCGCGCACGCAAGGCGCTGCGCTTGGCGCGCGATCTGGATCTGAGCCTGCCTGGCGTTGCCCTCGTGCTGGACCTGCTGGCCGAGATCGAGATCCTGCGCGCGCGTTTGCGCTGGGAATGACGCGGCCCAGGTTGCCGGATGGTGGCGCGGCTCCTTGCGAGCGCTCCAGCCTGACAGGGTTTCCTTAACCGCCTGCTAACCTCTATCTCGCTCGATTGGCGGGGCCCTCTGGCGTGCAAGGACTTCGGGCCCAGCGACGCCGAGGTGGGACGGGCCTTCGGCGTCGAAGGCGTCCGCAAGTCGGCTCAAAGTGCCCACGGGAACCTAGCAGCCTGTCGGACTTGGGGCGTCGATAGCGAGAATCGGCCCCAGCCAGGACAGTTGGTGCCGGATTTGCAGGCCCATAGCCCGGCTATGGG
>JAYTTZ010000008.1:0-3131 GCA_043744805.1 Gammaproteobacteria bacterium
GCGACGGGTTGGCGGAAGCCTGCTTGCCGGAGGTCCTCGTACTCGCTGTCCGCAGTCGCGTGGAACGCGTGAGAGCGCGCGAGCGCGGGCGCCTGGAAGGCCAGCCAGAACGGCATCTTGCGCCAACGCTTGTGGTGGAAGCTCCATGCGGAAAGCATCCCCCGCGGACTGACGATGATCGTTGCCTGGTGGCGCGTCGGCAGAAACAGCGGAAAGACGTTCGCTGCCCGCCAGACACCATGCGCATGGAGGATGCAAGGGCGCGCGCTTTCCCGGCGCAAGTCCCGCCACTGCCCGACTGCCACGCCTGCCTTGCGTTCAAGCCAACCATCGTAACGATTGAGGTGCGCCTGGTAAGGCCAGGACAACGGGGGTGCGCCGATGGTCGAGACTTCGCAGTCGCGGCCTGCCGCGCACAGTTCTTCGGCGAGCCTGGCCACTGAGTAGGTAGGGCCTGCCGAAGGGTTGAAGACCCCCTGGATGATCTGGACGATGCGCTGGCTCAAGCTGTCACCTTGCCCGTAGGCAGATTGGTCGTTGGCATTGGAGCATGGAGTGGATCAGCGGAACTATCACGCCCGGACCTTGGTCGCGCCCTCCTGTCACAGGGCTGGTATTGCAGGGCAAGGTATCGATTCTATCGGGTGGTAATGCATCATTCGCGATGGCGCGCCCAGCCGGACGCCCGCGGCGCAGGGCTTGTCGGCGCGGGCGTGCATTTGTCGACGCAATGCGCGGCGTCTGCAAACTGAGCGAATATAATCGGACGCTACGACCACAATCAGAATCCCACTTGCACAAGGGCAGCATGACTTCCTCCAGCGAAACCAGCAGGCCCAGGGGCACACGGGTGATCTTCATCAATCGCTACTTCGCCCCGGATCTGTCGGCCACCAGCCAGATGCTGAGCGACCTCGCGTTCAGCCTTGCCGAGCGTGGATTCCAGATCGTCGTCGTGACCAGCCGGATGGAATATGACGCTCCCGAGCGTCAACTTCCACCCCGGGAAACCCTGCATGGTGTCGACGTACGACGCGTATGGACCACCCGCTTTGGTCGACACTCGCTGTTGGGCAGGGCCAGCGACTACCTGTCGTTCTACTTCAGCGCCTTCGTTGTCCTCATGGGCATGGCAGGTCCTGCCGACATCCTGGTCGCCAAGACCGATCCGCCGTTGATTTCGATAGCGGCTGCCCTCGTGGCCCGCTTGAAGGGTGCTCGCCTGGTGAACTGGCTACAGGACGTCTTTCCGGAGGTGGCGCTGCAGCTTGGCGTGTTGAAGCCAGGCCTGCTTGCCCAACTCCTGCGCACCCTGCGTAACTGGTCACTGCGCCACGCGGCCACCAACGTCGCGATAGGGTCGCGCATGGCGAGGTTCATCGCTGCGGAAGGCGCGTCGTCGCAATCGATCCGGGTGATCCCTAACTGGGCGGATGGTCGGCTGGTGAGCCCGGTGGAACGGGGCAGTAATCCACTGCGCCGCGAATGGGCGCTCGACGATACCTTCGTCGTCGGCTATTCGGGTAACCTCGGACGCGCCCATGAGTACGAAACCATGCTGGGCGCAGCCCAGTTGCTCCAGGACTCGGCCGACCTTGCGTTCCTCTTCATCGGGGGCGGCAAAGGCAATCAAGAACTTCGCGAGGAGGCAACAAGGCGCGGGGTGAATAAGCTGATGTTCAAGCCCTACCAACCCCAGTCCATGCTAGCCCAAAGCCTTTCCATTCCCGACGTCCATCTGGTCTCGCTGCTGCCGAGCATGGAAGGCCTCATCGTGCCCAGCAAAATCTACGGCATTGCCGCTGCCGGACGGCCGTGCATTTTCATTGGCGACCCGCAGGGTGAAGTTGCCGAAATACTGAATTCAGGGGGCTTCGGGGTCACGGTGGCTCCCGGGGACGCCAGCGGACTTGCCGACGCCATCAAAGGGCTCAAAGATGACCCCGCGCGTTGCCTCCAGCAATCCGTGGCGGCCCGCGCCGTGTTCGACCGCACCTTTACCCGACAGCATGCCGCAGCCCAGTGGGCAGACGTGCTTTCGGCCTCCCATTGAGCGCGTTCAAATTGGCCTCCGGGCAAGCCTCCCTAATCGACGGGCCTGTAGCCCGGGCGATGTGCCTGGAAGACGGGCAGCCACTTTGACGCCCCTGGTTCCAGCCCCGCGCGGCGGCACCCCGGGCGTTACGCAGTCGTCGCCAGCATTTCACCTCCGGGTTTGTTCCCCATGATTTCCGTCCTGCTCGTATTCCGGAAGCGACGACCTGCCGCCAACTTCAGCATGGAGGCGTCGTTCGCGGAGATGCGTAAGGCGTTCAACGGCGCCAACGTGCTGGCCCTGCGTGAGTTCGTCTCCAGTTACATCAGCAGTGGCCTCGTGTTGCGGGTGCTGGCGATGCTGGAAGTGCGGCGACAGCATGCGGACGTCTACCACATCACGGGTGACGTCCATTTCCTCTGTTTCACCCTGCCGGCCCGCCGCACGATGCTGACCATCCATGACGTCGGCTTTCTGAACAGAAGCAGGAACCCGTTTTTCAAATGGCTGTTGAAGAAGCTCTGGCTGGACTGGCCCGTACGGCAGTGCCAGATCGTGACCGCCGTATCCGAGGCCACCCGGCGCGAAATCATCCGGCACAGCGGGTGCGCGCCGGACAAGGTGGTGGTGGTTCCCACCATCATCTCTTCGAGTTACCAGCCAGCGCCCAGGGACTTCAACGCCGACTGCCCAACGGTCCTCCACATCGGCATGGCGCCCAACAAGAACTTCTTCCGGCATGTCGAGGCACTGGCCGGATTGCGCTGCAAGCTGCAGATCATCGGGCGACTTGCCGATGAGCATCTGGAACACCTCAAGAAACACGACATCGACTACGTGGCTGGCCATGATTTATCGAACGAGGCCGTGCAGGCGGCTTATCGCAATTGCGACATGCTGTTATTCGCCTCGACCCTCGAAGGGTTTGGCATGCCCATCCTCGAGGCCAACACCGTGGGGCGCGCCGTAGTGACGAGCAACGTTTCGTCCATGCCGGAAGTCGCGGGGCAGTCCGCCTGCCTGGTCGACCCCTTCGAGGTCGCTTCCATCCGTGCGGGGGTGCTTCGCGTCATCCAGGACCCGACCTACCGCGAGG
>JAYTTZ010000009.1:0-3129 GCA_043744805.1 Gammaproteobacteria bacterium
GCAGCGCACGGCAGAAAGCGGACTCGTGCCGGATTTCCTGTTTGGCCGCAACGAAGCGCCGCTGCACCACTTCCACAACACTTTCCGCGCGGCGCTGGGGATGGGGCCGTTGGTGGCCAGGGTCGCGTAGCGCAGGATGTCCTGCATCCCGGCCGCAGCTTGCAGGGGTTTGCGCAACGCCGACGTGGCGCGATCCGAGGTAACCCGCACCCGTGCCCACCAGCGCGAACGCACCACCGCCCAACAGGAATCTTCTTCGGTCAAGCACGCTGCGGCGCCCAGGGTATCACCGGGCCAAGCGTGGGCACTGGCGGCCGGCTATTCGGTCCGCCAGCGCACATTGACCCGAAGCGCGTGCCTCAGTCCTCCTGCCGGAACTGCCGGCAGAAGGCCAGGTATTCCGAGAAATAGGCGCCGATGGCGCCGCTGGTGGTGACCTTGCTGGAGTCTCGATTGAACAGCACCTTGCGCACCTTGAAGCGCCAGCGGCCCTCCACGCGGGCGTAGTCGTCCTCGTACCAGCCCATCAGGGTGTTGTAGATCGCTTCCGGGCGGAGCAGGAACTCGTTCAGTTCGCACTTGCCGCGCGCAGTGTCGCCGTCAACGTCCACGTAGAGGTTGCTCATCACGTGGTGGAGGCCTGGAATCGTGCGGTGCAGGCCGGCGGCGAAGGCAGTGAGGTCGGCATGGCCCTGGACCACTACCTTCATGACGGGAATTTCGAAGCGGCCATCGACCGTGAAGAGATCGGCCCACGCTTCCGGGCTGCCGTGGCCATGGTCGATGGCAAAGGCATAACGACCCAGGAGGTCCTGGATCATCGTGCGGTCGGCCGCGGCCTGGAGGTACTGTTCGTCGAGTGCCATCTGTCCCTGCTCCCCTGGCGACGCGGTCGCCGCATTGATTCGTGTCGTGCCCCATGCAATCGAAGCGGCGATAATCCGCCTGCCGCCAGTGCCTGCCAGCGCGAGGCGGCGTCCCCTTATCCAGACACCTTGCAGGTCACCATGCCCACACGCTCGCTGTTCCCTACCCAGATCTACCTCGCGAAACTGCCGGCAGCCACCGCGACCTCGCTGAACACAAGACTCTTGAAGGAATGCCTCCAGCTCCGGGTGGACGACGTGGCGGGCCAGCGCTGGTCAAAGCACCAGTATCCGGGCGGCTTCACCTCCTACGGCTCGGCGCATCGCATGCACCTGTACTCGCCAATCTTTGCCGAATTGCAGCAGAAAATTGACGGCCACGTGCGGAAGTTCGCGCGCGCGCTTGATTTCGATCTGGACGACCGGCCGCTGGAGATGACTGACTGCTGGGTGAGCATCATGCCGTTCCAGACCGCGCATTCCCTGCACCTGCACCCGGTCTCCACGATCAGCGGCACTTACTACGTGAAAACGCCCAGGGGCTGCCCAGGACTGAAGTTCGAGGACCCGAGGCTCGACCGCTACATGGCCGCGCCGCCGCGCCGCTCGCCCGGGACGTCCTGGCATACCGTGCCAGCGGAAGTGGGCAACGTGCTGCTCTTCGAAAGCTGGCTGCGCCACGAAGTCCCGGCCAATCCGGTGAAGTCGGAGCGCGTCAGCATCAGCTTCAACTACAACTGGTTCTGAGCACGAATCCGGTGCCGGACGCATGGCGCGTTGCGGGCAACGGGGGAATGTCGGGATGGAGACTTACTGCTGGGCAGCGCGGAGGGCGGCGATGCGCAACTCCAGCGGCGGATGGGTGGAGAACCAGCGTAGCCAGCCCTGCTTGCCGCTTCCCGACAGGCCAAAGGCGGCCAGGGATCCCGGCAACTGTGACGTGGCCTGTGCGTCCTGCAGGCGCACCAGCGCGGCAATCATCTTGGGCCGGGTGCTGAGCCTGGCGCCGCCCACGTCGGCACGGAACTCCCGCTGCCTGGAGAACCACGCCACCACGCAGGACGCGAGGATGCCAAGCCCGATCTCGAGCACGAAGAACGTGACGTAGTACGCGGCGCCCGGCCCACCTTCCTGCTTGAAGATCACGCGATCCACGAACCAGCCCACGGCGCGTGCGATGACGATGACGAAGGTATTCACCACGCCCTGGACGAGGGCGAGGGTGATCATGTCGCCGTTGGCCACGTGGGTGATTTCGTGGCCCAGCACGGCTTCTGCTTCGTCCTGCGTCATCTGCCGAAGCAGTCCGGTGGACACTGCCACCAGCGCCTTGTTGCGGTTCCAGCCCGTGGCGAAGGCGTTGATGTCGTCTGATTCGTAAATTGCGACTTCCGGCATCCCGATGCCGGCGGCCGCGGCCTGCCTGCTTACCGTATTGACCAGCCAGGCTTCGGTGGCGCTGGCCGGCGTCACGATGGGACGTGCGCCGGTGGCCATGCGCGCCGACCATTTCGACATCAGCAGTGAAATGATCGCGCCACCAAAACCGAAGACCATGGCGAAGCCCAGCAGGCCAACGGGATCCAGGCCCTGGGCGCTGGCGAATCCGTGGAGTCCCAGCACACTGGCGACCACGGACAAGGTGAGCATCACCGCAAGGTTGGTGACGAGGAATAGGGCAACGCGTTTCATGGTGGGGTTCCTGTCGACGGTTCTAGGTTCAGGTGAGGGCTTCGGACCAGCTCGAATCCCGGCGTTGGGCTTCCAGCTTCCCGAGCTGCCGCGTCAGCGCCCGCGCAGCGCGTTCGACGGCGCAGCTGATCGCGACGTAGAGGTCGGTGTCCTGCTGCTCAATGACGATGGCAGGCTGCGCCGGAAGCTTGAGCCTCACGGTGCAGCGCTTGTCGACGCCGCCACGGGGTCCGTTCTCGTCGGCCAGGGTGACGCCAACGCGGCCAAGCCTGGAGCCGAGCCCACCCAGGGCAAAGCGCAAGCGCCGTTCGGTCTGTTCGCGCAGGGCATCGGTCAAGGTGAAGCCTTTGGTCCTGATGTCGATTCTCATGCCGGGCACTCCTTCGAGGGGTTTGTTTTCCTTCCACCAGGATTCTTGCGCCGTACCCATACTTAGGACCAGTCGAATATAGTTAAACAACCATCAGCTTTTTACTGAGATAGACATGGCCAGCCTCAACCTCAAGCACCTGCGTTATTTCTGGACGGTCGCGCGCGCGGGCAGCATCGCGCGGGCCAGTGCCCAGCTTCA
>JAYTTZ010000010.1:0-12261 GCA_043744805.1 Gammaproteobacteria bacterium
GTGCCCCACGCACACCGTGTTCTCGACGATCCGCTGGCGATACGAGTTGCGGTGGATCTCGTCGACGATCTTGCGGTTCGGAATGATGATGTCCTCGCCATCCTCGGTGCGCAGCCGCGTGACGGCCAGGGTGATTTCAGTGACGATCCCGGCGCACTTCAGCACCTCGATGTTGTCGCCCACCCGGAACATGCGCCCGAGGATGATTGAAAGCCCCGCGCCGTAGTTCGACAGGGTGCCCTGCAGGGCAAGGCCGACACCCACCGCGGTGCCGCCCACTGCTGCCATCAGCGGAGCGATGCTGATGCCCAGGTTGGCCAGGGCGATGACGATGAACACGGCCAGCACGGCGATGCGTGCCGCCGTCACCAGCAACTGGCCGAGCGCGATGTCCACCCCGCGCCGCGTGATGACGGCCTGGACGGAGCGCGCCACCATGCCCGACACCAGATACCCACCCACCACGATAAGCACGGCCCCCAGCAGCTGGAAGGAATAGGTCACCAGGAATTGCACGACCATCACGTACACGCGCGAAACCATGCTCAATGGCTCAGTCATCGGGATAACCTCTCAGGCTCGAAGGTGGATCAGGCAGCCCACGCGCTGCGCGGCAGGGGCGCTATTCAGACAGCAGCCGCAGGTGTACGCAAGCAAAGCCACCCGAAGCCCCCGGGCCCAGGGTCGCTGAGCCGTACACCGCGTGGCCGCATGCTACAGTCGCACCGCCTCGCCCAAGCGACCGACCCGCATGCACGCCACCACGCCTCCCCTCGTCAGCGCCCGCCGACTTACGATGAACTATGGCATCGGTGCGCTCGCCAGCCAGGTACTGGATGCGCTTGATTTCGATGCCCGCGCGGGGGAGTTCGTGGTGGTCCTTGGCCGCAGCGGATCAGGTAAATCCACGTTGCTGAACCTGCTGGGAGGCATGGATCAACCCACGAGTGGCAGCCTCAGAGTCGGCACCGAGGACCTCACCCGGATGACCGAGGAGCAGCGCGCACGTTTCCGCCGACGCGCCATCGGCTTCGTGTTCCAGGCCTTCAACCTCATTCCTACCCTCACCGTCGCCGAGAACCTCGCGTTGCCCCTGGCACTCAATGGCCTGGCGACAGGCAAGCTCGTCACCGCGCTGCTGGAACGCCTCGGACTCGGCGGACGGGCCACGCGTTTTCCGGAACAGCTGTCCGGCGGCGAGCAACAACGGGTCGCGATTGGCCGGGCCCTGATCCACTCGCCCAGCCTGGTACTGGCCGACGAGCCCACCGGCAACCTCGACGTCGAAACCTCGCACCAGGTGCTCACGCTATTCCACGAGATGGTTCGCGAACGCGGGACCACGCTCGTCATGGCCACGCACAGCAGCGAACCGCTGGCGCTGGCGGACCGCATCCTGCACATGGACCACGGTCGACTGCAGCCGCGGCCATGAACCGGCTGCTGGTCCGGTCCAGCTTGCGGGCCCTGCGGCAGCATCCATGGCAGTTGGCGCTGGCCCTGCTCGGCATCGCCATTGGCGTGGGCATGGTGGCTGCCGTGCAGCTGACCCAATACAGTGCGCGACAGGCCATGGCGGAGGCGCAGCACTCGCTGGTGGGCGGTGCGAGCGCGCGACTGACTCCGCTTAACGGTCGGCTGCCGGAGGACACTTACGTGACCCTCGCGAAGGCGCTGCCGGAACTGGCGATGATGCCGATCCTCAAGGCCAGCCTCGCCCTCGACACCGAGCCCGGGGGCCAGGTGCTCCTGGTTGGCATCGATCCACTTGCCGACATCCGCACGGGAGCGTCCGCGCGCCTGCTCGGTGAAAACCCGCCGGGGGCATTGGTGGGAAAGCCGGGCACTGCACTGCTGGGCCTTGCACTGGCGCAGCGCCTGGGTTTGCGGCCGGGCGAGCGGCTCAAGCTGCGGGTCCAGGGCCAGCCCGCCAGCCTGGAAATCCTCGGCCTGCTGCCAGCAGGCGCCGATGAGCTCGTGGTGGTCGATCTGGCGACAGCCCAGGAACTGCTGGACGCCGGCGGGGAACTGTCCTCCATTGAACTCGCACCCGAGGATGGTGCGGCGGGTGCGCTGGGCCTTGCGCAGCTACGACGCCTGCTGCCCCCCGGGGTCCGGCTGTCCAGCATCGAAGCGGACATCGCGGGAACGCGCGAACTCACCCGTGCCTTTGATCTCAACCTCACCGCCATGAGCCTCCTGGCACTCCTGGTCGGCATGTTCCTCATCTACAACACCGAATCCTTCCTCATCGTGCAGCGGCGCGCCCAGTTCGCGCAGTTGCGCGCGCTTGGGGTCAGTGCGCGCGAACTTGCGGCCCTGCTGCTCGGCGAAGCCTTCGTGATGGGCGCGATCGGCAGCACGCTCGGGCTGTTGCTCGGCGAAGGCATCGCGCGTGCGCTGCTGGCGCGAGTGGGCCAGACCGTCAACGACCTCTACGCCAGCGCCGCGATCAACGAGGTGGCTAACGCGCCCGGCCTGCTGCTCGCTGTCTGGGGACTTGGCGTGCTGGCAACGGTCGTTGCAACCCTGCAGCCCGTGCAGCTGGCCGTGACGCAGAGCGTGCGTCGGCGACTTGCCGTGGCGACCGACGCTAGTGGTGAGCCTCGGCAGCGCCGGCGCCTGCTGCTGGCAAGCGCATTCGCTGCCGGCTTTGCGTGGTTTGCACTCCGGTGGCCGTCGACCAGCCTCCTCCCCGCCTTCGCCGCACTTTTCGGTGTCCTGCTGTCCGGTGCGCTGCTGCTCCCGCCGACCCTTGGCACGCTCGCAGGAAGTGCGGTGCGGTGCCTACCGCTTTCCCGTGCGCCGGCCCTTGGCCTGGGTTTTCGCCTGGTCGCGCGCCACGGTGGCCGCCATGGACTTGCCGCCGCCGCACTCATGGCGGCCAGTGCCACGGCAATCGCGATGGCCGTGATGATTGGCAGTTTCCGCGGGTCGGTAAGCGAGTGGCTGGGGCAATTGCTCCGTGCAGACGTTTACGTGAGCCCGCTCGATCACGACAGCCTGCCTGCGACCAGGCTGGCAACGCTGCGCGCGCGGGTCGCCAAGCTGCCCGGCGTGACCGCCACCAGCAGCGTCAGTCGCACCCGCCATCGGTTGCCGGACGGCAGCGAAACGCAGCTCGTCGCCTACGATTTACCCCCTGCCGCGCGTGCCGGGTTCCAGCTTCTGGGTGGAAGCCCTGCGGATCTCTGGGCGCGTTGGGAAACCGACGACGTGGCGATGGCCAGCGAGCCGTGGGCCTTTCGACACGCGGCGAAGGTCGGCGACGTGGTCGCGCTGCCGACACCGGACGGTGGCGAGGCGCGCTTTCGGATCGCCGCGATATACCGCGATTACGCCAGCGAACGCGGCAACCTCACCTTGAGTCGTGCCACTTATGTCCGCCATTTTGGCGACGTGGCGCTGGACGGTTTTGGCGTTTATGCAGCGCCCGGCGCCCCGCTGGAGCCGACGCTCATCGGCTTGCGTACGCTCCTGCACGACGAACCGGTGCGACTGCAGACGCGTGGCGACGTGCAGCGCCAGTCCCTCGTAGTGTTCGACCGCACCTTTGCCGTCACGGATATCCTGCGGCTCGTGGCGCTGGGGGTCGCGGTCCTTGGTCTCGTGTCCGCCCTCCTCGCCCAGCAGTTCGAACGGCTCCGCGAATATGGCCTGCTGCGCGCCCTGGGTTTGTCCGCCGGCGACCTCACCAAAGTGATCCTGGGCCAGACGCTGCTGCTCGGCGTAGTCGCCGCCACTTGTGCACTACCGCTCGGTGCCGCGCTGGCGATGGTGCTCATCGAAGTGGTCAACGTGCGCTCCTTCGGCTGGACCATGCAGGTCCACGTGCCCTGGATGGCGCTGGCGAGCAACTGGCTGCTGGCGGTCGCGGCCGCCCTGCTGGCGGGCCTTTACCCGGCGTGGCGGGTGGTGCGGCAAGCACCGGCCTCCGTGATGCGCAATGAATAGGCGCCTCGCTGCAAGCGCCGCGCTGTGCGGCCTGGTGGGCCTTGGCCTTGCCTGCAACGCCAACCGTGGCCCAAGCACGCCCGACCGCGTGGCCTCGGTACTGCGCGATTCCGCCGACACCGCAGGGTTTGCAAAAGTCCTCGCCCCGCGCGACTTCGACTTCCCCCGTGACCACGCCGCGCATCCGGGCTTTCGCCATGAATGGTGGTATGTCACCGGCCATCTCGCCGATGCGAGACACCAGCGCCTTGGCTTCCAGCTCACGTTCTTCCGCTACGGCCTGGCGCCCGCCGATTCCCCGTCAAGCTCCCGCTGGCGGTCCCGCCAGGCCTTGCTGGCCCATCTCGCCCTGACGGATGAAAGCGGACAGCGCTTTGAAACCCATGTTCGCCAGGCCCGTGAAGGACTCGGGCTGGCAGGCGCTGACCCTGCTGCGGCCCGCGTGTGGATCAAGGACTGGTCGCTGGTGCTGGCACCAAATGGCCAGGACTGGCGGCTGCTGGCGACGGCGGGGGATCTGGCCCTGGACCTCACGCTCCACCCCACCAAACCCATTGCCCTGCAGGGCGACGCTGGCTTCTCCCAGAAAAGCGCGACAGCCGGCAACGCCTCTTACTACTACTCGCTCCCGAGACTCGTCGCCGCGGGCAGCCTGCGCAGGCGCAACGCAAGTGGCCGAGTACAGGGCAGTGCGTGGCTGGATCACGAATGGGGCAGCAGTGGACTGGGCGCCGACCAACAGGGCTGGGACTGGTTTGCCCTGCAGCTGGACGACGGGCGCGAACTCAGCTTCTATCGCCTGCGGCAGGCCGACGGCCGCGCGGATCCCAAAAGCCGCGGCATCGTGGTGGCCGCCGCGGGCACCTCTCGGCCGCTGCCGCCCGGGGACATCACGATGACACCCGAGCGGTACTGGCGAAGCCCGGCAACGGGTATCCGTTATCCCGTCGGTTGGCGCGTTTCAGTCCCCGGCGAAGCCCTGGATCTCCGGCTCGACGCCGTACTCGATCCGCAGGAATGGACCGGCAGCCTCCGCTACTGGGAAGGGGCGGTTCGGGTGGTAGACGCGCGCGATCCGGCCCGGCAACTGGGGCGCGGCTATCTCGAATTGACCGGCTACACGCGCTGAGCGCTCAGGCCACCAGCCGGTAACACGGGGTGTAAGGACGGCCTTCGAGTCGCATGCGTCCCTGGGCCGCGAAATCCCGCAGGAGTGCGTCCAGCGCCGTGACCAGCGTTTTGTCGCCCCGCAGTTCGAAGGGGCCGAATGCCTCGATGGCGCGAATGCCCTCTTCCTTCACGTTGCCGCAAACCAGTCCCGAGAAGGCACGGCGCAGGTTACAGGCGAGTTCGTGGGGCGGGAGGTCGCGGCTCAGATCGAGCGCATGCATGCTGTCGTGGCTGACCTTGAACGGCTGCTGGAAGCGTTCGTCCACGCGCAGGGACCAGTTGAAGTACGCGGCGTCGTCATGGTCATCGCGGAACTGCAGGACCCGGTCAACCTGCCGCCGCAACCCTGACGCAACCTTTGCGGCATCGCCAATCACGATTTCGTAGCGCGCCGCGAACTGCGCCCCCAGGTGCCCGTGGATGAAGGTGTCCAACTGCCGGAAGTAGGCCTCGGTTCCCGTCGGTCCGGTTAACGTGAGCGGAAAGGGAAATTCCTGGTTATCCGGATGGGCAAGCACACCTAGCAGGTAGAGGATTTCCTCCACCGTGCCCACCCCGCCCGGGAACACAATCACCCCGTGACCGAGGCGCACGAAGGCTTCAAGGCGCTTTTCGATGTCCGGCAGGATCACCAGGTTGCTGACAATGGGGTTGGGCGCTTCAGCGGCGATGATGCCGGGCTCCGTCACCCCGATATAACGGGCGTTGCCAATACGCTGCTTGGCGTGGGCAATCGTGGCCCCCTTCATGGGGCCTTTCATGGCCCCCGGTCCGCAGCCGGTACAAATCTCAAATCCCCTTAAACCAAGCTGATAGCCCACTTCCTTACAGTAGTCGTACTCCGGGCGCGCAATGGAATGACCGCCCCAGCACACGGCAAGTCCCCGCTGCGGACCGGGCTGCAAGAGTTCTGCCTGGCGCAACTGGTGGAAGATCTGGTTGGTGATACCCGCCGGACTGCCGCCATCGAGATCTGAATTGACCTTTACGGAACGTCCGATAAACACGATGTCACGCAACACCGCGGACAGCAGTTCGCGGATCCCCCGAATCATGCGTCCATCGACGAAAGCGTTGGCCGGTGCATTGCTGAGATGCAGCCGCAGCCCTCGATCGACCTGCTCAAAGTTAACGTCAAAGTCAGCATAAGCTTCCAACAGGTCACGAGCATTGTCAGTTTCGATGCCGCTGGTGAGGGCGGCCAGCGCACAGCACCGGAAAGTTTCGTAAAGGTGACCGCTGCGCACGGAGCAGATCTCGTTGACCTCGGCTTGGGAAAGTACCGCCAGATTGCCTTCGGGCATCACGGCAACGTGTTCAATGACCTGACGGAGGGTATTCATGCAGGGAGGACTTCCGGGAGCGGCGAGAAGGCCGTTCAGAATTGTGGAAAAGTGTTGAAGTATTTTCTTTCGATGGGCTAGTATCAATCTCAGGATCAGTGGGTTAGGCGATCAACCTAACAAATGAGATCCTATCAATGAGCTAACTCTTAAAATCGTGGTGATGTGGGAGCAGAATCCGATGGGCTCAAGCGTGACGTCCGAAGGCTGGAATTCGCTGGTCGATGAACTCAAGACCCTGGAAGCTTTCTTCCACTTGCTGGGCACGCCCGGCGAGCAGGATGAAGTGCTGGAAGAAATTGCCGAACTTGAAGAACTCATTGCCGCCGCCGGCATCCCCGACGACGAGCACTCACAGCGGGCGCTGGTATTCCTCAATACCGAACTCGCCCGCAAGCGCCGCCTGCTCGACAATCTCTAGGAAACCGGGGCCCTGAGCCCCGGGTTTCAATAGCTTTCCATGCGGCTCTTCAGGTACTCCCCGAACTGCAGGTGCAGTTCAGGATGCTTTAGCGCGTATTCCACCGTCGCTTCGAGGTAACCAAGCTTGGAGCCGCAGTCATACCGCTTGCCCTCGAACTCATAGGCCAGCACCTGCTGCCGGTTGAGCAAGGTGGCGATGCCGTCGGTGAGCTGGATTTCCCCGCCGGCGCCGCGCTTGGTTTCTTCCAGGATGCCCATGATTTCGGGCGGCAGGATATAACGCCCCACCACGCCCAACGTTGAAGGTGCGACCTCTGGCTTCGGCTTTTCGACGATGCTCTGGATCTTGGCAATCCGGCTGTCGATGCTCTTCACGTCCACGATGCCGTACTTGTCCGTGTCGGACCGGGGAACCGGCTGCACGGCGATCACGCCCGTGTTGTAGTGGCTGTAAACGTCGACCATCTGGCCAAGACATCCCTTGACGCCTCCGTCAATCAGATCGTCCGCCAGCAGCACGGCGAACGGCTCGTTGCCAATCGCGGGCTTGGCGCACAGCACTGCGTGGCCGAGGCCCAGCGGTTCGGCCTGGCGGATGTAGATGCACGACACGCCGGGCGGCAGGATGTTGCGCACGATGTCGAGCATCTGCGTCTTCTGGTGCTTTTCCAGTTCCGCTTCGAGTTCGTAGGCCTTGTCGAAGTGATCCTCGATGGCGCGCTTGGCGCGGCCGGTCACGAAAATCAGCTCCTTGATGCCCGCCGCGACGGCTTCTTCGGCCGCGTACTGGATGAGCGGCTTGTCGACCACGGGCAGCATTTCCTTGGGATTGGCCTTGGTCGCAGGCAGGAAGCGGGTGCCGAGGCCCGCTACGGGGAATACGGCTTTGCGCACTTTGTTCGTCACGTAGAACTCCGTTTGAATTGCAAGACTGTCGATTCGCCCCGGCCTGCAAGGGCCGGCAGTTCGGGTACCGCCTCGCGCAACAGCGCATGCAGTCGCCCTTCGTCAAATTCTTCGCAGGCCTGCGCAAGCTGGCCGAGCAGGCGGTCGATCAGCGCCGGTTCCTGCCGCGTATGGGCCGCCAGGTACAGCTGCGGATGGCTCGTAACCCGCAGGTTTTCCGTTTCGTTGAAGAGCTCCTCGCAGAGCTTCTCACCCGGACGCAGGCCCGTGTAGACGATCCGGACATCTAGCCCGGGTCGTTTCCCGGAAAGATGGATCATCTGCTCGGCAAGGTAGGCGATGTTCACCGGCTCGCCCATGTTGAGCACGAAGATCTCTCCACCCTTGCCTATGGCGGCAGCCTGCAGGATCAGTTGACTGGCCTCGGGGATGGTCATGAAGAACCGGGTGGCTTCCGGATGGGTGACGGTGACGGGCCCGCCGCGCGCAATCTGCTCACGGAACAGCGGCACCACGCTGCCCGCCGAGCCCAGCACGTTGCCGAAGCGTACGGTCACGAAGCGTGTTTCCGACACGGCATGGTTGCGCCGTTCGCACAGCAGCTCGGCGATCCGCTTGGTCGCGCCCATCACGCTGCTCGGCCGCACCGCCTTGTCCGTCGAGATCAGCACCATGGCCTCGCAGCGGTGGCGCTGGGCGGCGTCGGCAACCGCCGCGGTGCCCAGCACATTGTTCCGTACGCCTTCACGGATCTGCGCTTCCACGATGGGGACGTGCTTGTAGGCTGCCGCGTGGAACACCACCCGCGGCCGGTAACGCTTGAACACAGTGTCCAGCGCGATTTCATCGCAAACGTCACCGAGCAGCGGGTGCAGGACGAGGTCGGGAAAGCTCGCCCCGAGCTCTTTCTCGATGAGGTAGAGGTTGTGCTCGTTGCGCTCGTAGATGACGAGCCGGGCAATGCCAAGGCGCGCGAGCTGGCGGCAGAGCTCGGCGCCAATGGAGCCGCCGCCGCCGGTGACCAGGATGGATTGCCCCCGCAGCTGGCGCTGGATGCCGTCCCAGTCGAGAGCCACGGTGGAGCGCCCGAGCAGGTCCTCGATGGCCACTTCGCGCAGTTCGCCCAGTCCCGCCTGCCCGCTGACCAGATCCTGCAGTCGCGGCAAGGTACGGAAGCGGCAGCCCGCCTGCTCGCAGACGTCGACGATGCGGCGCATGTCTTCGTTGGAAGCCGAGGGAATTGCAATCAGGACCAGATCGATGGACCGATCACGTACCAGCGCCGGCAGGTCCTTGACCGCCCCCAGCACTGGAATGCCATGGATGCGCATCCCCCCGATGCCCGGCCGGTCGTCGACCAGGCCCACCGGGATCCCGGCGGACTGGCGCAGGAGATCGCGGATGAGCATCTCGCCCGCAGTGCCCGCACCCACGACCAGCACCCGGTCACCGGACGCGTCGGCCGACAGCTGGAGCGTTCGATCCTTGGCGAGTCGGTAGAGGAGGCGCGGCCCGCCAAGGCAACAGACGAGGAACAGTGGGTAAAGCACGAGCACCGAGCGGGGAATGCCCTCCAGGCGGTCGATCACGAACAGGGCCAGCGCAATGGCCAGCACGCCGCAGGAGGCGCTGATGAGGATGTTGGACAAGTCCCGCAGGCTCGCGAACCGCCAAAGCCCGCGATAAAGCCGGAAATACCACGCCACGCTGCCCTGGAGCAGCAGGACCACGGGCAACGCGTGCAGCGCCGCGTTGAGGTACTGCGGCGGTGGGAGCTCGAAATTGAAACGCGTCCACAGCGCGAGCCCCCAGGCCAGCACGATCATGCCGAGATCATGCGCGATGACGAGCGTTCTTATCGTGAGCAGGCGTTTCAAGGTGGTTTTGCGCGTTGGCGGCCCAAGCGAACGAGGAGCCACATGGTAACAGCTAGGCCATACGCCAGTAGCGCCAGCGGCACGGCGTTTTCCGGCTGCGCAAGGGCTCGCCACGCCAGCGGCCAGAGCCCGGCGCTAAACCCCGCGTAGGCCAGTGCGACGGACCGATGGGACCAGCCCCGCAGGACCAGGCGCTGGTAGGCATGGTCGCGATGGGGCTCCCACCAGCGTCCACCGCGCGACATCCGGGCGAACAGGGTGAGCGTCGTGTCCGTAACGAAAGGCACGAACAGCAGCAGCCAGGGTAGTGGCGCCTGCCCCGCCACCAGGGCGCGCGCCACGAGCAGCGCAAAAAGTCCGCCCAGGAAATAACTCCCCACGTCGCCGAGGAAAATCCGCGCCGGCGACCAGTTCCAGTACAGGAAGCCAAGGCAAGCCCCTGCCAGCGCCGCGCCGCCCACGGCAACGCCGGGCATGCCCGCGATCAGGCCCAGTCCGCACAAGCCAAGTCCACCCGCCAGCCCCTGGCTGCCAGCCATGCCGTCGCTGCCGTCCATGAAATTGTAGAGATTGATGAACCAGACGATGGCCGGCACCGCGAACGGCAGCCACCACACCCGCGCGTCCGCGGCGTCGCCAAGGCCCCACAAGGCCAGCACGCACAGGGCCGCCACGCAGAACTGCACCCGCAAGCGCAAGCCCGCACCAAGCGGCGACCGGTCGTCGCACCAGCCCAGGCCCGCGAGGACCGAACTACCGGCCACTGTCACCGCCATCGGCCCCCAGCCGTCGAGGCCGAGTGCGCTCCCCAGAACCAGGCACGCCAGCACGACGGGCACCAGCGCCAGCCCGCCCCCGCGCGCCACCGGCGTGGCGTGCAAGCTGCGCGCGTTGGGGAGATCGAGCAGCTGGCGCGCCAGCGCGTAGCGCCGGACCCGGCCGGTGAGCCATGCCGCGGCCACGGCCGCCAGCGCAAGCACCCCTGACAGCAGGAAGATCATCCCGGCTGGACTGCCGCGTTGAACCATTCTCCGGTCACTTCAATCGCCTCCTCGAAAGGTACGACGGGATGCCAGCCGAGTTCGCGCCGTGCCTCCGCCGCGCCCACCCGCATCGATTCCGTCAGGCGGGCCACCATGGCCTCCTTGCCGAGCCCTCGCCCCAGCAGCCGCAACAGCCCCGGCGGCACCGGGAAAAGGCGCGTCTGCAGGCCCATGCCGTGCGCCAGGGCCTTCACCAGCGCAGGCGTGGAAAGGTCGATGTCACTCAAGGGAAACACCCGCGTGCCGGTCCCTGCCTGCGCCAGCGCGAGCCCAATCGCGTGGGTGAGGTTGTGCAGGTAAAGCAGGCTGCGGGTGTTGTGGATGGCTCCGAAAGGGAGCGGGAAACCCCGCGCAATCGCCCGCATCAGCGCGCGCAGGTTGGCCTTGTGGCCCGGCCCGTAGACGAGCGGCGGGCGCAGGATGTCGAGCGCAATTCCGGCAGGTTCGCAGCCCACGCGCAGCAGGTTTTCCGCCGCCAGCTTCGATTCTCCATAAGGGCCCGCCGGATTGACGGGGCTCCGGGCGTCGAACGCGAGCGGTAAACCGGCTGCGTCCTCGAGTGAACGCTCGCCGTATACCTTGCAGGAACTCATGAAGACCAGGTGTTTCACTGTGCTGGCCAGCACGGCGTCGAGCAGGGCAGCGCTGCCGTCCACGTTGGTAGAGATAAAGGCTCGCTGCGCAACAGCATCCAGCGCTTCTCCCGCATGGGCGTGCGCGGCGAGGTGAACCACCGCATCGCAGCCCGCCAGCGCTTCACGCCAGCAGGTCTTGCCGTTGATTTCACCGACCACGCACCTCGCCACGCCGTCCGGAACGAGTACGCCGTCCCGCCGAACTGCAGCCACCACCGCGTGGCCCTGCGCCTTGAGCAGTCCACCTAGCGCCTGACCCAGGAAACCGCTCGCGCCGGTCACGAGGATTCGACGCGGTGTCATTCGGCGCGCGGGGCCACGCCAAGCCGGGCGTAACAGTCGAGGGTCTGGCTGCAGATGGCCTCTGCGCCGAAGTGGCTTTCCGCGCGCGCGCGGGCACCTGCTCCCAGCGCCGCGCAGCGGGCAGGTGCCGCCAGCAAGCCCGCAAGTGCCGCCGCCAACGCGGGCACGTCGCGGGGCGGCACCAGCACTCCAGTCACGCCATCGAGGCAGACATCGCGGCAGCCCGGGGTATCGGTGGAAACGAGGGGACGCGCCGAAGACGCGCCTTCGAGCAGGGATTTCGGCACGCCTTCGCGATAGAACGACGGCAGGCAGACGATCGTCGCCGCGCGATACACCGCCGGCATGTCTTCGCGCCCGCCCCACCACTCGGCACCCGCCTCGGCCACGAGCGCTTCGAGTTCCTCACGGGTGAACGCTGCGCGGTTGTCCGGATCGAGGCCACCAACCAGCACGAAACGCGCGGTCGGGAATTGTGTGTGGACGCGCTTGGCGGCGTTGAGGAATTCGCAGATCCCCTTGTCGCGCAACATGCGCGCGGGCAGCAGCACGATGGGGGCTTCATCGCGGGGTAAGGGCGTCGCCGCGAACCGCGTGAGGTCGACGC
>JAYTTZ010000011.1:0-3094 GCA_043744805.1 Gammaproteobacteria bacterium
GGCTGCGCGTGCTGCCCATTGAGCAGCTTGATGTCCCAGTCCAACAGGTACGGACCCTGTTCGTCGGAGATGTACACCAGCAGGTCGCCGATGTAAAAGGCCGGTTCCCATTCGATCGCACCGTCGTCTTCGAGCGCTTCGTCTTGGGCGGAATGGGCATCCTTCTCATTGACAGCCGCTTCATCCTCGGTCAGCCTCGCACGCGGGTGCAGCGGCAGGACGTGGAGCCGCTCTGCGTGCGCCAGGGTGCCCCGCGTGGCAGGCAGTTGAAGCGCACAGCCGAAAGGATGGATTGCCAGAGGATGGGTGCCAGGTCCGTGGTTGTAGGCGTAGTTCTCCTGCACATCGAACACGTGCGGGTGATAGAGCGCGAGGACAATGGCCTTCAGTTCAGAGACCGACAGGGCATGGAAGTCCCTGCCCAGCCGCTGCGAGTAACGGATGGCCGGCCGCGAGATCGCCGGCGCCTCCTCCCGGGTTGCCAGGATGGCCGGGATGTAATCCGCACCATGGCGGATCGGAAACTGTCGTGCCGCGATCTGGTCGACACGCGACACTGTGAGAGTTCTGCTCATTGCGATTACCTCCATCTGCCGCACCTGCGGGCTCGGACGGCAACACCCAGGGGTGTGCCCCGACCACCTCCAGCGAGGGCTCGTTGCGAATTTGGGAACAGCAACAACGAGCCGCTGCGCCCCTGAACTTGCGAACGGGCGAACCAACCCACGCCGGTGTTGACACACCAGCGATCTGGGGGCACGATGGATAGCAGTTGTGGGTCCAACTACAACCGCACATCCAGAGGGCGTGTAGCTCTAGCCAGCTACACGCCTTCGTGCTTTTGGGTGCCTCGTTTCCTGGGGCTTACCCTGTGGGCCACATGGCTCTCTCCTTTGTCTCGCGGGTTGACGATCTGATCTCAGGCTCGTGGTGACCGCCGTTGCCGGTGCCTAACTGCGCACGCTCGGCCACATGGCCACCACCTGTCCGAGCCCCGGGGCACTGCTTACTGGAACGACCCAGCGACTGCACCTCGGAATTCTTAGGGTCGCTCCGAAGAAATTCCCTCCGCAATCCTGAAGAGATATTAGTCATTTGCAGGCCGCCGTGCCGCGAACTGGGCCGTTTCGTAAGACCAAGTACCGCCCTTCGCGCGATTTGCGAAAAATAAGGTGATGTTTGCGGAGTCGCCTCGCGGTCATCTTCAGTTTCTTGTGGTAAAGCGGTGAGTCGGCTAGACTTTATCTCGTTCCCACGGTTGCATGCAACGCGTGTTGATTGCGAGCACTCACTCACAAAAGTATCAGTCGACACTTTTCCGGCATAAATCAAAGCTCCTTCCGCCTGTCCTGGATGAGATCCAAAAAACTCTCAGCCTCAAAGGATAGGAATAAGAGTCAGCCGTCGATTGAATATCCGATACCCAATACACCATCGTCAGTTTTCAACCAGAGAGATACTCGAACAGTTGCTGGCGATGCGCCGGCGGCGCGACCTTCGGAGGCGTCCGGCGCCGAAATAGATGCTTGCGATTCGGGGCCGGAATGCCGACCAGAGCGGGCGCACGCTCCGGTCGACAGACACCGCCAGGACATGCGGGTCGCAAAGGTCGGGTCTTGGCTGCCGGACGAAACCCTCTTCAGTTTGTGCAGCCGGTTGCACTCGATCAGCGCCAACGGCGCGGCCGCAACAACCTGCCTGCAGGTCTTCGGGCATGCGCGGTCAGGCATCGCCCACGACCTGCCCAGCCGCATCGACGATTTCGTGTCGCGCTCCGATGGCGCCCTGGGCGATTCGCGCGCGATCATTCGAGAGCACACGCTGCTCTCCTTCTACTTGCCATTCCTGGAGCCATCGGCCGCGGAACAGGCCTTCAAGGCCATGCGCGGCGCGACCATCGCCTCACTCAAGATGGCGCTCGGACTTCCCGCCACCCGACTGCGCGCCAACCATCCCCTCAAGGCGTGCCCGAGCTGCATGTCGAGCGACCGTCGGACGTTCAGCGTTGCCTACTGGCATCTGGCACACCAGTTCCCGGGTGTGTGGGTGTGTCGCGCGCATGGTGATGCACTGCTGCGTGCCACCGTGAAGAGCACGGGTGTCGGGCGCTTCCAGTGGCACCTGCCGACCGAAGAGGCGCTCGAGGCATGCGTCGGCGGCCAAGTCGGCCACGATGGCCGTCTGGCGTCGGTGCTGCAATCATTTGCGAGCGCGGCGTACGAGGTCGCCCATCGACCTGAAGGCGCCGAGTTCGATCGTGCAAGTTTCGCCTCGATCTGCATCGCGGAACTGCAGCGGCGTGGCCTCGTCACCCCCTCAGGGCGCTGGCATCCGGAACGGATTGGCCTCGACCTCAGTGGGTTTCTCGGTCAGTTGGTACTCGTCCGGGAGCTGGCGCCTCTGGCGTTGCAACCGAGTGCCGCAGTCACCATGTTGCGCCGCCTGCTTTCGACGCAGCATGCGGCGCGGCACCCGTTGAAGTACATCGCCGTGGCAACGTGGTTGTTCGGGAACAGGCTGCACCACCTAGATCGACATCACGCGAGTGCGACGGGGATGACGACGCTCGACCGACCGCCACCACTGCAGGAGGGTCACCAGGCCGCACGAAATCGGCCATCCGCCGAACTCAAGGCCAGACTTCTGGACCTGGTGACCCTTGATCAACTCGCGCCATCAACTGCCGCCCGCCGGTTGGGTATTGATCCTCACACCGCAATCGCCTGGGCGTCGCAGCAAGGAATCAAGACGACGGCGCGCCCAAAGAAGATCGACATCCACACACGCAAGCGGCTCATTCAAGGGCTCGCGAGCGGGAGGCCGAAGGAGGCTCTGGCCGAGCGGTTTGGCATCTCCCTGGGCAGTGTCACGCGGATTCTGCGCACGGAGCCCGGGCTGCAAGAGAAATGGACGGGCGCACGCGCGCGCGCCGCAGGCGATGACGCCCGTCGGCGGTGGCTCAAGGCTATGTCTGTCGCGCCGGACGCGGGCATCAACGCGGTCCGTGCCCAGGCTTCCGCCGCTTACGCGTGGCTCTATCGAAACGACCGCGCCTGGTTGGATGCGCAGAAGCGATCGATCCCGAAGGTGCCGA
>JAYTTZ010000012.1:0-12056 GCA_043744805.1 Gammaproteobacteria bacterium
GCCCCATTGCTCCAGAGCATGCGACCACCGGCCTCCCCGCCCCACTCCAGGATGGTTTCCCGGCCATGGCCAACGAGCATGGCGCCGTTGCGCTCGGTGAGCACCAGCGAGGTTTTGATCAGGTAGTGTCCAGGCGGGAAATACACGACCTTGGGGTCGCCTGGGCGAGTCCCGATTTTATCGAAGGCTCGCTGGATGGCCTTGCTGTCGTCGGTTTTGCCGTCGCCCCTGGCGCCTTCGCCGCTGGCTACGTTGATCCAGTCCGAACGCTGCTGCCACGCGTAAATCGGGATTTCCCGTCCGAACGAGACCTCGCAGCGAACGGCCATCGGTGGAGGAAGGTCCGCGGCACGCGCTGCGCTCGTGAATAAGCCCAGGAGAATCAGGAACGCGAGGCTGGATGCCGGCACCTCGTCCCTGGTGCGACCGAGTGCGGGGAGACAGATCACGCAAGCGATCTCATGATGCGACCTTGCACACCCCTGGCGCGGGGCCAACGGTATCCGCGGTCTCGGCGTGCGAACGCGCCAGGTTGGCCTCGGCGATTTCAAGGAGCAAGCCTGTGTCGTCGTCGGCCCGCACCACGAGACCTGCGCCAAACAAGCCCTCGCGAATCCGCTCGCTCACCAGCTCATGAACAAGCTGCACCCTGACTTCGTCCAGGCCCTCGGCAAAACCATAGATGAGCGCGGTATCGCACAGGGAGTTGATGAGTCGAGGCACGCCGCCGGTCTGGTAATGCACATAGCGCATCGCGGCGTGCGTGAAGAGATCATGTTCGCCGCCGGCGACCTGGAGGCGATGGCGAATGTAGGCCTCGGTCTCTTCCGGTAGCAGCGGACCCAGGTGGAAATCCACGGCGATACGCTGGACGAACTGGGTGAGCGATGGGTTGCGCAGCTTGATGCGCAGTTCTGGTTGCCCCACCAGCAAGGTCTGGAGGACCAGGTGTTTGTCGGCATTGATGTTGGAAAGTAGCCGCAATTCCTCGAGGGTCTCGAGTTCGAGGTTCTGGGCTTCGTCCACGACCAGGACCGTGTGCCGGCCCTGCGCGTACTCCTTCACCATGAACTTGACGAAGGCCTCGTGCAGCAAGGCCTTGCTGTCGGTTCCGGCGGGAATATCGAAGGCGTTGCAAACCCACTGCATGAGGTTGCCGAAGGAGTTATGCGTGTTCGAGATTAGTCCTACGGTCACCTTGTTCCCCATGCTGCCAAGCAGGTGGCGAATCAAGGTGGTCTTGCCCGAACCGATTTCGCCCGTCATCACGCTGATGCCCGCACGATTCTCGAGTGAATACTCGAGCATGCTGAGCGCAACGGAGTGCTTGCGACTCGGGTAGAGGAACGCCGGGTCCGGGGACAGGCCAAAAGGCTTTTCCCGCAAGCCGTAGAACTTCTCGTACATGGCGGCTCAGACGTCCACGGGCTGCTGTTCGCTGGCGCGATTGAGCACCGTTCCCAGCAGGTTGACGTTGGCGAGGAGTTCGCCCGCCGCCACGAGTTCATCCTTGGTGGTGTGGTTGTCATCCACCACCAGCAGCACGCAATCCACGTAGGGCGCAAAGGCCAGGGTGTCGTCAGTCGACAACAATGCGGGCATGTCGAACACGACGATGCGTGATTCGTAGCGCTTCTTCAGTTGATCGGCCAGATCGATCATCCGCGGCGAGGACAGGAGCTCGGAGGAATTACCCACCGTCTGTCCGGCAGGCAGCACCACGAGGCGCTCGATGCCCGGGTGGATCAGCAAGTCGCCGATCGGAATGTCGTCGAGGAGGAAATCCACCAGGCCTCGGTGCGCCTGGAGGCCGAAAGCCTTGTGGACGCCGGGATTGCGCAGGTCGAGGTCAACCAGCAGGACGGTGCGATGGAGTTCGCGTGCCAGCGCCATCGAAAGGTTGACCGCCGTCGTGGTCTTGCCCGCACCGGGACCGGGGCTGGTGACCGCGAGGGTGTTCCAGCCACGGGCAGCCATGCGCTGGTCGACATGCGTTCGCAGGATCTTGTAGGCAGCGGTCGCCGCGTCGTGCTGTTGGCCATCGAGGACCAGGTGGTTGGTCATCGCCGCCCGGTCGGCACTGGTCACGTTGGTGCGCGAGTAGGTGATGCCAATCCCCTCCCGCAGCGGTGCATGCCCGGGCGCCTGGGCTTCTACCTCCGGCGCTTCCGGCACGTCCACTTCGTTGCCACGTTCCGCCTTGGCCCGGTCGAGGGCCTGTTTGATTCGTTCCATCGTGCTTTACCCCGCTTCACCCAGACCGAGCTTGCGCAAAACCATGTACCAGAGCACATCCAGCTTGATGAACCAGAAGTGGAATACAACGACCGCAGCGACGAACAGCACCAGCAGGATGGCCACGGTCAACCACCGGTTGCGGCTGCGGGATTTCTTTTCCTGCGGACGGGTCATCAGCGGAATCAAGGCAAGCGGTGGCGCACCCATGAAGGCCATGACCGCTGCACGACCGTGGATCCGCGTGTCCAGCGCCTCGGTAAGCCCCACCGCGCCGAAGCCCCCGACCAGGGCACCAATGACGCCGAGCCCCATGAGCAGGAAGCGGTTCGGGCTGAACGGCTCTTCAGGGAGATTGGCGGGCTCGATGAGCGTGAACTTCTCGGATTGCCGTTCGTCCTCGAGGCTCTTGGAAAGATCGGCCGACCGCCGCTTCGCGGTGAGTTCCTTGTACTGCACCATCGAAGTTTCATAATCGCGGGTGATCTCGCGGTACTCCATCTCGGCCTTGGGGGCGTTCTGGATGTTGCCTTCGAGTTCGCGGGTACGCTGCGACACTTGCAGGGACTTTGCGTCCAGCGACTGCAGTTCGGCATCGGTCACGACAATCTGCGATTCGATCTGGAGGTAGGCCGGATTGTCCGGCTTGACCAGCTCGGGGGCAGGGGCGCTTTGCGCTGAAGCCTTGAGCGTGTCCACCTTGCGCTGCGCGGCCTGTACGTCCGGGTGGTTGGCGCCATATTTCTTGCTTAGTGCGTCAAAATCAGCCTTGGCCTCCACGAGGGCCTTGGGCTCGCCACCCGTGCTGCTGCCGGCCTGCACGCCATTGAGTTCGCGCTGCAGGCGACGGACGTCGGGATGGTTGGGGCCATAGCTCGCCTTGGCGCTCGTCAATTGATCCTGCAGGACCCGCACGCGATCCTGCTTGTTCAGGACGCGACGACCCGTATCGCTGATGGTTTCCGCGTACGGGCTGACGCCGGCAATCTGCGCCTGGAGCATCACCTTGCGTTGATTGGCTTCGCTCCGCTGGCGTTGGGTTTCGGCCAGGTCACTGCGTGCGCGTTCAAGAAGATCGCGCTGCATGGCCGCGTTTTCAGGCAGCTGGTTGGTGTTCTTCTCCTTGAAATCAGCCAGCCGGACTTCAAGTTCGTCAATGTGCTTCTTCAGGTTCTCGTCTTCCTGCGCCAGGAAGGTTGTCGTCTGTTGCGCGGTCTGGGTCCGCGATTTCAGGTTTTCGTTCAGGTAGAGGCTGACGAGCTCGTTGGCAACTTTCTGGGCTACCGCCGGGGATTCGTTGACGAACGAAAGGCGGAAGGCGATGGTCGTGGCGACGGCGCGTCCCACGGTGGGATCGATGACGTCGGCGCTGATCATCTGCCGATTGATGTCCTTGCGGATTTGTTCGAGCACGACTTCCATCGGATCATGGCGGCGATCTTTGGCGTAAAGGTCGTATTTCTGGACGATGTTGCTGAGGTTCTCGATGGTCATCACGCGCTGGCTGATCACCTGGATACGCTGGTCGGCATAGCTGCTGACGGTGGAACGCACGAGATCCGTCGGGATTTCCTGCTTTTCGATCAGCACCACGGCGGTGCTGCGGAATTTCGCCGGCAGCAAGGACGCGAACAACATGGCGACCACGATGATGCTGCCAGCCACCCACAACAAAAGCTGGCGACGGCGGATGGTCGTCCGGACGAAGTCCTTGAGTGAAAATCCCTGTTCAACCTGTTCCATATGTTTCCTGTTGCTCCGTCTCTGTTTACGGATAACGCAAGCTGTTTCCGTTGTAGTTCAGGCCAACGAAAATTTCGTTGGAGGATGCCGAGTTGCCGGTCGACGCGATGGTCTGCATGAGGCGCCTGACGCCCATCTGGATCGAAAAATCCTGGGTGAGCGTGTAGCGAGCGATGCCTTCTATCGCCACCTGCTCGATCCCGAACACGCCTCCAGTAATCAACTCACTCTCCTGCGTCTGGCTGCTGTAATTCACCGCAAGGTTGAGCGTCGTCCGCTCTGAAAGCTGGTATTGCCCACCGCCCTGCACTTCTTCGCGGAATTGTCGTGAGCCCTGGCTGGAGGGGCTGAACCGTCGGTTCCAGCTCACGCGGCTCGTGAACCCGCGCGACCAGATCTTCTCGAGTTCGAAAGTCACGAGGTCGCCATCCGACGTCGCTTCCTGGGGCACCTGGGTCACCACCAACTGTCCGTTGACGATGGTGAATACCGGTGTGGAGAAGTTGATGGTCGAAAAATTCCAACCAAAGATCGCGCGCCCCTTCAGGGTTTCCGAGTACGAATAGATGACGCCGCCCTGCACCGCGAGGCTGTCCGTCGTGTCGCCCGACCCCGGCAACTCGAACCTTGAAAGGTTAGCGGACGAGAACAGCTGAAGTTGATCGGTGAAGTCATAGGTGAGTTCCGGACCTGCGCTGAACTGCCGGAAGGCGCTGAAATTATTGTTATTGCCCTGCTTGTCGAAGCTGACGTCGCTGAACCCGGCCGTCAGACGGAGCAAGGAACGCTCGGTGATTTGGCGCGACCAGTAAGGTGAAACATTGAACGACGTCCGGAAAATATTGGTGTCGACGATGCCGGAGTCCTGGAGTTCGGTCGTGAGCGTGGTCGCCCGTTCGTAGCCAAACTGGATGCCATACATCCCGGCGGCCAGCTTGCGCTGGGCGTCCAGGTTGAAAAAGACGTCGTCGCTGTCGAGCATCCGCGACCCGGTGTAGCGGGAAACCCGCACGTTGGGTCGTGCGACCAGACTGTAGTCAGAATTGTCGAATTCGATCGGGGCACCGATGTCAGTGATGTTGGCGAAACGGGTCTCGGGCCGCTTCTCTAAAATACGATTGTCGTTGACCCGCGAGAAATTCGAGATCTTCGGCTGAATTGACCAGTCAGCCCACGACGCGTGGCTTGCCATGAGGAGGCCACAGGCAACCAGAGTAACTGCACTACGCATCACGGAATCGGTGGGCCTCGGCCGCTTCAGGGAACGACGATAACGTCGCCAGGTTGCAACACGACGTTCTGCCCGAGCGCCTCGCCATCCGCGATCTGGTCGTAGTTGAACGGTATGGCGCTCTGCTCGGCGCCATTGGTGCGCAGGATGATGATCCGCTTGAGGTTCGCGAACTGCACCGTGCCGCCAGCAATTGCAAGTGCCTGCATCACGCTGGTGGGCTCGGTCATCAGGACAGGGCCTGGCCGCTGGACCTTGCCAACCACGAAGGCCTTGTTCCCGTTGATTTCCTTCACCATCACGATGACGGCGGCATCGGGGACGAAGCTGTCGATCTTCTTGATGACTTCCTCGCGGATTTCCTGCGGGGCGCGCCCGGCCGCCTGGATGTCACCGGCCAGCGGGTAGCTGAACTTGCCATCGGGCCGTACCAGTACTTCAAGGCTCAGGTCGGGTTCCTTCCACGCGGAGACGATCAGCGTGTCGCCTGGCCGGACCTTGTAACTGCTCGCTGGCGCGTCCGCAGCGCGGACGTTCACGGGCGATTGGAGGCTCACGAGCAGCACCGTGAGCAGGGTAGAAATCTTGAACGGGCGTTGCATCCTCGTGTGCTCCTGGAATTGATTGCTGGCGGATGAAGGGCCACCCGAGGGCCACCCTGGTCCATCAAATGCCGACTCCGGCCTGCGCTTGCGTTGACCGGGTCGGGTGGTGCTCATGCGCGTCGGTACTTGTCTTCGAACCGTACGATGTCGTCTTCGCCCAGATAGGCGCCAGACTGGACTTCAATCATTTCCAATGGGATTGACCCGGGATTTTCCAATCGATGGGTCGCACCAAGCGGGATGAAGGTGCTCTGGTTCTCGCTGAGGAGGAAGACTTCGTCTCCCCGGGTCACGCGCGCGGTGCCCTTCACCACGATCCAGTGTTCTGCACGGTGGTGATGCATCTGTAGCGACAACGATGCACCGCACTTGACGACGATCCGCTTCACCTGGAAGCGGTCGCCGGCGTCCACGCCTTCATAACTGCCCCAGGGTCGATAGACCCGGCGGTGGGCGAGTCGCTCGTCGCGGCCCTTGCCCGCAAGCCAGTCAACGACGGCCTTGACGTCCTGTGCACGCTGGCGCGGCGCGACCATCACGGCATCGGGTGTTTCCACGATCACGAGGTCTTCGCAGCCCACCGCAGCCACCAGCCGGCTTTCGGAAAACACCAGGGTGTCCTTGCAATCAAGCGCACAGACGTCGCCGCGGAGTACGTTGCCACTGGCATCCTTGGGGGAGACGTCCCAGAGGCTCGACCAGGCCCCGACGTCCGACCAGCCGGCGTCGAGCGAGATCACGGCGGTACGGGAAGGGTCGTCGACCGCGATGCGTTCCATCACGGCATAGTCGATGGAGTCGGGGGGACAATCCTGGAAGGCCTGCTTGTCCAGGCGGAAGAATTCACCGTCACGCGTACCGCCAGCGACCGCGCGGCCGCAGGCTTCCAGGATATCCGGGCGGTAACATGCCATGGCGTCGAGCCAGGCACTGGCCTTGAGCAGGAAGATGCCCGCGTTCCACCGATAGTCACCGCTGGCAAGGTAGGCCTCCGCGGAGGCCCGGTCAGGCTTTTCGCGGAACGCCGCAATGTGGTTGGCGGCGCCGGTTGCGCCTGCTATCGCGGGCCCCATCTGGAGGTAACCGTAGCCCGTTTCGGCGGACGTCGGCACCACGCCAAAAGTCACGAGTCGGCCTGCCGCGGCCTGGTCAAGGCCCTCGATCACGGCGCGGCGAAAAGCTGCGCCATCGGCCACGAGTTGGTCCGCAGGGGTCGTCAGGAGAATCGGGTCCGACCCGTCCTGGCGTGCACACAGGGCCGCAACGGTGAGGGCCGGCGCCGTGTTGCGGCCTGCAGGCTCGAGGATGATGGTGTCAAAGCCGTGGTCGACGAGTCGCGCCTGCTCCCCGACGAGGAAGCGGTGTTCTTCGTTGCAGACCACCATCGGGCGGGTCAGGCCAGGGATTTCCGGTCCGTTCTCGAAGGCACGAAGCAATGTTCCCTGGAGCAAGGTGACCCCATCGGCGACGGCAAGGAACTGCTTCGGGTAATGGCTGCGGGACAAGGGCCACAACCGGGTTCCCCCACCGCCTGCGAGAACTAAGGGAATCACTGGCATTTCACGCAATCTCTTGGGTTGGTACTGCAGCGGATTCACCCGCAGCCATTCGACGCGCCCGCGGTACCTCCGGGTTAGCGTTAGCCGTGACGATTACTGCAGCGGAGGGTGGCCCCTGAAGCGATTCCTGCCTGATAGTAGCTGCATCGCATCACGTTGTAATCAGCAAAGTGCATCAACTTCGGCACAGAGGTGACTGACTCTACAGTCTTCGCGCGCCGGCGCCTGGCTGGCCCGTTCAGGCTTCCGCTGAAGGGTGCGCGGTGTGCTTGGTGGCCAGGTAGTCGCCCAGGCGGTGGGCCAGGGTGGCCACATCGGCGTCGTCCCGGATCTCGCTGTCGGCCGGCAGCTTGCGCAGCGTGCGCGTACGGCGTCGGGTGACGACGGCCGCATCCCCGGGGGGGGCGGATTGATCGACTGCGCTTCCAGCGCATCACTCATGGCGTATCCGCCGTGGCTGCTGGCTGGTTGGCCCCGCGCAGGTTGTCCGCGTTTTTCTGCTCGTATTCCTGGAGGGCCGTCTCGATCTTGACCTGTGCAATGCCGGTGAGCGGCTCGGAACGCAGGATGCGGCTGAACACCCCTTCGTGCTGGAACTTGTCCAGCGTTTCGCGATTGGCCTCGTAAAGCGCGAGGTTCTTCGACTCGGAGTCCTTCAGTTCGGCCCGGGTCGCGGTCAGTTCGGCGTCGAGCTGCTGGCGGGCCTGCTCGGTGCTCCCAAGCGTGGCGCGCGTTTCCTTGTGGCGGGCACCCAGTTTCTTGAGGCGCTCGCGTGTCTTGTCCAGCCTGCCGCTCGTACGCTCAAGCTCGCTGCCGAGCGACGCCCCTTTCTGTTCCGCAGCCTGGAGGCTGGCGGTCGTCTCGTTCAAGCTGGCTTTCTTGTCCTTGAGTTCGGCAGCGAGCTTACCCAGTTGCTGGTCCTTGTCGGCCAGTTGGCCCTTGACGATGGCCAGTTCGGTTTCGGCCGCGGTCTTCTGCGCGTTGACCTGCTTCAGGAGCGACTGCGCCTTGGCGAGCGCGCGGGCCGCACCCTCCCCCGCTTTGTCAGCAGCCTGCACAACGGGCAGGAGCAGGCTGCCCAGCAGCACGCTCACGATGAACGCCACCCGGGGGCGATTGCTGTTCATTGGCCTAGAATTTTGCATTGAGGTCGAACTGCAGGGTATTGATCGCGAGCGGCGGGCCGTCGATCTCGGTGGAGGATATCCAGCGGCCGCGCAGCCAGACGTTGTTGGCCAGGCCGTAGGCGCCCGTGATCCGGTAGCCCTGGGTGTCGGTGCCGCCAAGGTGGAAGTCGGACTCGGTGAACGCATCCAGCACCGCGTCGCGCTGCAGGTAGCGGTAGTCGAAACTGACCTGCCACGCGCCCGACCGGGTCACGTCCGGCCAGCCTACCGTGGCGCCGATGAGCGCGCCCAGGGTGCGGTCTCCAATCGGGTAGAGGTAGGTGACCCCACCGGTGCGCTGGTTGATTTCCTCCTTGTCGAAGCCAAGGTTCTTCACGATGTCGGTGGTCAGGACGACGTGGTAGGGCGCAAGGTTGGCGAGATCGAGCGAGAAGGTCACGTCGAGCAGGCGATAGTCCGAAGCCAGCGCAAACAGCAGGTCACCCGGGTTGCCGTTCGAGATGTTGAACAGCAGGTTGCCCTTTTGCAGGTACTGCGGCGCCGTACCGTCATTCACCGTGCTCTGCAGGGCATTGCGTTTGCCTGGCATGTGCATGTAGTCGTAGAACGCCACGCCGGCCTTGAACAGGTTCTGGTTATCAAATTCCCAGTGCGCACCCAGCTGGCCGGCGACAAGCCAGCGATCCTGCGACTGGAATTCAGGCTGCTGCAGCGGGAAGGCACCGCCGGTGAACGAAAAAGTGCGATCGAGGTTGGTCGACGCCAGACCCTCGTCGCCGAACTGGAGCCGACGACGATACACCGCGGCGACGCCATCAAAGCCGAGATCCTCGTCCCAGACCAGATCGGTGCTGAACCAGGGGTTGCTGATGCGCCCACCTTGCAGGGTCAGCCAGTTGAAGCCGGTGGAATCCGGGCGGTCGTAGCGCAGTTGCGCGCGATCAAGCTGGACGGTAAAGCGCTGGCCGGTGTTGCCGAGCGTCAGGTTGGCCGACACCGGGTTCTCCGCGTTGCCGGTCGACAGCCGGGTATCCAGCTGCCAGTGGTCGGCAATCTTCGCGGTGAGGCCAAGGCGCACGCGCTCGCGCCAGCGGTTCTGGTCTTCGGAAGTGTTCAGGAACGCCTTGGTCCCAGCCTTGGCCAGGTTCCCGGCCTTGTTGATGCTCAGGATATTGAGGTAGAGGTTCTGCCCGCCCAAGGTCGCCGGGTTTTCTTCTCCGTAATAGTCGTATTGGTTACGAACGCGGACGTCGCCATAAAGCTTCACCGAGTTCACCCAGGCCGGCAGGGCGTCGGGCGTGCCCCAACGCTCCTTCCTGGCCTTGTCCGCCACGTCGGCGAGGATGTCCTGGCGCATCTCGCTGCGCAGTTGGTTGCGGATTTCGTCCTTCACGAACTGCGGGACATAGGGCACGCGCACCACCTGCTTGCCCGCGGCGTTCTGCCCCACGTTGGAAGCTTCGGCAGGCGTCGGGGCGGCCTCGGCCGGCGCGCTGGCGATCTGCCCGGCGGCCTGCCGCACGGCGTCGTCCTCTGCCTTCTTGATGAGGGCCGCAGCCTGCTTCTTGTCCAGCACGCCCTGCTGGACCAGCGCGTCGACGAGATTAACGACGGTGTTCTTGAGCTGGAGGAGCTCCTGTTGCTCGGAAGCCGGGGCTGCCGCGCCAGCACCTGCCAGCAGGAGGCCCAGCAGCAGGGACGAGGTGTTGTTGGTCTGCAAAGTCTGTCTCACTTGGAACGTCATCCGATTAACGCGAAACGATCCGGAGCTTGAGCGGTTGCGGCATGTCCTGCGGCGGGGTCGCCTGCAGGCGCAGTTGATCAAGCACGGCACGTAACGCCGATTCACTTTTTTTGTCGCCGACGGTCCCGGCGATTTCGTAGCGGTCCACGCCGCCATCCGCATTGAACCAGAGTTTCACGACGACGGCGTACTTCGCCGCGCGCGCCTTTTCGCTGTCCGCCAGTTGCCGCTGTAAATCCTGTTGGACCTGTCCGGCGAACCAGCGGTTACGGTCACCGCCGCCGATGAGGCCCTTGCCCCCCTTGCGGCCTACCAGGCCGAAAGAGTCCCCGCTGCCCGCCCCGTCCGCATCCACCCCGAGGTCTTCACCCGGAGGAGGCTCGTCGGCCTGGTCCGGCTCCTGATCCTGTGGCTCGTCTTCGGGCGTCGGCTCTTCCATCTTCTGCTCGTCGGGCGGCGGCGGTGGCTCGTCCCTGGGCGGCGGTGGCGGCGGTGGCGGCGCCTGCTGCGGCATCACGATAATCTTCTGCTCACGCGGCGGCGGCGGCGCCTTCGAGTTGGCCATCATCTGCAGCGCACCGTAAATGACGAGCCCGATGACTGCGCTGGCAATCAGGCCGCCAATCATCAGGGGGCGCCAGCTCCTGGCCTCGTTGTCCTCTTGGTCCTGCATGGGTCAGGGTCATTTCACCAGTTTCTGCGTGACCAGGCCCAGCTGGGTGATCTGGAGGCGTCCGATCATGTCGAGCACTTCCATCACCTTCTGGTACTGGACCGCAGCGTCGCCCTTGACCACGACCGGCAGTTCCGGGTCGGCGGCCTTGAGCTGCCCGAGTCGTAGTTCGAGTTCCTCCAGCGTCATCGGGTAGGTGTCGAGGTAGAGCTGCCCTTCCGCGGTGATGGTCACCGCCTTGGTCTTGGGCTTGGCGAGGCTTGGCGCCGCGCTGGCCTGAGGCAGGTTCACCTTGAGGCCCTGCACGCTGGCGGTGGTCATGATGATGAAGATGATGAGCAACACGTACGCGAGATCGAGCATCGGGGTGATGTTGATGTCGTCATACGGTTCGTTGTCCCCTGGACCGGCACTCGCCATGGCTTGCTCCTCAGTCGCCGTAAAGTTCGTTCAGGCGGGCGATGTATTCGTCCGCGAACACGTGCATGTCGGCCGAGAGTTCCTTCACTTTCGAGCCGAGGTAGTTGTAGCCGAAGAGTGAGGGAATCGCGACGGCGAGGCCGGCCGTGGTGGCCAGCAGCGCCGCCGCCATGCCGGGCGCGATGGCGTTGATGTTGACGTCGCCGGCGGCCGCGATGCGCGCGAAGGTCACCATAACGCCCACCACGGTGCCAAGCAGGCCGATGAACGGGCCGCCCGAAATCGCGATCGTGAGCAGCACCATCTGCGCGTTCAGGCGTTGTCCTTCGCGGATCATCACCGCGTCGAGTGCGGCGCGAATCGCCACCATCGCACGCTTGTTCATGCGCATTGCCCCTTCGGGCGTCTTGCGACGGCGCATTTCATTGATGCCCTGGCGGTAGATGCGGAAGGAGGGTGAGCGCTTGAACGCCGCGTCGCGGTCCATCAGCGCGTCGATGCCTTCCTTCCCGTTGGTGCCGAGCGCAGCGTAGGCCTCCATGAACTTGTCGGTGGCCGTGCGGCACTTCATGAGGTAGAGCTGCTTCAGGATCATGACCGCGAACGCGACCAGCGCCAGCAACGCGCAGATCACGATCACGGCCTGCTCGATGAAGGCGTCGTCGTTGCCGAACACCTGGTTGAGGATGATGCCGAAGTAGGAGGCATGTTCCTCGCCC
>JAYTTZ010000013.1:0-12023 GCA_043744805.1 Gammaproteobacteria bacterium
CTGACCCGCAGTTCGCGGCGGACGAGATGGCGCGCAATCAGCACGGCAAGGTCTGAAATGGCATCGACCACCCCGACGTCCACTGCCGCCAGCGGCTGCGCCAGGTGGTCCATCACCGAGGACAACTGGGCGGCGACGTCGTGCGCTGCCTGCATGCCGCGTGCCGTCCCTTCCTCGAAGCCCTGGTGGTAGGCCGTGGCGTAGGCTTCGCGGCGGACTTCGGCAAGGCTTACCGCGATTTCCTCGGCGGTAGGCGTCGGTGCGTGATCGCGGCGTAGCGCGGCTTCGCCCACGATGGGGCCGTGGATGTGGGGCGGTGCGAAACGCACGGCGGCATCGGCGCGCTCGGCCGGCGTGAGGCGGTGGATGCTCATCTAGACCATGGCCTCGCCGCCGGCACCGCCCAGGCTGATTTGACCTTCGTCCGCCAGGCGGCGGGCGATGGTGATGATTTCCTTCTGCGACGACTCCACGTCCGACAGCTTGACCGGGCCGCGCGTTTCGAGATCTTCGCGCAGCATGTCGCCGGCGCGCTGGGACATGTTCTTGAAGATTTTAGACTTGATCGCTTCGTCCGCGCCCTTCAGCGCGAGCACCAGGTTGTCCGACGACACTTCGCGCAGCAGCGTCTGGATGCCGCGATCGTCCACGTCGGCCAGGTTGTCGAACGTGAACATCAGATCCTGGATGCGGCCGGCGAGTTCCGGATCGTGTTCGGCGATGACTTCGGAAATCCTGGCTTCCGTGCTCCGAGCGACGAAGTTGAGGATATTGGCCGCGCACTTCAGGCCCCCCATGCCCGAGTTCTGGCCCTGGGTGCCGCCACGCAACTGGAGTTCCAGCATGTCGTTCAGTTCCTGCATGGCGGCTGGCTGCACGCCCTCCATGGTCGCGATGCGCATCATGAGGTCGCTGCGCGTGTTCTCCGGCAGCATGCCCAGCACCTGCGCGGCGTGGTCGCTGTCGAGGTAGGACAGCACGATGGCGATGATCTGCGGATGCTCGAAGCGAATCAGCTCGACGACACTGCGGGGGTCCATCCACTTCAGCGATTCGAGTCCCTTGGTGGAGCCGCCGATCAGGATGCGATCGATCATGCTCTTGGCCTTGTCTTCGCCAAGGGCGTCGGTCAGCACCCGCCGGATATAGTCGTCGTTGCCGATGCCGAGCGGGGTCTGCTTGTGGATGCCGACCACGAAGTCATCGACGGAAGTCTTCACCATGACGCGCGAGACGTTCTGCAAGCTCGCCATCGCGGTGCCGATCTTCTGCACTTCGCGCGGCCCGAGGTGCTTGATGATCTGGGCGGCCGCGCCCTCACCGAGGGTCATCAGGAAAATGGCGGCCTTCTCTACACCGGTCAGCGTCGCGTTCTCGTCAGCCATGGCCTAGTCCCCCACCCATTCCTTGATCACCTGTGCCGCGACCCGGGGGTCCTGGGCGACGATGGCCTGGAGTTGGTCGATGTTGTCATGTAGTGCGCCGGGCAGCGCGAAGTCGTCGCGACGTGGTCCGGCAAGCGCGGCCTGGACGATGGGGCCACCCAGCGCGAGGGTCTCGTCCTTGCCGATGGCCCCTCCAGCACCGGCGGCGCCGCCTGGAGCGGACTTTGCCATCAGGGACTTCACGGCGGGGCGGATGAGGCCAAAGAACAGGATCAGCACGAACAATCCGCCGGCCAACTGCTTGCCCACGTCCCACACCCAGGGCTGTTCCCACAGCGGGGTGGGCGGTAGCGGTTCGGGCAGCAAGGGCTCGACGAAGGTCGTGGTGGTGACGCTGACGGTGTCGCCGCGCACGGCGTCGTAACCGATCGCGTCCTTCACCAGCTGGGTCATGCGGGCGACGTCCACCGCCGGGACTGCCGGTGTGGCCAGGGCTGGCGCTGCGTTCTTGTCGGCCTTGGGGTCGGCAGCTGGCACCGGCGTGGCGGTGGGCAGGCGCAGCACGACCGCGACGGACAGGCGCTGGATGGTGCCCAGGGAATGCCGCGTGTGGCTGATAGTGCGATCGAGTTCGTAGTTGCGCGTGGTCTCGTTGCGCTTGGTGGTTGGCGTCGACCCCTTGGCCTGTCCGGCCGCGGCGGGCGCCGCACCCGGTACTGCGCCAGGAAGCGCTGCGGGCGGGGTGGCTTGTTCAGGGGCCGCGGCGTCACCCGGAGGCGCGTTCGACAACGCACCGGGTACCCCGCCCTGCCCGCCGCCCACCCGTTCTTCCTCCAGCGAGCGCTCGCTGCGCATCGCGGGTAGATCCGGATTGAAGCTTTCGCGCGTCTGTTCACTGGCCGTGAAGTCGAGATCCGCGGTGACTTCCGCGCGGACGCCGTCAGGCCCTACGAAGGGACTCAGGATCGCCTGGATCCGGTCGGCATACGATTCTTCCAGCTTGCGGGTGTAGTCGAAGCGGCGCGTGGTGAGCGCCATGCCTTCGTCGCGCTTCTCGTCGGTGAGCAGGTTGCCCCGGCTGTCGATGACGGTCACGCGCGAGGACGGCAAGCTGGGCACGCTGGCGGACACCAGGTGCGTGATGGCGGATACCTGTTCCGGATCGAGGCCGCGTGCGCCGAAGAGATCCACGATGACGGAGGCACTGGGTTCGCGCTTGACCCGGCTGAACACCGATTCGGCTGGCAGCGCGAGATGGACGCGCGCGCCGCGGACCTTGTCGATGCGACCGATCGAGCGCGCGAGCTCGCCTTCGATGGCGTGCTGGTAGCGGGCGCGCTCCATGAACTGGCTGGTTCCGAAGCCCTGGTCCTCGCCGAGGGTTTCGAAGCCGCGCGAGTTGCCCTTGGGCAGGCCGACGGCAGCCAGCTGCATGCGAGCGTCGTCTGCCTTGCTGGCGTCCACGAGCACGGCACCACCACCGGGTTCGATGCGGTAGGGAATCCGGGAAGCCTTCAGGGTTTCGACGATCTGCGTGAGATCGCGATCGGAAAGATCCGAATACAGCATCGTGTAATGCGGCGTACGCGACCACATCACCACGTACACGCCCAGCGCCACTGCGGCGGCGATGCCCACCAGGACGCCGGCCTGGCGCAGCAGCGCCAGCGGCGAATACTGCGGCACGTAGATTGTTGCTTCGGCCATTGCTTACCTCACTGGCGGATCAGGCAGGACGTGGGGACGTTCATCAGATGGGCATGCTCATGATTTCCTGGTACGCGCTGACCAGTTTGTTCCTGACCTGCGTCGCCGCCTGGAAGGAGACATTCGCCTTCTGCATCGAAATCATCACTTCGGAGAGCTCGACCTTCGGGTCGCCTGCTTCGAAGCGCGTGGCCAGCGACCCCGCGGTCTGCTGGGTGGAGTTCACGCCGTCGAGTGCACTGCGCAGGACCCGGCTGAAATCAACGCCGCCCGCCGCGCCCGCCGTGGCCGTTTCATTGACGCCGCCCTGCGCGCGCGCAGCGAGGGCGCGCATCTGCAGGAGTAGGCCGTTGCCGTCGATTGCGTTCATGCAGGTAATCTCCCTGTGACTTACTGGCCGGGGACTTCGATGCCAAGCTCGCGCAACTTCGCGAGCTTGTAGCGGAGCGTTCGCGGGCTGATGCCCAGCTTTTCTGCCGTGTACTTGCGGCTGCCGTGGCCTTCGGCCAGGGCATCGAGGATGAGCCGACGCTCGTGGTCACGCAGGCCGTCGCCCAGTGAATCCAGGGCCTCGAGGTCCAGGTCCTCGTCGTCCGGATCCACCTCGACCTGCGCCCGCGCCTGCAGGGGCACGGCCAACATCGCGATGCTGGCCTCGAACATCAGGTCTTCCGCCTGCAGGGTGCCGCCGCTGTGGATGACCAGCGCGCGCTGCATGACGTTGTCGAGTTCCCGCACGTTGCCGGGCCAGCGGTGCGCGACCAGCGCGGCGCGGGCACCCGCGCCCAGCACTGGCACGCCCGCGTTCGACTTGCCGGCGGCGCGCGCGAGCAGGAAGCGCGCGAGCGGTACAATGTCGGCTGGGCGCTCGCGCAGCGCGGGCACCGCGAGGGGAAACACATTGAGGCGGTAGTAGAGGTCTTCGCGGAAGCGGCCGGCGCGCACTTCCGCGGCGAGGTCGCGGTTGCTGGTCGCGACGACGCGGACGTCGAGCTTGATGAGTTCCTGGCCGCCGAGACGCTCGACCACGCGCTCCTGCAGGACGCGCAGCAGCTTGGCCTGGAGCGGCAGGCTCATTTCGGAGACTTCGTCCAGCAGGAGACTGCTGCCCTGGGCCTGCTCGAACTTGCCGGGATAGGACTTGTGCGCGCCGGTGAACGCGCCCTTTTCGTGGCCGAACAGGATGGCCTCCAGCATGTTCTCGGGAATCGCCGCGCAGTTGATTGCCACCGGCTCCTTGTTTGCACGCGGCGAATGCTGGTGGATGAACCGGAAGAACACTTCCTTGCCCGCTCCCGATTCACCGGTAATGAAGACGGTGGCGTCGGTGGCGGCCACGCGACGAGCCAGATCGAGCACACGGCGCGTAGCGGGATCCTCGGCCACCATGTCCTCCTTGCCCTGCGGGGCCAGGCGCTCGGGCAGCCACTGGTCCAGCGCGGCCATCAGGACTTCGGCTTCAAAAGGCTTGACCAGGTAGTCGCTGGCGCCCAGGCGCATCGCGTCGATGGCGCTCTGGATCGTGCCGTGCGCGGTCATCAGCACGAAGGGCAGGTCGCGCTGGGTGCGGCGCAGTTCACGCAGCAGCCCCAGGCCGTCCATGGGCGCCATCTGCAGGTCGGAAATCACCATGTCCACGCGCGTGTTGGCGAGGCCCTTCAGGCAATCGCTGCCGTCGCGGTAGGGCTGCACGCCAAACCCCGCCAGTTCGGCGGTTTCGCACAACACTTCGCGCAGCGCGTCGTCGTCCTCGACGATGGCGATCACGGCTCGGCTGGTCATCGGGTGTCCCCGTCGATGGTGGCTGCCCCGAGAGGCAAGGAAAGTTCAAAGCAGGCGCCCTGCGTCCAGCCCGTATCCAGGGACAGTTCCCCGCCGTGCGCGCGGGCGACGGCCTGGGCGACGGACAGGCCGAGGCCGGTGCCGCCCTGGCGGGTGGTATGGAACGGTTCGAAGACGTGCTCCTGCCCGGCGGTCGGTACACCCGGTCCGTTGTCGATGAAGCGCAGGCTGACGAAGCCCGTCATCTGCTTGAGCGTGACCCACATCAGGCAGTCGGGCCCGATGATCTGGCGGCTGTTGTTGACGAGGTTGAGCATGCTGCTGAGCAGCGCATCCGCGTTGCCATGGATCACGACGGTGGAATCGACCGCCACCGGGTCGAGCAGGAAGTGGCCGTCGCCAAGGATCGCAGCAGCTTCGCGCTGCAGGCGCGAAAGGAGTTCGTTGAGCGCCAGCGGCACGGCGTCGACCACGGCGCCGCGGGCGAAACTCAGCATGTTTTCCACGAGGCGTTCAAGCTGGCGGAGGGAATCGAGCGTGCGCTCGGCGGCCTTGCTCTGGGCGGGCTCGAGGCTGCTGGCGCGGGCCAGCGGCCCCAGGCGCAGCAGCGCCGCGGCGAGCGGCGTGCGGATCTGGTGGGCCAGCGCTGCCGCCATTTCGGTCTTGGCCGAGAGGCGGCGATGGTGGGCGAGTTGTTCCTGCAGGAGGCGCGTTTCGGTGACGTCCTGGATGAGGAGGATCTGGCCGGGCTCGTCCGGCAGCGCCTGGGTGGCGACATTGACCCGTCGCCCGTCGGTCAACGAAACATCATGGCCATCGTCCCAGCGTGGCGCGAAGCAGCGGGCAACGACTTCAAACCAGCGCGCCCCGACGGTCAGCGCGCCCAGCAGTTCGCAGGCAGCGAGGTTGGCCTGGGTGACCCGACCCTGGCCGTCCAGCACCACCACGCCGGCAGGCAGGGCGCCCAGCAAGGTCTCCAGTCGCCGGACCAGGCGCGCGCGCGCTACGTTGGCCTCGGCGAGCGCTGCGCGGGTTTCACCCAGCGCGTCGGCCAGCGCCCGCCAACGTTCATCGGCCGCCGTGCCGTTGGCGAGGTGGGCAGCCAGCGCAGTCGGAGCGGTCCCGCTTACGCTGCCGGTCACACGGAGTTCAACGGTGGATGGTGAGCCCATGGCGGGCGTCGCTCCCTGTTCGGTTAATTACAGGAGCGTTTTAGCAAGGACCGTGCCTTAGATTTAGCCCGGCCAATTCCCATGGAAATCAGTGATATCGACCGCAGGGATCCGGCAATGATCGCGACCGGCTGCCGGAAATCCGACGTTCCCGGCCGAGGCTCGCGTCAAGTCTCGGTGATCTCGTCGTGCCGACCGAGGCCGAGCTTGCGCATCTTCTCCACCAGGGTGGTCCGCCCCATCTGGAGCCGCTTGGCGGCATGGGCCACCACCCAGGACTCCGCGTCCAGCGCTTGCACGATGAGGCTCGATTCAATCTGGGTAAGGTGCTCCTTGAGATCCAGTCCCGCCTGCGGAAGCCGTGACAGCACGGCATCGGCCACCAGGGTGGAGGTAGCCGTAGCGGCTTCCAGTTCGACTCGCGGTGGTGGGACGTAGCCTTCGCGATGGTACTTCCCGGGCAGTTCGTAGACGTCGACCGTTCCGTTCGGATAGAGAATAGCCAAGCGCTCGACGAGGTTGGCAAGTTCCCGCACGTTGCCGGGCCACTGGTAGGCACAGAGGCAAGCGACTGCGTTTGGGGTCAGGCGGATGATGCCGCGCCCCTCGTGCCCGAGGCGCTCGATCAGATCGGTGACCAGCAGGGGCAGATCCTCCGCACGGTCACGCAGCGCGGGGGTCTCGATCGGGAAAACATTGAGCCTGTAATAAAGGTCTTCGCGAAACCGCCCGTCCGCGATGGCCTGCTCGAGGTTGACGTGGGTGGCGGCGATGATGCGCACGTTCACGGAGATGCTCTTGTTGCTGCCGACACGCTCGAATGTCCGCTCCTGCAGGACCCGCAACAGTTTCACCTGCATGGAGAGGCTCATGTCGCCGATTTCATCCAGGAACAAGGTGCCGCCGTCCGCCATCTCGAAGCGCCCCTGGCGGGTAGTAATCGCCCCCGTGAAGGCCCCTTTCTCATGCCCGAAGAGTTCGCTTTCAAGCAGCTCTGGCGGGATCGCGCCGCAGTTCAGGGGTACGAACGGTTTGGTGCGGCGCGTGGAGTGATGGTGGATCTGGCGCGCAACGACTTCCTTGCCAGTGCCAGATTCGCCGGTCACCAGGACGCTGGCGTCGCTGCGCGCGACCATTTCAATCATGTTCTTGACGCGCTGGATGCCCTTGCTGGAACCCACCAGGTTGCGGAACAACTCGGGATTGCGGGGCGCGTTGACCGGATTCCCGACGGCGTGGAAAGCGTGGGCCTTCTGCAGCAGTTTCTCGAACGCCCGCTGGCGGAGCGGCGGCCGGATGCGGCCAACGCACTGCCGATCAAGCGCGGCAAGGAGTTCGGCATCCATGGCGGCGGGCTCCAGCACCACGACCGGCGTGAGCCCTTCAAGCTTGAGGAGTTCGCGACACACCAGCCGCTGGCGCTCGTCAGTACCGCAGTCCCCGAGCAGCACCATGAAGGGCGGGTCAAGGGGGTTGGCCAGGGCTACCCAGTCGGCGTCCGCGTCCACCAGCAGTCCCTGCAGTTCCAGATAGCCAAGCACGTCAAGGAGGTGCTGACTGAGCGCTGCATCGTGGTCAATCACCAGGACCGTGGAATTGGAGATCGGCATGTTGGGCTGCTTTTCGCTTTTGGCTGGCCTTCCCCGCAACCGCTCGCCGTGGGGCTTGGGTCCGGCGACGGGTTGTCAAAATCCTGACACGAGCCAGTCTAGCCAGCCAAATGGTTTTGGCAAGACATATTTCGAAAGCAAAAATACCAATGAAATCGGAAGGAAAGATGAAAGTCTTCAAATGAACATCAGGAAATCACTGGGCCTCCCGGGATCGCCCACAGGACGGCAGGACTTACTCGGAGGACAGGTAGGCTTTGGCGCCTCGCTGGCTGCGCTGTACTGCAACGAGTTGGCTGATCTGGTCGGCCCGTGCGTCACGGGCCTGCTTCAACAGGAGTTCGGTGATCTGGAGCGCCTGCTCCAGGAGTTGGCGGGCTTGTTCGCCACCGCTGGTGAGTCTGTCGGCGTCCAGGGCGGACAGCAGCGCGTGGCGTTCATCGTCGAGGCGACGGACTTCATCCCAGTTGGCTTCCCGCGCTGCCGCGAGCATGGCCACCCCAAGGTCGGGGATTCGCGCGAGTTCCTCCACCGCTGCTCCTGTTCGTGTTTCGGGGAATGTCCGTCTGGCGGGATTCTACGTCGTGCCGGGCTAACTGCGGATGGCGACCCAGCCTGCGCGGAGTTCATTCAGCAGTTTGGTGACCTCTTCGAGGATCGCCGGATCGTTTTCGACGTTCGCCTCGACGAGGCGACGGATCATGTAGTCATAGAGATTGGCCAGGTTATTGGCCACTTCACCGCCGCGCTCCAGATCCAGGCTGCCATGCAGGCCGCCGAGGATGTTCAAGGCCCAGTCGATGGCTTCGCACTTGCGGACCGTTTCCTTGCGCTCCATGCAGGCCCGCGCCAACAGGATCTTCTCCAGAGCGCCATCCATCAGCATTTCAATCAGGCGATGAGGGGTAGCCGACTCAACACTGGACTGGATCCCGACCTTGCGGTACTCGGAGATTCCACCTGATGGCGTGCGAGGCATAGATTTCATGCGTTGGCCCTTGATCAAACGTGCTGGCAGGAACGGTCCGGCAAAATGCCGCTTCGGGTTTGATTCAAGCGGACAGTTGGCTTATCGGCAATGCGCCCGGTAACTGCAGCGTTACGACCCAGTGCACATGGAAAGTTTCCGGGACTCGCAGGGCCGTGACATGGCTTGATGCTTGCTACCTCGTGGCGCTGGGTCGGGAATACCGCCCCAAGCGCCAGAAATCCGAACGGGGGAGCGATGGACTACCACAATAAAACCGTACTGGTCACCGGGGGCACCGGCTCCTTTGGCAACTTCGTCGTGCGCCGGCTGTTGAACGCCGGGGTACGCGAAGTCCGCGTCCTGTCGCGCGACGAGAAGAAGCAGTACGACATGCGCGTCTTCTACCAGGGCCGCAAGGACTTGACCTTCGTGATTGGCGACATCCGCAATCGCGAGGTGGTGGACGAGGCCATGCACGGCATTGACATCGTCTTCCACGCCGCAGCCCTCAAACAGGTGCCTACCTGCGAACAACACCCGATGGAAGCCATTCGCACCAACGTGCTGGGTGCCGAGAACCTGGTCGACTGCGCCGTGCGCCATGGCGTCGAGAAGTTCGTGATGATCAGCACCGACAAGGCTGTCAAACCCGTCAACGTGATGGGCATGACCAAGGCGCTGCAGGAACGGCTGGTGCTCCAGGGCAACCTCTCACGCGCCAACCAGGGCACCCGCTTGTGCTGCGTGCGCTACGGCAATGTGCTCCGCTCCCGCGGCTCGGTGGTGCCGTTCTTCCGTCGGCAACTTGCCCTGGGCCAGACCATCACCATCACCGACGAACGCATGACCCGCTTCCTGCTGACCTTGAACGAAGCCATCGATCTGGTGCTCTATGCCGCCGAACATACCCAGGGCGGTGAAATCTTCGTGCGCAAGGCACAGGCCGCCAAAGTGACCGACATTGGCCGCGTGCTTGCAGAGGAAGCCGGCAAGCCGTTCGACTACAAGGTGATTGGCATCCTGCCGGGCGAGAAGCTGCACGAAATCCTCGTCTCCGAAGAGGAACTGGTGCGTGGGCGCGATTTTGGCGACTACTACGCCGTCGAGCCGTGGTGGAACAAAGGTCGGCCGAACGAAATCCCCGGCGAGTTCGGTTCGGGCGACCACCTCACCGGGACCGCCGAGGTCAAGCGCATGATCGAGCTCGCCGACCGTGAATTTGAAACCATGGAAATGGCCGATGGCGAATTTGCCAAGTTCTGAGGGCACGCGACGCGAGATCCCGCTGTTCAAGGTGGGCCTGCCGCCACGTGCGGCGCTGATGCCAAGGCTGGAGGACGTGCTCTACAGCGGGCAGCTCAGCGAGGGCGCGCCGGTGGCCGAGTTCGAAGCCGGCTTTGCCGCGCTGGTGGGCAGTCCCAACTGCCTCTCGTTCTATTCCGGGACCGCAGCGCTGCACGTCGCGCTGCTCCTTGCTGGCGTCACGCCGGGCGACGAAGTCGTGAGCACGGCCATGACGGCCGAACCCACCAACCTCGCCATCCGCCACGCCGGTGCCTTACCGCGCTGGGCGGATGTCGATCCCGCCAACGGCAACCTCACGGCGGCGAGCATCGAAGCCGCGATCACACCGCGCACGAGGGCCATCCTGGTCGTGCACTACGGCGGCATTCCGGCGCCGATGGCGAGTATCAGCGCAGTCGCCGCGCGCCACGGCCTGCCGGTGATCGAGGACGCTGCACACGCGCTCGGCGCGCGCTATGCCGGCAAGGTGCTTGGCAGCCACTCAGCCTTCGTGATGTTCTCGCTGCAGGCCATCAAGCACATGACCACCGTGGATGGCGGCATGCTCGCCTGCGCCGACGCCGATTGCCTGCCACGCGGCCGGCGCCTGCGCTGGTTCGGGATCGACCGCGCCGCGTCGCGTACCGCGGTGGATGTGGGCGAAGTGGGCTTCAAGTACCACATGAACAACGTGACGGCGACGATCGGGCTGGTGCAACTCGATTACATCCAGCCGCTCATCGCGCGACACGTCGACAACGGCCGCTATCTTGATCGGGTCCTGGGTGGCGTCGACGGGATCGAGGTGTGCCGCTTCGAAGCCGCGGCCGAACCTTCCTACTGGTTCTATACCGTGCTGTGCGACGACGCCGCAGGACTGTCGCGCCAACTCACGGCCCATGGCATCGGCAACTCGAAGGCTCACCAGCGCAACGACCAGCACAGCGTGTTTGCCACCAGCCGTTGCGATCTGCCGGGGCTCGACCGCTTTTACGACCGCATGCTGCACATCCCCTGCGGCTGGTGGGTGGACGAGGAAGCCCGCGAGTCCATCGTGCAGGTGATTGCGCGTGGATGGTGAACCCTTCGTCCCGCTGTTCCAGGGCCACGTGGCCGCGGGCGCGATTGGCGCGCTCACCTCGGCGCTCAAATCCGGCCAGCTTGCCACCGGGCCCAGGGTGGGTGATTTCGAGCAGCAACTTGGCGAGTTCGTCGGTAATCCCAACTGCGTGGCGACTAGCGATCGCGCCGCCGCGCTGACCCTCGCGCTTCGCCTGTGCGGGGTTGAAGCGGGAACCGAAGTCATGCTGTCGCCGCTGGCCTGCCTTGCCACGACCATGCCGGTGGCGAACCTCGGCGCGACGCCGGTGTGGTGCGACGTCGATCCGGCGACCGGCATGCTCGACCCGACCCAGCTTGCCGCCCGCCGCAGCGCGCGCACCCGCGCCATCCTCCACTACCACTGGGCCGGTGACGTGGGCCCGCTGGCCGAATTGCAGCAAGTCGCAGGAGCCCTTGGGCTTCCCCTCGTCGAAGACGCTTCCGGCGCGTTCGGTGCCGAGCTGGACGGCCACAAGCTGGGCGCGACCGGCAGTGCTTACACCGTTTACTCGTTCTACGCCGTCAGCCACCTTGCGAGCGGTGACGGCGGCGCGCTCTTTTGCGCGACGGCGGCGGACGCCGACCGGGCGCGCCAACTGCGCCGCTTCGGCATCGACCCGCGGACTTTTCGCCTGGCGAGTGGCGATCTGAATCCCGCCAGCGACATCCCTGCCGCCGGCTACAGCTTTGCCATGACCGACCTCACCGCGGCGCTTGCGCTAGCCCAGCTGGCCGACGCGCCGCTGGTGCTCGCGGCCCATCGCAGCAATGGCCTTGCCTTCGACCGGGCCCTGTCCGGACACCCGCACCTCGTCCTGCTCGAACGCGCCCCGGAAGCACGTTCCGCCTACTGGGTCTATGCCCTGCGCAGCCCGCGTCGCGACGCCTTGCTGGCCCGCCTCCATGCCGCGGGCATCGGCGCCCAGCGCCTGCACGTGCGCAACGATGGCTACGGTTGCTTCGGCGGCACGCCCGCCAAGCTGCCCGGCGTGGCCGCCTTCGACGCCGAGAA
>JAYTTZ010000014.1:0-12004 GCA_043744805.1 Gammaproteobacteria bacterium
GAACAGCGCGAAAAGACTCGCGACGGTGAGGTCGGCGCTGGTTCCGGGGTTTCTGCGCTTGGCTTTCAGGTCGCGATCCAGGGCATGCAGGGCCGCGCCGAAGGCCACTGGATCTTCGCACGCTTTCCCCAGATCGGCTACAGCACGGGCTTGGTCTCGCACGGCCTCGGCTACAGTGCGATCGTACTTGCGCACGAGATGGCTGTCGGGCAGTAACGCCAGGAACGCGAGGTAGGTCGAGCACACAGCCTCACTTAGATCCCGGCCTTCGGCAAGGGCCTTACCGAGCACTGGCAGCCCGATGTCGAACACGTCCTGATACGCGCACGCGTACTGGCGGGCGACGTTGTCGCGGCCCGCAGAGAGGGCCATGGCCTCCAGCAGGGTGATCTCGACCGGCGCGTTGACGTTGCCCTCGGGCGCTTCGCCAAGCCCCGCTGGTGCGGCTAGCTGGATGGCGAAAAAAGCCTCCCCCGCGTCTTCCCGGGTGAGCGATGCCAGGGTGACGGCGAGGCGGGACGCGAGGTCTTCGCCGCCCGCAGTCGACTGCACTGCCGCCGCCAGCGGTGCGGCGAGCAGCACGATGCCGAGGTTGGTATTGCAGCCCACGGCCTGGTGGGTGGCGAGGATGGCGCCCTTGATGCGTGATCCTACGCTCGCCCCAGCCCTGGCGATCGCGGGCGCCGACACCGCGGCGCTGCGCAGGAAATCGCGCGCGTCCATGTCATGGCCCGGCGACTCGCAGCTGACATTGCCCGGCTTGAAGGCGAGCACATCGAAGCGGCAGGCGTCGCGATAGGCGTGGGCGACAAGCTCGGCGTCCAGCACGACCGGACTCACAGGCTGAGCTTGCGGCAGAAGCCGTCCACGATGGCCTCGGTCACACCCGGGCCGCAGGCCTGCTGCAGTCCCCACCAGGCGGGCACGCCGTTGACCTCCCCTACCCACCAGCGCCCGTCGGCGTCCTGCAGGAGATCCACCCCGGCGTAGTCGATGGTGAGCGTCTGCGCGGCGGCTTCCGCCAGTCGCTGCATGTCCGGCAGGAGGGACACCGGCGCGCAGACGGCGCCCTGCGCGCGATTGGTGATCCAGTGCGTGCTGGTGCGGCTCATGGCGAAACGCGCTTCACCCTGGACGACCAACACCCGGTAGTCCACGTAGGGCAGGCTTGCCCGCGCGACGAACTGTTGCAGGTAATGCACGCCATTCACGGGCTCCAGGGCATCGAAAGCCGCGAGCGACTGCAGGCGCTCCAACCCTTCGCCCTGCGAACCAAACAGCGGCTTCTGGACCAGGGTGTGTCCGTTGGCGAGCGCTGCTTCCAGCACCGCACGCGCCGCCGCGCGGTCTTCGAGGATCCAGGTGCTGGGGGTTGGAATGCCGGCCGCCAGCAGCAGGAAACTGGTGAGTGCCTTGTCGACGCTGCGCTCGATGGCGCGGCCCGTGTTGTAGACCGGCACGCCCATCAGATCGAGGGCGTGGAGGATGTCGAGCCGCAGGATGACTTCTTCCAGGGTGCCGCCCGGCACGCCGCGCACGAACACCCCCGCTGGCTGCGCCGTGTCGCAACCGGGAATGAGCACGCTTGGCGCGGCGCCCGACAGATCGAGCGCGCAGTCCTTGAGCGAGGCGTAGTGCGCGGCAAGTCCACGCGCGGCCAGCGCTGTCACCAGCACCCGGCCATGCCAGCCGGGATCATCGGTGAGGATGACGACCTGCCGGCCGGTCGCGACCGTTGGCGTCATCCGCCGAAAGACAGTTCGAGCAGGTCTTCGCGCAGCGCGCCGGCGTGGAAGGTCTTGCCGCTCCTGACCGCCGTCACCGCACAGGCCGCAGGCGAGAAGAGCAGTGGGTCAACCTTGTAGAAGTCGTAGCCGTACTCCTTGAAGACCTGGCCGAACGGCCGGCCAAAATCACGCGAGGCGCTACTGGGCAGCTTGGCGGCGAGATCGGCGGCTGCGGCGTCTTCGGCATCGACGTAGAGATGCACGAAGCCACCAAACAGGATGGCGTCGTTGGTGCGGCCCATGGCTTTCATGGACTTGCCGGTCGGCGGCGGGATAGGCGCCGTGCCGGTACCGTCGATGATTTTGTCGAGCGGGAAATGGAGTTCGTGCGCTTTGTGGAGCGCGACTTCCAGCACGCGCGCCACGATCTGCACGCCGCCGGCGAGGCTGGTGGTGGGGGTGAGGATCAGGGTGAGCTGGCTGGGGGAAACCTGGCAGCGCTCCACCACTTTCTGCACCAGCTCAAGCGGTGGCACGGTGTCGGTCTCGATGACGAGGCAGGTGTCGCCGGGCGGGTTGCGTCCGCCGAGCTCATCGAACAAAGGCTCCCGGCTGCCCATCGCACGGGCCGGGCCCGAACCGAGCGCGAAGTACGCCTCCTTGCCTTCCCCGTGCTTCAGATTCCAGCCCGCGTACTGCGAGCCGAGGCAGGCGGTCACGACGTCGCCGGCATGCACGTCCACCTGCCAGGGCCAGCGTGGGAACGGCCCGCCTGCGCGCAGGCTGACCGTGCCGAGTCCCCCCATGCAGATTTCGCCCACGAGGCGCCCGGCTTCGAGGCTGCCCGGCACCGCGATGCCGGCGTCGACGACCCGCGTGCCGTTCGGCAAGGTCGAGACGGCGACCCGCAGGCGATCGGCATGCTCGACGAGGCGCTGGACCAGCGCCTGGCTGGCGCGACTGACATTGGCGCGTGGCGTGATTTCGGATGGGCTCATGGCCTTGGTCCCTCAGGAGGTTGACGGCATGCGGGGATTGGGGACGCCGTGCTCCGCAACCCCGAGCATCGCGCGCAGCGCGACGAGGCGTCGATGGAGCGCGGCCCGCGCGGCGTTGGCATCTCCACCCGCCGCGCGCAAGGTACAGACCGGCGCGCCCGGCGCGATGCGGCTGCCGGCCGGTGGGCGGTCTGAAATCCAGGCGGGCCAGTCTAGCGAGTTCGGGATCCCAAGGGCAGCCGGCGCGTACCACACGGCGTGTGCGTGCACCTGCTTGAGCTTGCGTATCCCCGGCAGTTTCGCGCCGCGCGCAGCGGCAAGGTGGGCGCGGAAGGCATCCCCGGCGTGGACGTGCAGATCAAACGTGGCGGTGGGTCGTGGATTGATTTCCACCAGGTGCCAGTCGCCCTTCGAGCCGAGGATGAAATCGACGCCGCAGAGGCCGCGCAGGCCGAGGCTCGTCGCGAGTGCTTCCAGTGCGCGATGAAGTCCGGCGGTGAGCGTTGCCGGTAGATCGTGCAGGGCCAGCGCGCCACCGTAGCGGAACGGCAGGTTCTCGCCCGGCCAGAAGAGATGCTCGGCGAAACCCAGCACCGCTATCTCCGTCGCCCCCAGCACGGCGGCCACGGACAGTGAACGGCCGGTGACCTGCGCCTGCACGAACTCATCTTCCGCCAGCAGAGTCCCCGGGGCGGCCGGCTGTACATGGGCGCCGCCTGCGCCTCCGATACGCTTGCGTAGCCAGGATCCCGAACGCGGCACGCGGCCCTGGTGTACCGGCGGGCTTGGGATGCCCAGCGCGCGCAGTCGCCGGGCGAGTGCGCGGGGTTGGGTGAGGAGCGCGAGGGTCTCAGGCGCAGTGCCCGTCAGGCCAAGGGGCCCAGCCAGCGCGGTGAGCCGCGCCACCTGCGGTTCGAGGCCAGAGCCCCACACCACGGGTGCATCGGGTGCCAAGGCAGAGAAGGCCATGAACGCTTTAACGAGGCTCACCGTGTCGAGATTAAGATCAACATCCGCGGCCAGCGGCAGGAACCGACCGGCCAAGGCCCGGGTGTCGCTGTCGCCAAAGACGTCGGCCACCAGTGGTACGTAGCCACCGCGCCGCGCGGCGGCCCCCAATTGGCGGGCGCTGCACGCAAGCACGATGACGTGCTTAACCGACGATGCCGCGGGCGAGCGCGAAGGCCTCGTCATGCGCCAGGTAAAGCGGCTTGTCCGCGTTATGCATCATCGACAGCAGGCCCGTGTGGACGCGGTACTTCACATCGCCCACCGCCAGCGCGCCGAGGCCGCGTGCGATGCCGGTGGCGACTTTGAGTTCGACGCCGTGGTCCTTGGCGCCGACGCCTTCGATGCCGCTGGGCGGCACGGCGTTGGCATCCGCCGCCACTTTGAGGTGACGGGCCTTGGACAGCATCGCGGTATCGACCATCCGGATGCCCGCCTTGGCGGCATTGAAGACCACATCCGTTGCTTCGAGCATCGCGGCCACGGCGCCGGGCGCCCCACCGCCCGCACCTTTGATTGCAAGGCCATAGCGCGCATTGCAGAGATCGGCGCTGGCCTGGGTGAGCGGATGGATTTCATCCAGGGTGACGTTGCAGTACGGGATGACCGCGTCGTAGTTGGCCTCGTAGGCCATGTTGATGTCGAAGGGGCTCACGTACTTCGTCGGACTGAAGACGTGCAGGAGATAGGGGTCTTTCATCGGGAGTCCTTGTCGGTCATACCGTGAACGGCGGGCGGCCCGGTGTCATCCAGCCGCTTCGAGGCGGGCGCCGTGGTTGGCGGCCCTTACCGTGAGACTGCGCAGCCCCTCTGCCAGGCGCGGTCGACAGGCGTGTTCGATGGCCGCGGCCCTCGCGGCGTCGGGTGCGAATATAAACCCGGTCGGTCCCCAGGAGCTTTGTCCGATGCCGGGGAGCTTGAACTCATGGGCAAGCGCGGTGAGCAGTTGGCCCACGGCGTGGCTCGTAAAACGTCCATCCTGGGCTGGCGCGAAGTGATCACCGACGATGGCTTGCACGCTGCCGATATGCGCGCTGAAGGCAGCGAAATCGGCCTCCGCGACGGCCGGCAACACGCCCACCAGCACATGCCGGGCGAGCGCGCCCGACGTCTCGGCGCCCATGCGCGGTAAGTCCACGAAAGCGCGGCGTTCGGCAACCCCGCTCAAGCCTTCGTGGCGCTCATCGAAAATCAGCACGCAGCGCCAGTCTTCGGGAAAGGGCAGGCGGGACAACAGCGGTGGCGTGGTGGTGGTATCGCCACGGCCTCCATCAAGGAGGAAGCCGCCCTGTTCAAACGCGCCGATGCCGATGCCGGAACGCTTGCCGCGTCCTGCCAGCAGCGCGATCTCGCGGGTGGTGAGCCCAAGGTCCAGGGCCGCGGACCAGGCCGTACCGGCGGCGAGCGCAAGCTGCGTTCCAGAGCCGAGCCCGGCGTGCGTCGGCGCCCTGGTGGTGATGGTCGTTGCAAGCGCAGCGCCGGGAGCGGCGCGAGCGCGCAGTGCATGCGCGAGTTCGCCCACCCGTGAGGCGCCGATACCCGCAGTGGACATCGACCCTGCACGCGACGCACTGACCACGGTGTCGAGCCCTTCCACCGCAAGCCCGATGCTGGCGAACTGCCGCCCCAGATCACCGTTGAGGTCGACGAAACCAAGGTGCAGGCGGGCTGGCGCAACCACGGTGTAATGCAGAGTTGGGGAAGCCGTGCTCACGCGGGTTACTCGGACAGCCGTGGGGGAGAAGGATGTTAACCGATGCGGGCAGAGGGCTCATCGCACGGGTAGTTACGGCCCCGGGTGCGTGGTAGTTTACGACTCACTTCCCACGGCGGATGCGAGCGTGGCCGAAGCACACACCGGTTGATTCACTACTCCGTTGACAGTGCCTTGCCCCAAGAAAATTCCCCCGATCTCGCGTCCAAGGTCCAGCAGCACGAAGCCGTCACCTGCATCTTCTGCAGCCTGCTGTGCGATGACCTCACCACCGAAACCCGGGGCCACCAGGTGCGTGCACTCGCGCAGGCCTGTCCCAAGGCCGAGCGCGCTTACGCGGCGTCCGTGCCGGCCGGCACGCCACTGATCGACGGCAAGCCGGCAAGCTTTGATGCTGCACTCGCGGCCGCCAGCAGGATACTCAAGCGCAGTCGGCAACCGCTGTTCGGCGGACTGGCCACCGATGTCGACGGCATGCGCGCCGCGCTAGCCCTGGCGGAACGTTGCGGCGCCATCGTCGATCACCTGCACGGTACGGCGCTGGCGCGCGGCGTGCGGGTGCTGCAAAGCCGTGGACAGGCCACCACGACCTTGGCGGAAGTGCGCAATCGTGCCGATCTGGTGCTGCTGCTGGGGGTGGATCTCAACACCGACTTCCATCGTTTCGTCGACGTCTGCCTGCAACCTGCGGAAGGCCTCCATCCCGAGCGCCTGGCCGCGCGACGCATCGTGCACCTTGGCCCTAAAGCCTCGCGGCCACGCCATGCGGGTCTGGTTACGGAGCACCTTGCGTGCACGGACGTCGAATTGCCTGCGTTGGTGAACGCGCTCCGCGTGGCCTTGAAGGGTGGCAAGCCCACCTTGACGGGAAAGCGCGGCAAGGCGGTGGCGCAACTGGCGGACACCATTCGCGGCGCCGCCTACACGGTACTCGTGTGGGCGCCAGGCCAGCTGCCGGATCACGCAGGCGATCTCCTCATCAGCAGCGCAGGGGAGCTCATCGCCGAACTCAATCGCACGCAGCGCGCCGCCGGCCTCGCCCTGGGCGGCAATGACGGTGGCCAGACCGCCCTTGCCAGCTGCACGTGGACCACCGGCTTCCCGCTGCAGTTGTCCTTCGCGGGGGACACCCTGGACTTCGATCCCACGCGCTACCAGACCGCGCGCCTGCTGGCCGCTGGCGAAGTGGATGCCTTGCTGTGGGTGAGCTGCTTCGGTGACCGCCGTCCGCCGGACACGCGCCTGCCCTGCGTGGTGGTGGGCACTGCGGGCAGTGCCATTAGCCGCGCCGGCAGCGTGTACCTGCCCGCAGGCACGCCGGGCATCGACCACGCAGGACAACTCATGCGCACTGACGCAGTGGTTGTCCTGCCCTTGCAGGCCCTACGGCAAACCGCTGCCCGCCCTGCCGCCGCCGTGCTCAGCGCGCTCGCCGGCCAACTGGATTAAGCCCATGGCAGAAGTGATTGCGCTACACGGAGGTCGCGTCTACGACCCGACCAATGGAATCGACGGCGAGATTCGTTCGATCTACCTCGGCCCCAATGGCATCGTCCCGGCGCCCTCCGATCCGGGTGACATCGGCGACAGCCATGACCTCACGGGCTGCGTGGTGATGGCCGGCGGCATCGACATCCACACGCACATCGGCGGTGGCAAGGTGAACCTCGCGCGCATGATGCTGCCGGAAGATCACCAACGGGATCCGGTCATGCGCGGCACGCATCCCCGCATGGGCAGCGGGCACGCCGCGCCCTCCACGTTTACCGTGGGATATCGCTACGCAGAAATGGGCTACACCGCATGCTTCGAGCCGGCGATGCTGCTGGCCAATGCGCGCCAGACGCATCTTGAAATGGGTGATACCCCCATCGTCGACAAGGGCGCGTACGTCCTGCTTGGGAACGACGACCTGCTGCTCAGGATGCTTGCGGGCGGCACGGATTCGGCGGCGGTGCGCGACTACATCGCCTGGACCCTGGACGCCGCGCAGGCCATGGCCATCAAGGTGGTGAACCCGGGCGGCATCAACGCCTTCAAGTTCAACCAGCGCAAGCTCGATCTGGACGAACAGAACACCCATTACGGCCTCACGCCGCGCCAGATCCTGCTCTCGCTGGCGCAAGGCATCCACGCACTCGGGCTGCCGCATCCGCTGCACATCCACGGCAGCAACCTCGGCGTGCCGGGCAACGTGGACACCACGCTGGAGACCATCACCGCACTCGAAGGCCTGCCGGCCCATCTCACGCACGTGCAGTTCCATGCCTACGGCACGGAAGGCGATCGCAAGTTCTCCTCCGGCGCCGCGCGGATTGCCGAGGCCTTCAACCGCAATCGCAATATCTCCATGGACATCGGCCAGATCCTGTTCGGCCAGACGGTCACCGAATCCAGCGACAGCATGCGGCAGTACGCCGGCAGCGCGTTTGGCAGCCCGAAAAAATCCGTGCTGATGGACATCGAATGCGATTCCGGCTGCGGCGTGGTCCCTTTCCGCTATCGCGACAAGAATTTCGTGAACGCGCTGCAGTGGGCGATAGGGCTGGAACTCTTCCTGCTGGCGGACGATCCCTGGCGACTGTTCCTCACCACCGATCATCCGAACGGCGCGCCGTTTACTTCCTATCCGCACCTCGTGCGGCTGTTGATGGATCGCAGCTTCCGCAACGACATGCTGGCGACCATCAATCCGGACGCGGCAGCCGCCAGCACCCTGGGTTCGCTGACCCGGGAATACACCCTGTACGACATCGCCATCCTGACCCGCGCCGGCCCGGCCAAGAGCCTCGGGCTCGACACCCTGGGACACCTTGGCATCGGGGCCCGTGGCGATGTGACGGTGTACGAAGATCACCCGGATCGCGAACGCATGTTCCAGCGACCCCGACACGTCTTCAAGGCGGGCACGCAGATCGTGCGCAACGGCAAGCTCGTGGCCACGCCACAAGGCGCAACGCACGTGGTGAAGCCCGACTTCGACCCCGCCATCGAGCGGCAGGTGAACGACTACTACAGTCGCTTCATGACCGTGCGGCCCCAAAACCTGCGCGTTGCCGCGGGCGAAATCGAAGGCGATGGTCGCGGCCAGCTAATCGTCCACCAGACCCGGCGCGGCACATGAAGATCAACGGCGTATTCATCGAGGATACCTTTGCCGAAGCCTTTCCGATGAAGGCCACCCGGCTCATCATCACCGCCTACAACGAGACTTGGGCGAACCACGCGGCGGTCGCGCTGACGGGCTTCGCGACGTCGGTTATCGCGTGCGGCTGCGAGGCGTCCATCGAGCGCCAATTGAAGCGCTCGGAAACCCCCGACGGCCGACCGGGTGTGTCGGTGCTCCTCTTTGCCATGAGCAACAAGGAACTCACCAGGCAGCTGCAGAATCGCGTGGGGCAATGCGTACTCACCGCGCCGACCAGCGCCTGCTTCGCGGGCCTTGCCGAAGGAGATCCGCTGCCACTGGGCAAGACGCTGCGCTACTTCGGCGATGGCTACCAGATCTCGAAGAAATTCGGCGACAAGCGCTATTGGCGCGTGCCGGTGATGGACGGGGAGTTCGTCTGCGAGGAAACCACCCGCGTCATCAAGGCCGTTGGCGGCGGTAACTTCCTCATCCTCGCGGAGAACCAGGCGCAGGCCTTGAAGGCCAGCGAGAACGCCGTCGCCGCCATGCGCAAGGTGCGGGACGTCATCATGCCTTTCCCGGGGGGCGTGGTGCGGTCGGGCTCCAAGTTGGGCTCGCGCTACAAGACGCTGCCCGCGTCCACCAACCATCGCTATTGCCCGACGCTCAAGGGCACCGTTGACTCGGCCCTGCCGGAATCCGTGGGCGCGGTGCTGGAAATCGTGATCGACGGACTCAGCAAGGAAGCCATCGACGAAGCCACCAGGCGCGGTATTCGCGCGGCCTGCAAGCAGGGCCGCAAGGGTGGCATCGTCGCCATCAGTGCGGGCAACTACGGCGGCAACCTGGGTCCCTTCCACTTCAAACTGCGGCAGATTCTCGAATGACCGGCCTGACGCTGACGCTCAAGGAAGCCCCTTCGCTTGCGATCGACATGTCGGCGGTCTTGCCGTCGAGCCTTGCGGGAAAGAAGCCCGCGCAGTTGCGGACCCTGAAACTGCAGCAGGGTCGGCGCAAGATCTCGCTCGCCGATCTGTTCGAAATCGAAGGCGATGCGGACGGCGAGAACCTGCACATCCAGGGCGCATGCACCGCACTACACCGGGTGGGCGCCAACCTCGATCGCGGCACCCTCACGGTGACCGGCCACTGTGGCGTGGAGGCGGGGCTCCGCATGCGCGCGGGCACCTTGCGGATCAGCGGCAGTGTCGGCGACGGGCTCGGGCTTGGCATGCGAGGCGGGCTCATCGACGTGGCCGGCAGCGCCGGGGACTTCGTCGGCGGACCGGCACCCGGCGACGTCACCGGCATGAAGAACGGCACTATCCTGGTTGGCAAACACCTCGGGGCCCGCGCCGGGGAACGCATGCGGCGCGGGGTCATCGCAGTGGGCGGCAACACCGGCGCCTACTGCGGCAGCCAAATGGTCGCAGGGAGCATCGTGATCCTGGGGCAGTGCGCCGATGGCGCTGGCTTCAACATGCGTCGCGGCACCCTGCTCCTGGTGAACAAGTGGACGCTGCCCAGCAGCGGATTTGCCCTGGCCGGTCGCTTTGAGCTCGCGTTCCTGCCCCTGCTCGCCAACTATCTCGTTGGACTTAAACCTGCGTGGAAGGGCCGACTGAGAAACCTTGGCGCGGTTGAGCGCTGGGTGGGCGATGCAGCCAACGGCGCATTGGGCGAAATCCTGATTGTCACCTGACGCTTGGCCAGGGACGGTATCCCGCCGTTGGCCGTCCACGTTTAGCGCGCGGCTGATTTTCCGGCGCTGGCCATCGCTTCCACCTTTTCCAGCTTCAGGACCTCATGGATCAGCGGCGGTGTGCCCGGCGGCCCCGGGATGGTGGTCTCGATGCTGTAGAGATAGCCGGGGAGCGCGTCCGCGACCACGATCTGGTAGGCCTTGTCGGCGAACTTCTCGAACTCCCCGCGCTTTGGATCGTCCTTGTAGGGCTGGAAGGAAATCTTCTTGCCGTCGAGCCGGGCGCCGGCAAACTCAACCGTCACCGGTTCGACCGTGGCAGCCTCGGCCAGCGCCAGCTTTACCCTGCGCTGGAAGTAGCGCCACCGCTCCTGGGACTGGCCGTCGGGATCGGTCAATCGATTCATTTCGTAAACGTCGCCCTGGAAGTAAACCTTGAGGACCGGGTTAGCGTCGGTGTCCTCGGCGGGCGGCACGGGGAAATTTCGATCTCCGGAGAAGAACTGCAGGCTGCCGTCCTTGAGGCCATTCGCCTTCACCTTGCTCACGGTGAACAGGATGACGTCCGTAAAGCCCTGCTCGTAGGAACCGCTGCGTTGGAAGCTGTACCGCAATGACGAGGGCTGCTTGATGGCTTGCAGCTGATCTCCAAGCCACAGGGATTTTTCTGCTGCCGAAAACCGGGGATGTTCGCTGGCGACCTCGGCGGCCGGTTGCGCCACGTCTCCGGCACTGGCGGCAAGGCTGGCAACCAGGACCAAAGCCGCGCCAAGGAAACGTTCAATCCTCATCGCCAACCTGCTTCTTCTGGTGTTCGATCGGCAGCAGGGGCACGCCATACTCGGCCAGGAGGTGATCAATCTTCGCCTGGTTCTGGTCGATCAGGCCTGCAAGCTGCCGCCGTCTGGCGTCGTCGCCATGGCGTACGGCCATTGCAATCTGGTACTCGAACTTGAGGCCTGGCTCATCCTTGAGTGGAATCACCATCAGGCCAGCGTCCTTCAACTTGTGCTGCAGGTATCCCGCAATCGGACCCCAGAGGAAGGTGAGGTTGATGTTCCCTTTGAGCAGTTCGGATTCCACGATGTGGGCTGGGCTCTGCCTGGGATCTCCGGACATGATGGGATAGGCCTCCGCCTTTTCCATCAGGCCAATCCTTGATACCCAGTCGGTGGTTGGACCCTGGTCCCACACGCCAATCTTGAGCGCGGCACGATGCGCCCCGGAGGCGTTTTCCAGATCACCCTGGGTCTTGAGCCAGTCGAGGCCAGCACCCTTCACGTACACCATGGTCCAGGTCGAACGCAGGTAAGGCTGCGTCGTCGCCGCGAGTTCGAAATTCTCGACGACCCCCATGACGACATCGCACTTGTATTCCCCGTCCTCGGTTTCGTTGTTCTTCAAGGTGGCGCGCACGAACCCCATGCGCTGCGGAAACCAGGTGTACTGCACCTTGGCCCCCAGCTGCGAAGCGAAGAGCTCCGCGAGCCGGTTCTCGTAGCCGCTGCCATCCTGGTCGGACATCGGCAAGCTGTAGGGCGGTGCGCAGACCTTGAAAGTCGCGGCAGCCGCAGGGGCCTCTGCCCGCGCGGCAGGGTGCAGGCCGGCACCGAGCGCCAGCAACATGGCGGCGAGCCTGCCGGGGACCAGGGTAACGGCGTGCTTCATGGCGGGCTTCCTGTCTGTTGCATGGGCGAGTGGTCGGCGGCAACGCGAGCGTCGCCG
>JAYTTZ010000015.1:0-3050 GCA_043744805.1 Gammaproteobacteria bacterium
CGCATCCTTACGTGATGGGGGCCATGAGCGCCTTCCTCGATCACCTGGAGAAACCCGCGACCCGGGCGCTGTACGCCGGCCTCGACGACACCTGGAACGCGCGGGCGGTGGCACTCAACGCGGCGCTCGAAGCCGCGAGCCTGCCCGTGCGGGTGGCCAACCTGAGCACCCTCTGGACGGTGCTCTACACCGCGCCGTCGCGTTACAACTGGCTGTTCCAACAGTACCTGCGGCGCGAGGGCCTGGCGCTCAGTTGGGTAGGCAGCGGACGCATGGTGTTCAGCCTGGATTTCACGGAAGCGGATTTCGCCGAGGTGTCGCGGCGCTTCATGCGTGCCGCCACCTTGATGCAGGAGGACGGCTGGTTCTGGACGTCGCCAGGGGCCAGCAACGCAAGCATCGGGCGGACCCTGCTGCGGGAGGTGCTCCGCAGCAGGTTCGGGGGCAGGCCTCGTACGGCCACGTGAAGGGCCGCGCGCGCCTCAGTGGGCTGCCTTTTCCATCGGGTCGATGAGTTCGCCCTTGAGGAGGTAAAGCGGCGCACGCCAGTACAGCATTACGTCGTGGAAGGGATCGGTCAGGATCTTGGTGAACCACACGCAACCCGTCATGACGTCCTTGATGATGAACAGATGGACGGTGCGGAAGAACAGGCCACCGACGCCAATCGCGAGCCACATCCAACCCATGTGATTGATGAACTGGTCGCGGTTGGCATGGGGTTCGAAGAGACCGAAGCACGTGGGGTCGACCAGCAGGACCAGCGGCGCGGCGGCCCAGAAAGCCATCAGCACGACCTTGCGCTGGAGGTTGTAACCCACCTTGATGTCTTCCTTGTGCTCGTGGGTGGCCTGGTTCACTTCGTCGTAGCCCTTCGGCTCGAAGAAGAAGTGACCGGACTGGCGGCTCACCATCGACACCAGCCAGGCGATCAGTGCGGCACCGACCGGGTCGCTGAACATCAGCGCGTAGGCGCTGATGAAGCTGAGTGCGCTCAGGAGGTGGAGCGACTGGTTGATGCGGCTGTGGTGGTAGTACCGATGGTCGTCCCAGCGCTGGATCTCGAGCGCGCGCAGGAAAGAATTCATGAGAGGTCCTTTTGGATTATTGGCTAAGAAGATGATTCTAGTCCGGTCCTTGACAAACAGATGACAAAACGGAAAAAAGTCAAAACCTTTTCAATTGGACGACAACTGCGTTGCGCCCGGTCACTTCCGGGCACTGCGTTGGTGCCAGGGAGTATCCTCCGGGCCTCGAACCGTCTTTCCTTCACACGGGCTGCAGCCGCATGAAATACCAGAGCATTGAAGACACCGTCGGCAACACGCCCCTGGTGCGACTCCAGCGCCTGGGCCGGCGCACCTCGTGCACCCTGCTGGCCAAGATGGAAAGCCACAACCCGGCCGGCTCGGTGAAGGACAGGCCCGCCCGCAGCATGATCCGGCGGGCCGAAGAGCGGGGTGAAATCAAGCCTGGCGATACCCTCATCGAGCCGACCAGCGGCAACACGGGCATCGCGCTGGCGATGGTCGCGGCCATGCGGGGCTACCGCATGGTGCTGATCATGCCGGAGAACATGAGCATGGAGCGGCGGGCGGTGATGAAGGCCTACGGCGCCGAACTCCTGCTGGTGCCCAAGGAAGGCGGCATGGAGGCGGCCATCGATCTCGCCCGCTGCATGGAAGCCGACGGCGAAGGCAGGGTGCTCGACCAGTTCGCCAATCCCGACAACCCGCGGGCCCACTACGAAGGCACGGGCCCCGAAATCTGGCGCGACACGCGCGGGAAAGTCACCCACTTCGTGAGCGCGATGGGCACCACCGGCACCATCATGGGCACGGGGCGCTACCTCAAGGAAAAGAACCCCAACGTGCAGATCATCGGGGTGCAGCCCGGTGACGGCGCCTCCATCCCCGGCATCCGCCGCTGGTTGCCGCCCTATGTTCCCAAGATCTACGACACCGCGCGGGTCGACCGCATACTGGAAGTCACCCAGGAAGAGGCCGAGGACATGGCCCGTCGGCTCGGGCGCGAGGAAGGCATCTTCTGCGGCATCTCCGCCGGTGGCGCCGTGAGCGCCGCACTCAGGCTGGCGGAGGAAGTCGAGAACGCCACCATCGTCACGATCATCTGCGACGGCGGTGACCGTTACCTCTCCACCACTGTGTTCCCCGGATAGAGGCCCATGCTGAACAACGTCTTCGTGTTCGATATCGAGACCGTGCCCGACGTCGACGCCGCGCGCCGGCTGTGGGATCTCACTGATCTCAGCGACGAGAACGTGGCCAAGGTGATGGCCGCCAAGCGCCAGCAGGAAACCGACGGCGCTACCGATTTCATCCGCCACCACCTGCAGCGCATCGTCGCCATCTCGGCAGTGTTCCGCCATGACGACAAGCTCAACGTGTGGTCGCTGGGCGAAGAGTCCTCCACCGAAGCCGAACTCGTCAGTCGGTTCTTCGATGGCATCGAACGCCATTCGCCGACGCTCGTCAGCTGGAACGGCGGCGGCTTCGACCTGCCGGTGTTGCACTACCGGGCGCTGCTGCACGGGGTGGCCGCGCCGCGCTACTGGGAAACTGGCAATGACGACCCCAGCTTCCGTTACAACAATTATTTGAGCCGCTACCACTGGCGGCACATCGATCTCATGGACGCGCTGTCCGGCTACCAGCCGCGCGCCGCCGCGCCGCTGCACGACATCGCAAGCTTGCTCGGCTTCCCGGGCAAGCATGGCCTGTCCGGCAAGGACGTCTGGCCGACATACCGCGCCGGTGGCCTTGCCAGCATCCGCGACTACTGCGAAACCGACGTGCTCAACACCTGGCTCGTCTACCTCCACTTCGAGCGCATGCGCGGCAACCTCATGCCGCGCCAGCACGCCGAGGAAATCGCGCTGCTGCGCGCCCACCTCGCCGAATCCCCGCGCGCCCACCTGCAGGAGTTCCTCGCCGCATGGCCAAGTTCAGGCGCGACGCCAGAATAAAAGCCGGCACCGTGCCGGCAGTGCCCGGCGTGGTAGTCGAGCGACTCTCCCACGAAGGCCGCGG
>JAYTTZ010000016.1:0-3047 GCA_043744805.1 Gammaproteobacteria bacterium
GCAGGCCCATAGCCCGGCTATGGGGCAAAAAAACGGTGCCGAATGGACGGCTGCGGTCGGTTCGCAGCCGACGCTCCCCAAGTCCGACAGGCTGCTAGCAGGCATGGGAAAACGACTCCGTTCGCGACGTTCTCCACCCGCCCGCCGAGACTCTCAGGGCGCGGCGGCGCCCGCGGTTCCACCGCCCGGCAGGCTGCGCGAGCGACTGAGGTAGGTTTCGCCGCGCTGCCGTGCACGCTCCAGATCCGTGTCGTTCAGGCGCGCCGAGATGAGCGTCAGGTTTTGGGTTGCCAGCGGGTGGCCCAGGCGTTGCGCGGCCCAGGTGCGCGCAAAGGCTTCCAACGCGTCGTCCAGGGTGCCCTTGCCCTGCGCATACAGGTAACCGAGGTTCAGCTGCGCGTCGGCGCTGCCGTTGTTGGCCGCCTCGCGATACCAGTTTGCCGCTTGCGCGGAATCGTGCGGCCAGTTCTCCCCCAGGTCGTAGAGCAGGCCAAGCGACAGCTGCGCGGGCAGGAAGTCCGCCGCCGCGGCCTTGCGCAACAGCAGTTCGGCGCGCGCGCGATCCGGCGGCGCGCCCTGTCCCTGGCGGATGAGTCGGCCCAGGTTGTAGGTGGCCTTGACGTGCCCCTGGCTGGCGGCGGGGATGTACCAGTTGACGGCGGTGGCATAGGAACGCACCACACCCTCACCCTGCTCGCACAGCACCCCCATGCCAAACATGGCCTCCAGGTGGCCGCGCGACGCGGCACGCTGCATCCAGCGCGCGGCAAGCCCGGGATCACGCGGCACGCCGTTGCCCTTGAGATAGTGCAGCGCCATGCGGTATTGGGACTCGATATCGCCGCCGTCTGCCATCTGCACCAGCCGCGCCACGGCATCCGGGTTACCCTGCGTGGCAGCGCGCTCGAACCACTCGCGGGCGCGTTGGTCGTTCCGGGGCCCGCCGCGACCGCCGAGCGTCATGACCCCCAGGTTGTACTGGGCCTTGGCATAACCCTGCGCGGCGCTTTTCTGGTACCAGCCCAGTGCCGTGGCATCGTCCTGCGGTACGCCGTTGCCGTCGTCGTACAAGAGGCCGAGGGCGAACTCCGCGCGCACGTCGCCTGCTTCGGCCAGCGGCTGGAACAGGGCGAGGGCCTGCTTGAAATCGCGGGCCTGGTAGGCCTCGACCGCCTGGTTGAATTGGTCGAACGCTGCACGGGCGCTCGCGGCGCCGAGCAGGAGCGTGAGGCAGATGAGCTTCAGGGTACGAAAGGTACGCATGCAGCGCTTAGCGGCCGCTAAACGTGGAATTGCAGGCCCGGGGCAGGTGGAAGTCCTGCGGGGCCACTAGTCACCCAACCGCTGTTTCACGGATTAATGCCCAATGTTCCATCGCAGGATCTTCATGCCACGAAACGCCTACGCTGGCCCCCTGTTGCGGCCCTGGCGCGCTGCCGGGGGGGGCATGGTGGCGCTGCTGGTGGTGCTTTGCCTGTCGCCGCTCAAGCACCTTCCGCTCGACGAAATCACCTGGATCGACAAGGTCTACCATCTCGTGGCGTTCGCCGAACTGATGTGGTGGTTCGCCGTGGTCCGGCCCACGGACGCCTGGTGGCGACTGGCCGCCTGGCTTGCGGGACTGGGCGCAGGCATTGAACTGGCGCAGGTGCTCGTCCCCTACCGCTCGGGATCATTCGGCGACCTCGCGGCCGACCTGCTGGGCGTGGCGTTGGGCGCGGGCCTGGCCCTGCTGACGCCTGCTGGATTCCCGCCTGTCCGGCCAGCAGAATGCGGCCAGATCCCACCGGTCGTGGCGCGCCCGGAAGGCGCACCAGACACCACAGTGCGGGACGACACCCGCCGGAGACCCTGAACCGAATGTCCTCCCCAACTCCCGCTACCCGTCCGCTGGACGGGCTGCGTGTCATCGAATGCGGCCAGCTACTGGCGGGTCCTTTTGCCGCGACGATCCTCGGTTACTTTGGCGCGGAGGTGATCAAGGTGGAGCCACCCGAAGGCGGCGATCCGATTCGCCGCTGGCGGGCACTGCGTAACGGCAAGGCCTTGTGGTGGGCGAGCCTCGCCCGCAACAAGAAATGCGTGACGCTGGATCTCCGCAAGGACGAAGGACGCGCGGTGCTGCGCCAGTTGCTCGACAAGGCCGACATCCTGGTCGAGAACTTCCGGCCCGGCACGATGGAGAAATGGGGCCTGGGTCCCGAGGCCGTCAAGCCCACCAATCCCGGCCTCATCTACGCCAGGATTTCGGGCTACGGGCAGACCGGACCCTATGCAGCCCGTCCGGGCTTCGCCTCCGTGTGCGAAGGCTTTGGTGGCTTCCGCTACGTGAACGGCTTTCCGGGCGAACCCTCGGTGCGTCCCAACCTGTCCATCGGCGACACGCTCGCCGGCATCCACGCGGCCCTCGGCATCCTCCTCGCCTACATCGGCCGGACCCGCGATCCGGCCGGCGCCGGGCAGGTGGTGGACGTCGCGATCTTCGAAGCCATCTACAACCTGATGGAGTCCGTGGTGCCGGAATACGACGGCCTCGGCCTCGTCCGTGAAGCGTCCGGCTCGACGCTCACCGGCATCGTGCCTTCCAACCTCTATCCCACCGCCACGGGCAAGACCATCATCATCGGCGCCAATACCGATTCCATGTTCGTCCGCCTGTGCGAGTTGATGGGCCGCGCCGACATGGCGCAGGATCCGCGCTACCGCGAAAACGCGGGCCGCGTGGTGCACCAGGCCGAAATCGATGGGCTGATCGGCGCCTGGACGGCCTCGATGGCGCAGTCGGACGTCCTGGAAAAGCTGGAGGCCGCGGGTATCGCCGCGGGTCCCATTTACAGCGTGGCCGACATGTTCGCCGACCCGCAGTACCACGCCCGCGGCCTGTTCGAGTCCGTCACCATCGACGGCGAGCCGCTCAAAATCCCCGCCATCATCCCGCAGCTCGCCAGCACCCCGGGACGCACGGACTGGCCGGGCGCCGAGCTTGGCGCCCACAACGACGAAGTGTTTGGTGGACTGCTCGGCTTGTCGGGCGCCGAGCTCGCAAC
>JAYTTZ010000017.1:0-11947 GCA_043744805.1 Gammaproteobacteria bacterium
GGGTGAGGCGGAAAGAGGTGGTCATCGCTGTGCTCCAGCAAGAGGGACTTAAAACTCGAGCGCGTGCGCTGACGCTGCACGGTACTTTTTTTTGACTGCGCCGCACAAGCGTCGGGCCTTTTGACAGCCCGTGGGCGCCTCAGCATAGTTCGACGACCCGCCACGTCCTTCGAGGTCCGCCGATGCCCCTGCTTACCGACTACCTCACTTACGGCGACGCCCAGCAGCACTGCAATGGCGCCGCGCTGTGGGCGCTGTTCGATGGCAACCGCGAGCAGTTCAACATCACGCACGAATGCCTCGACCGCCACGTCGATGGCGATCGGGTGGCCGTCGTCGTCGCGCATGCCGACGGTCGCGATGAGTCCCTGACTTTTGCCCGCCTTGCGCAAGACGCCGCCCGCTTCGCGCATTTCCTGGCCGCCCGCGGCATCCAGGCCGGCGATCGCGTGGCGATCATGCTCGAACCTTCCTATGCCTTCTACGTGGGGCTCTTCGGCGCCATGAAACGTGGCGCGATTGCAGTGCCCCTGTTCATGTTGTTCGGGCCGGAAGGCCTGCGCCTGCGGATGGACGACTGCGCGCCCCGACTACTGCTCACCACGGCCGACAAGGCCGCACTCGCGACCGGCATGGAAGACCTGCAGGTGGTGGTTGCCGATGACGGCTTGCCCGCACTGCTGGCACCCTTCCCTGCGCAATACGCAGCCACCACGCGCCCGGCAGACCTCGCGCTGTTCCAGTACACCTCGGGCACCACGCGCGAGCTGCCCGAAGCCGTGCACCACACGCAGCGCGCGCTGGTCACCCTGATGCTGGCCGCGTTGTATGGCTCGGGCCTGCGACCCGGTGATCGCTACTTCTGTCCATCTTCCCCGGCCTGGGGACATGGGCTCTGGCATGGGACCCTGGCGCCACTGGCGCTCGGCCTCTCCATCGGCGCCTACGCCGGACGCTTCGACGCCGAGCGACTCTTGCGCGCATTGTCGGAGCATCGCTTCACCAACCTCGCCGCCGCCGCCACGCACTACCGTATGGTGCGCAACTCAGGCGTAGCCGGGCGCTATCCCTGCGTACTCGACAAGCTGTCGTTCACGGGCGAACCACTGGACAGCGAAACGGCCGCGTTCCTTTTCGAGCACTTCGGCATCGAGGCCTGCAGCATGTACGGCACGACGGAAATCGGCGTGGTGCTGGTGAGCTATCCGGGCGCGCCGGATTTCGAAGTGCGGCGTGGCTCGCTCGGCAAGCCCGTGCCCGGCGTGAAGGTGGAAGTGCAGGACGTGGAGGGTCGGCCCTGCGCAGCGGGTGTCATGGGTGAGATGAAAGTCTGGCGGCGTGACGGTTGGGTGCCGACGCGTGATCTGGGACGCATCGACGACGACGGCTACTTCTGGCACGGCGGTCGGGCGGACGACGTCATTATCTCCGCCGGCTGGACCATGAGCGCGGTGGAGATCGAAGACAGCCTGCTGAGACATCCCAGTGTGCTGGAAGCCGCCGTCATCGCCGTGCCCGACGCGCTGCGCGGCCAGGTGGCGAAAGCCTTCCTGGTGATCCGAACAGCGGGTGACGAGGCGTTGGCCACCGAGATCCAGCAGTTCGTGCGCAATCGCCTGAGCCAGCATGAGTTCCCGCGGCAGGTCGCCTTCGTGGACGAACTGCCGAAGACCCCGGCCGGCAAGATCAACCGCAAGGTGCTGCGGGACCGCGAAGCCCTCGCCTAAGCCTGGCAGTGATCGAGCGCAGCGCCCCTTGCGCCGGGCCACGGCGTGCGGAATGGAAGTTCAGGAGGCAGGCGCGGGGTTGAGGGCGCCTTCGCGTTCAAGCCAATCCATGCACGCGTCGATGGCTGCCTTGAGCCTCGCTTCGCGATGCGGGCCGTTGCCGAGGTGATCGCCTGCCAGCACCACGCGCGTCTTCGGTCCGCGGACTGCGTCCCAGAGCGCGTCCCGCACGTGGCGCGGCATGGTGCGGTCGTCCTCGCCTTCAATGACCAGCGTCCTGGCCTTGATCCGCGCCAGCGCGGCGACGGGCTCGCAGGCTGGCAGCAGCGCACCCACCACCAGACCCACGACGGTTCGAATCCACTGCGGGCCAAGTCGAGGATCGGTGGCGACGACTTCCGCCAGCGGCGCGCCCCCATAGGCCAGGACCAGCCACTGCGCAGGCCGGCCGTTGCCTGCCGCCAGCGCTGCGGCGGCCGGGGCCGCTTCGGCACCGAGGGAAAATCCCAGCAGGCTGATACGGTCTGCGTCGGCCCAGGTTTGGTGGCCGGCCCACAGCATGGCTTCGGCGATCTCGACCGGCGCCTGACGGAGCGCCTCGAAGAGTGCCATGGGTGAGCGCAACAGGCTGGCCAATGAGGCGTGGCGGATGGCGCTGGGCCAGGTGTAGAACAGCACGGCGTTCTCGCCTGGGCGGTGGAGCGCCGAAAGCCCGGCGGCAGCGAGTTGGTGGCCGCCCAGCACCACGACCAGCGGCAGCGGACGCGTCGGAAGGGGAGTGGGCAGGCTGAGTTCTACGGTGGTCGAGGCCTGGTGATCCGCGCCCAGTTGCAGCCGTTCGAGCACTCGGCCGGCAGGGGCCGGCAGGGTTTCCCGCTTGAGGACTTCGAGTGCGGCAGGCGCTGGCAGCGGCGGGCTCGCGACTCGCATGAGTCTTGCCAGCGCGGGCACCGCGCACAGCGCCACAGCCGCGCACAACACACCCGCCAGGATGCACATGCGCGTGCCGCCAGTCATCCGGGACCGGCGGTCAGCCAGCGTGCCGGGGCTGGAGATCCAGTCGATCACCGGCAACCCCGCCTATCGCGTTGCTGTCGCGGCACGCGCAAAGCGGCTCGCCGTTGATCGGATCAGCCGGGCTGGATGACGCCGGCGCGCGCGGGCTCGACGGTTTGGTCCGGGACGGGCGCAGGCGCTTCGGCGGTCTCCTCCTGGCGTCGGGGCGCGTGGATGACCAGGCTGCCGGCCAGTTTGTCGTGCCAGGCCTGGTGCCTGGCATCGAAGAAGATCCAGACAAAGCCAAGGCCCACCGGAAGCATGGACACCAGGTAGGCGAAATACCGGCCAATCGCCTGCCACAGGCCCAGTGGCCGCAGGGTCGTGGCGTCCACCACCCGCAGGCCCAGCAGCATCTTGCCGGGCGTGCCGCCGCGCGTTTGCCACATCCACACCGTGAAGGCCATCAGCGCGAGGTCGACCAGGCCCTCGAGCATCCCGAGCTCGCTGCCAAAGACGAGCATGAGCGGGCCGTAGATGAAGGCGAAGACCAGGAAGACATCGAACAAGGTGGCGGCCAGGCGCACGCCGAAACCAGCGGTGCGAGGGGGTTCGGGCGAAGTGGTCAAGCGCAGTGTTCTCCAGGGTCATCGGGCCATCACACGACCTCGGACCGAGGCCTGCGTCCCGGGGCGTCCGGGCCTGCCAAGGGTGGTGCCGCGCGGGCCGATCGTCAACGTCATCGTGCCCCCGTCATCGATAGCAAATAGCCCTGGCCCTGGGGGGTGCCCACGCGGGTTATAGTCCGCAGCGCTGCCGGCCGGCCGTGGGCGCATGCCACGGGTCGGGTCCAGGCCGGTTCCTGAACACGGAGTGTCCAGATGCAAGGCTTGATTGAATTCCTGCCCACCGTGCGGCGGATCCACCATGGCTACGGCGTGATGGCCCAGTCGCTGCGCGACGAGGTCGCTGCCCTCGGCATGCGCCATCCGCTGGTGCTGATGGCGCGCGCGCTGCGCGGCACGACCGTGGAGGAACACCTGCGCGACGTGGTGGGCGCCGAACGCATCCATGCCGCGTCCTTCGAGGAAGTCCCGCCGTCGGTCGTGATGGATGCCGCGCGGATCGCCCGCGAACTGAATGCCGATGGCGTGATTGCCGTGGGCGGCGGCAGCACCATCGACACCGCCAAAGGCCTGCGCTTCGTGCTGGCGGCCGAACTCACCGACGAGGCCCAGATCCTGCCCGCGATGCAGGCCGGCAGTCCCCTGCGCGGATGGCTGCCGATGATTGCCGTCCCGACCACCTTGTCCGGCGCCGAGTACACCCGCAGTTTCAGCGTGAACGATCGCAGCGCGGGCCTCAAGCGCTCGCATACCGGCAACGGCGTGTCGGCGTCGGCCATCGTCTACGACCCGGACGTCACGGTGGCGACGCCGGAAGCGCTGTGGATTGGCACCGGCTTCGTGGCGCTGGATCACGCGCTTGAAATCTACGTGGCCAACGCGCCGCATCCCGTGGCGGATGCCTTGAAGGCAGAAGCTGCCGCCACCTTGTTCGCCAAGCTCCAGCATTCGCGCAGCGCCGATGCGGCGGCCGCGCGCTACGACTGCCTGATGGCCGGCTGGATGGCCGATCACTCGCCGCTGCGAACGCGTTCCACCGGCGGCGGCGGTACACCGTGGAGCCACGTGCTGGCCTATGAACTGGCCGCGCTGGCCGGCATTCCCTACACCGTCACGGCTTCCCTCACCTTGGGCAATTCACTGCGCCTGCTGGCAGAAAACCGCCTCTGCGCATGGCGCCAGAATGCGCTGGTGGCGCGGCTTGGCCTGACCACCAACCTCCCCGACGCCGTGGACGCCTACGCGCAAACGCTGGGCATGCCCACCACGCCCGAAGCCGCTGGCCTCACGCCGGAGAAGCTCGATGAAGTCGCGCGCGCCACGGCAGCGCGGGCGGATCTGAACGTGGAGAAGTGCCGGCGGGTGCTCGGCGCGAAGTGAGGTGCCTGCGGTCGTCGGGGCGCTACAGCCAGCGCTTGCGCCGGAAGTACCAGAAGGGCGCGACCACCGACAACACCATCAAGCCTAGCGCGAAGGGATAGCCGTACTTCCAGTCGAGCTCGGGGATGAGCTTGAAGTTCATGCCGTAGAGGCTCGCGATGAGCGTGGGCGGCAGCAGCGCCACCGAGGCCACCGAGAACATCTTGATGACCTTGTTCTGGTTGATGTTGATGAAGCCGACGGTGGCAGCCATCAGGAAGTTGAGCTTGTCGAACAGGAAGCCGGTGTGGCCGTCGAGCGAATCGATGTCGCGCAGGATCTGTCGCGCGTTCTCGAACTGCTCGTTCGCCAGCAACTTGCTGCGGAGGAGGGCGGAAATGGCGCGGCGCGTGTCCATGAGATTGCGGCGCACCTGGCCGTTGAGGTCTTCCTCGCGCGCGATGTCCGCCAGCACCTTGGCGGCGATTTCATCATCGAGGTTGGTGTCCAGCACCTGCTCGCTGTAGGCGTTCAGGCGTTGGTAGATGCCTTCCAATGCATCCGCCGAGTACTCGACGTTGGCGGCGTACAGCCCCAGCAGCACGTCCTTGCCGTCTTCGACGAAGCCCGGCTGGCTGCGGGCACGTAGCCGGAGGAGCCGGAACGAAGCGAAATCCTCGGAGTGCACGCTGAAGAGCAGGTCGCCCTTGAGCACGAAGGACACCCGCACGTTCTCGCCACCTTCGTCGCCGAGCAGGAAGAAGTCCGAGTGGATGTGCAGTTCGCCGGTGTCTTCCACGTAGAAGCGCGCGGAGGCTTCGATGTCCGCGGCTTCCTCGTCTTCCTCGTCGTCGTCCGGCAGCTTGAAGCCGTAGGTCTCGCGCACCCACGCCCGTTCTTCGGCCGTCGCCTCGAAGAAGTCCATCCACACCATCGACGCCGAACGGAGTTCGTCCAGTGAATCGACGTGCAGCTGCCGCAGGCGGCCGGCTTCGAGGTAGTAGGCGTTCAGCATGGGCGGGGCTTAGCGTGCTCGCGTCACGGTGAACCGGCGGCCGGCGAATTGACCTTGACGGTTTCAATCGCGCCGGCAGCCTTGCGGGCGTGGAGATCTTCCATGGTCCCGGCGTAGGTGAGGCAGAAGAGGGTGCGGCCGTCGTCGCCGCCGAGCTGGCAGGCCACTGCGCACTTGCCGGGCACCGCGATGAGATCCGTGATGGTGCCGCCTTCGGTGACGCGAATGAATTCGCCGGTCACGAAGGACGCCACCCAGAGGGCACCGGCCTGGTCGAGGCAGATGCCGTCCGGCGTGCGCTCACCGAGATGCGCCCACGTGCGCCGATTGGACAGCGTGCCATCCGCCGCGATGTCGAGGGCGCTCAGCACGTTGCCGAAAGTCTCGGCAACTACCAGGGTGCGGCCGCCGTCGGTAATGACCGCGCCATTGGGGAAGTTGAAGCCGCGTGCCGCGAGGTGCGCGCTACCGTCCGGATCTACGCGCACGAGGTCGGCGAGCTTGGCTTCCTCGCCACTGAGGAGGTCGTAGCCAAAGTTGCCGACATACGCACGCCCCTTGGCATCCACCACCATGTCGTTGCAGTCGCCGGTGGCGAAGGCAGAGAGATCTGCATGCTCGACCAGCTTGCCGTTGACGCGCTTGAGGAGCTTGCGATTTTCCATCGACACCACCAGCAGGGTGCCGTCGGGCAGGAAGCCAAGTCCGGAGGGCCGCTCCGGGAGCTCGAACAACACTTCGCGCGAGCCATCCATCCCGACCGCATAGGCCTTGAAGCCCCACATGTCAGACAACCACAGGCGACCCTGGTGCCAGCGCGGCCCTTCGAGGAAGACGAAACCGTCGGCAAGCAGGGTGGTGGAATGGGTGTTCATGGCGCTCTCCTTGCGGTCTTTTTTTTGCGTGCGGCGATGGGCCGTGCGTGACGCTGCCCCGGCTTGCGGCCTCCTGGTCGGGGCCGGGGCTAGTCTAGCCGATCACTCCTTGCCGAACAGTGCGTCGAGGGCCGAGCGTGCGGCGTCCCCCGTGCCCGGCGAGGCCTGCGTGCTGTCGTTCGCCAGGCCAAACAGGGATTCGAGTCCGCTGCGTGCTGCGGTGGCAGCACCATCACTCGCCTCGAACGCCGAGGGCCTCGGTTTGAGGTAACCGCAGAAGTTCGCGCGCTGCTTGTTGACGACGCGTTCGGCGATCGGTTCCCGGCATTCATTGGCTACCCGTGGGTCGAAGAATTCGCAAATCCGGCACACGTGGAGATCGGCACCACAACCGAGGCACGTGGACGCACGCGCCAGCGGCAGGGGCTCGTCCTTGATTGAATGGCCGCAGCGCCAGCAGACGAGATTGTCGATGTCCTGCATGGGTCAATCTCCGTCAGCCGAAGCGGGCCAGGCGATAGGGTTGTGGATCGAGCGCAGGTCTGGTGCCGGTGATTTCATCGGCCACCAGTTGCCCGGCGCCAGCGGCCATCGTCCAGCCCAGCGATCCGTGTCCGGTGTTGAGGTACAGGTTGGTCAGGGACGTGCGGCCCATGAGGCCCACGCCATCGGCGCTCATCGGCCGCAGCCCGCACCAGCGCACGGCCGCAGCGCGATCGATGCGGGCACCAAAGGCCGGATAAAGCTGCTCGACCAGCTTGAAGAGGTTGTCGATGCGGGAGGGCGTGCGCCTGAGATCGTAGCCCGCGAACTCGGCCGTGCCGGCCACCCGCAACTGGTCTCCGAGCGGGCAGGCGGCGGCGTGGAGAGAGTCGTCGATCACGGGGAGCTTGGGGCGTCCTTCCCAGCGGTGGGTGGGCACCGTGATGGAGTAGCCCTTGACCGGCCGGATGGGGAGTGACACGCCGATGTTCCCGGTGAGCAATGGTGACCAGGGCCCGGCGGCAAGCACATAGGCGTCGGCGGTGTGGAGGCCTTCCTTGCAGAGCACGCCTTCCACGGCATCACCCCTGCGGAGCAGTCGTTTCACCCTGACGCCGTATTCAATCCGGACGCCCTGCTGCTTGCAGTGCGCGGCCAGGAGCTCGCAGAAGCGATGCGCGTCGCCGGATTCGTCGTCCGGGAAATACAGGCCGCCGCTGATCAGCCCTTCGATGGGCGCCAGCGCCGGTTCCAGCGCGACCGCGCGCGCGCCGTCCACGGCTTCGAACCGGATGCCCCAGTCATCCAGTTGGACGCACCTGCGGGCGGCGGTCGCGATGGCCTCCCGGGTCCGGAAAATCTTGAGCGTGCCGGTGCCGGCGTAGTGGTAGTTGCCGCCGACCGCCTCGCGGACCTCGCGCATGCACTGCAGGGAGTAGGCGGCAAGCAGCGCATTCTTCTCGAAATTGCGCAGGTAGCGCGCAGGGGACGAATGCCGGATGAACTGGACACCCCAGCCGAGCAGCGAAGGCAGGGCTTTCATGCGTACCAGCAGCGCCGCATCCTCCTGGCCCAGCATGCGCAGCGCCTGGCCCAGCACGCCGGGCTCGTTCCAGGGATTGGCCTGGCTCGCGTGCAGCATCGCGCCGTTGGCGAAACTGGTGGCGCGCCCGGGGCCTTGCTCCTGCTCCAGCACCGTGACGTCAACGCCGTGGCGCCGAAGCGCCCAGGCCGTGGTGAGTCCGAGGAGTCCGCTGCCGATTACCAATGCGTGCATGGTCGTGGGTTCGATGGGGAGGAGGCCGTATCTTAGCGGCTACGCGGGTGTGGGTGAGCTGGCAGGCTGGTGAGAAACTACTGCGGCGGCCGTCTGCAGCGTTGCGTATCCGCCTGCGGTGCGCATTGACCCGCTTGTAAACTGCGCTCCTCGGCGGACACGCGCCTTGCAGCCCGCCCTTGGGCAGGCGAAAAATCGCGACCTATCCCGCCTGCCCGGCCTCCGCTGCGAGGTACTCATCCTTCACCACCACGTAATGCTTCGCGCTGTAGTGCAGGAACGCGATCTGTTCCGGCGACAACGCCCTGATCTCCCGCGCCGGATTGCCAGCCCACAAGGTGCCCGTCTTCAAGCGCTTGCCTGGCGGCACCAGGGCGCCGGCGGCCACCATCACTTCGTCTTCCAGCACCACGCCGTCGAGCAGGGTGGCGTTCATGCCGATGAGGCAGGCCTTGCCGATGGTGCAGGCGTGGAGCACGACGCCATGGCCCACCGTGACGTCGTCGCCCAGCACCAGGGCCCGACCACCCGGCACGTAAGGGCCGTCGTGCGTCACGTGCAGGACAGCGCCGTCCTGCACGCTGGTGCGCGCGCCGATGCTGATGCTGGACACGTCACCGCGCACCACCGCGCACGGCCAGACCGAACTGTCCTCGCCCAAGGTGACGTCGCCAATCACGACGGCGGCGGCGTCCACGTAGACGCGCTCGCCAAGCTGCGGCCAGTGGCCGCGATAGGATCTGAGGGACATGCAGGGCTCCGGTGGACAAGGGGAACGACGGTCGGAGGATAGCGGTGACGGCGGCGCGGATGAACGTGTTTCCGCAAGGGCACCCTCGCGCCGGGTCAAACCGGGCAGTTTCATGGTCGGCTGGCCAATGGCTTGACGTCGTCGGCCTTAAGCCCGCCTGATCGTTCCCATGGCCCTCCCGCTACTCAAGGACTCTGCACGGCATGAAAATCGGCGCTGACATCGGCGGCACCAAGACGCTCCTCGAAGCGCGGGCTGGTGCCTTCACCTTGCTGCGGCAGCGCTACGAGAACGACGACTTCGAAAGCTTCGAAGCGGTGCTCATCGCCTTCCTCGAACAACTGCACGAGAAGCATCCCGCGCCCGTCACGGGCGCCTGCTTCGCCGTGGCGGCGCCCATCCACGGCGGGGTGGCCCAGCTCACCAACCGCCAGCACTGGTCCATTGATGGCGATGCGCTCTGTGATCGGCACCAGTTGGCGCAGGTGGAACTGGTGAATGATTTCGTGGCCGTGGCGGCCGGCATCAGCACCCTCGGGCCCACGGAGACCCGCTTGCTGCAGCAGGGGGAGCGCCAGACGCAGGCCCTGCTGCTCGCGCTGGGGCCGGGCACCGGTCTTGGCGTTGCCGCCGTACAGGCGGGGCACGTGCTGCCCAGCGAAGGCGGCCACATCGCCTTCAGTCCCTTCGACGACGAATCTTTTCGCCTGTGGCAGTGGCTGGGTGGTCCGTGGCAGCGGATCAACGGCGAACGCATCCTCTGCGGTCGCGGCCTTGTCGACTGCTACCGCCATGGCGCGGGTGCGCCGGACGCAGTCATCACGGCCGCCCAGGTGGTGCGCCTTGCCGGCGAAGGCGATGCCCTGGCGGCCTCCGCCGTGCGGCTTTTTGCCCGCTGTTTTGGCGCGGTGGCGGGCGATCTCGCGATGGTGTTCCTGGCGCGCGGTGGGGTATGCCTGGCCGGCGGGATCACGCCGCGCCTGCCCCCGCACCTGTTCGACGAGCCTTTCATGTCGCGCTTCCTTGCTAAAGACGAACACGCCGGTCTCGTGGCCCGTTTCCCGGTGCTGGCCGTGACGGTGGATGACCTCGGCCTGCGCGGTGCGCTCGCCATCGCGACGCAGCTGTCATGAAAAGCCGCGGACTCTACGAAGCGCGCAGCCACGCACCCCTGTCGCTGCCTGATTTCCTGAGGCGGATGGTCAGTCACGGCATTGCGGCCGTGCTGCTGCTGCTGGCGTCGCTTGGCGCAGGGATGTGGGGTTACATGCACTACGAACAGTTGTCCGCCGTCGACGCCTTCCTCAATGCCAGCATGCTGCTCGGCGGCATGGGGCCAGTGAATGCGCCGGTATCGGTTGCCGGCAAGATTTTCGCCGGTTGCTATGCGCTGTACGCGGGACTTGTGTTCATCGTCACCGCCGCGATCGTGCTTACACCGGTCCTGCATCGGATCTTGCATCGATTCCATTTCGACGCAGAGGGGGACTGACGGCGCGGCCGGCCACGCAGCGCAGGCGAAGTTAACGCCAGCCTCCATGGCCCTCTTGCCCACCACAGGCGTGGCAATGCGCCGGTCACCTTGAGCGACCATGCTGGAGCCTCCATCGAGGCTTTGAACCGGGAACTGCCATGCACCAACCCACCTCTCCCGACCGCCGCCGTTTCCTGGCCAGACTTGCTGCGTTGGGCGCAACGGCGGCAGTCCCCCGCTTGCTTGCAGCGCCAAAATACCCGAGCAATCCCTTCACGCTCGGCATCGCGTCGGGCTACCCCGCGCCCGATGGCGTGGTGCTGTGGACGCGACTCGCACCGGATGTCCTGGCGCCGGATGGCGGCATGCCGCTTGTCGCGGTGCCGGTGCACTGGGAGGTGGCGGAAGACCAGTCCTTCAAGCGCCTCGCGGCGCAGGGGCTGGCCTATGCGGAGCCGGCATTCGCGCATTCGATACACCTCGAGATCAGTGGACTCAAACCCGCGCGACCCTACTGGTATCGCTTTCATGCCGGTGCAGCGACCAGTGCCGCGGGCCGCACGCAGACCGCGCCTGCGCTGGGGGCGACGCTGGACAAGCTGCGCTTCGCCTTTGCGTCCTGCCAGCAGTACGAACAGGGCTATTACGGCGCTTATCGCCACATGGCGGAAGAGTCGCTGGATCTCGTGGTGCACCTTGGCGACTACCTCTACGAGAGTTCCTGGGGCGAGAACCAGGTGCGCTTCCACGAAGGTCCCGAGCCCGTGACGCTCAACCACTACCGCGCGCGTTACGCGCGCTACAAATCCGATCCGATGTTGCAGGCCGCCCACGCCGCATGCCCCTGGCTCATCGTGTGGGACGACCATGAGGTGGAAAACGACTACGCGGGAGCGCAGTCGGAAAACCTCGACAACCCGGATTGGTTCCTCGCGCGCCGCGCCGCGGCCTACCAGGCCTGGTACGAGCACATGCCGGTGCGTCGCTCGATGGTGCCGTTCGGGGCGAACCTGCAGATGTACACGCGCCTCACCTATGGCCAGCTGGTGGAGTTCAACCTGCTGGACGATCGCCAGTATCGGAGCCCGCAACCCTGTCCCAGGCCCGGACGCGGTGGCGGCAACGGGATCGAAAACTGCGCGGCCCGCGAGAACCCCGAGGCCACCCTGCTTGGCGCGCGCCAGGAAGCCTGGCTCGCGGCGGGCCTCGGGCAAACCAGGGCGCGCTGGAACGTGCTCGCGCAGCAGACCCTCATGGCCCAGTCGGACGTAAGCGCTCCATAAACCCCGTGGTTCCGCTCGCCTGATCCTCCTGCGAGGGTGTGTCCTCCATCACCGTGGAGTGCTAGCCCGAATGTCATCGCCG
>JAYTTZ010000018.1:0-3043 GCA_043744805.1 Gammaproteobacteria bacterium
CCCCATAGCCGGGCTATGGGCCTGCAAATCCGGCACCAACTGTCCTGGCTGGGGCCGATTCTCGCTATCGACGCCCCAAGTCCGACAGGCTGCTAGCCGGTGCCTTGAAGGCGTCGCGCGCGCAAGCTGTTTTCATTAGGCTTGTTCCCTGTACCCGCGAGGTTTTGAGCTTGATTCCACGAGGTCTACACTGGGAATATAAATCGTCCAACCCGAACCGGAGGTTCCTGATGGCTCGGCTCCCCGACAACGCTCCCCGTCGACTCCTGGCGCTTACGCTCTTTGCATTGATGTCCCAACCCGCCATTGCAGATCGGGACAAGCATGGCGACAAGCACGGGCAAGGACAGCGCGAACACGATCGCCACGAATCCCGCGATGACGCTGACGATCACCCCGGGCAACCGGCTGAAGGCGGATATTTCCGGCCCGCCGAGCGCGAGCACGTTCGCGCCTGGTACAGCGAGGAATTCCGTCGCGGCGACTGCCCGCCGGGCCTGGCGCGCAAGGGCAACGGCTGCCTGCCGCCAGGCCAGGCCCGCAAATGGCGCATCGGCCAGGCACTGGCCCGCGACCTCGAGTACTACGATCTGCCGCCCGCGCTGATCGTGACCCTTGCACCTGCGCCATCGGGATACCGTTACGTGCGGGTGGCGAACGACATCCTGCTGATTGCCGTCGGCACCGGCATGGTGCTGGACGCCCTGCAGGATCTGGGACTGGGCGTGCGCTGAACGCGCGATGACCTGCGCCCGAATACCCATCCACGGGGTGTCGGGTGGACGGAGTGTCAGGTGCGAGGCGGGTTTCCTCAAATTGGGCGGTTTATAGCCTGATGCTTTGACCTCCAGGCAACGCTGCAATCCCGGCATTCTCCTGCAGGAAATCCGCCTACGAAGGTTGGTCGTCCACCACTAGGCGAATAGCGCCGGAGCGCTTACTGCCGCGCGGCAACCGTGGGCACTGGCTCGCCCTCGGTCCGGCTGCCCCTGGGCACGAAAAGCAGGCGGAACGTGGCGCCAAAGCCAGGCCTCGATTCGACCACGACATGCCCTGCCCCGCGATGCATGACGCCGTGCACCACGGACAATCCCAGGCCCGTCCCCTTGCCCACGGGCTTGGTGGTGAAGAACGGGTCGAACAGGCGTTCCAGGTGTTCCGGCGAGATGCCAGGACCACTGTCAGCGACGCTGATCTCGACGAACTCTCCGCTGAAAGTCCTGCGACAGGAGGTACACCCGCCTTCCACGAAACGCGGCGCCAGGCTGCGGATCACGATGCGCCCCACGCCGTCCATCGCGTCCCGCGCGTTGATCGCGAGGTTGATCATGCCTTGGTGGAGTTCCGTCGGGTCGAACATGACGGTCGCCGTCTCGTCCTCGATTTCGCAGACAATCTGCACGCTCGACGGGATCACCGAGTGCAGCATACCCATGACTTCGCGCAGGACTGGCGCCACCACCAGGGCGCTGGGTGCCTCGGCCGGCGTACTGCGGCTATAGGCGAGCATCTTGGCCACCAGATCCCTCGCCCGTTCGCTGGACTGGATCACGGCATCCAGGTACTCGCGCAGCTTCGGCTGGTCGTCGCCCGCAAACCTGGAGCGCGCGAGTTCGCTGTAACCCAGCACGCTCGCCAGGATATTGTTGAAGTCGTGTGCGATGCCGCCGGTGAGCTGGCCCAGCGCTTCCATCTTCTGCGCCTGCTGCAACTGGCGTTCGAGTTGCTCGCGCGCGTTGGCCGCGAGCTTGAGATCGTTGATGTTGAGGTGGATGCCCAGCATCCGCGTGGCGCGGCCCGCCTCGCTGCGCGCAGCGACCCACCCTGTGCCCAGCACCCAGACCCATGCTCCGTCCACTGCCTTGAACCGCACCTCTATCGAGTACCGGGAAATTTCCCCGCGCACGCAGCGCCGCTGCGCCTCGAGGACTTTCGGCAGGTCTGCCGGATGCAGGATGTCCGCCAGCCAGACTTCGGGGTTCACCTCATGCTCGGCCGGATAGCCGAGCATGAGCCGCACCTGCGCGTTCGCGGCCAGCACTTTGCCCTCGATGTCCCAGTCCCAGATGCCGACGTTTGCCGCTGCCGCCACGAATTCGAAGTCCAGCGAACGCTGCTTGAGCGCATGCTCGGCGGTCCGCAGCTGCGTGATGTCGACGTGCACCCCGACCATCCGCAGCGCACGTCCCAGAACGTCGCGCTCCACCACCTCGCCCCGCGACAGGATGTTCAACTCCCCGCGCTCGGTTGACCGGTAGCGGATCTCGCATTCGAAGTCCGGCGTCTGACCCTTCAGGTGCCCCACCAGGCGCTGCCTGTACCTCTCCCGATCCTCGGGCTCCAGCCTGGCGGTCCACTCGGCGCCGGTGATCAACTTGCGCACGGAGGGATCGAGCAATCCGAACATTTCCTCGTGGAGATCGATTTCATCAGCATCAATAAACCATTCCCAGAAGCCGGTACGACCCGCGTGCACCACGAGCTTCATCTTCTGTTCGCGGTCGAGAGCCCGGGCTTCGGCGAGCTTCCGTTCCGTGATGTCCATGACGATGCCGGACATACCCGCTGGCGTGCCGTCGGCGGTGCGGCGCGTAATCTTCCCGCTGACGAGTATCCAGAGCCAGTGTCTATCCGACACCCGGTGGCGATACTCGACGGCAAAACGTGGTGCCCTGCCGCTGAGGTAGTCGTCGTAGTGCGTCCGGAAGAGGCCGGGATCGTCCGGGTGGAACCTGGCGCCCCAGGTTTCGAAAGTCACCGGGAATTCCCCCGGCACCGTGTCGAACATTCGCCACCAGCGGTCGTCCAGTTCGAAGTGTCCGGTCTCGAGGTCGAGATCCCAGATGCCGAGGCCGGCGCCTTCCACCGCACTTTCTACCCGCACCCGCTCCAGGTTGAGTTGCGCCTGGTGCTGGATCTGTTCGGTATCGTCGACGAGCACGCCGAGCATCCGCAGCGCGCGTCCCGTACCATCGCGTTCGACCACCTGGCCGCGGTCAGTCAGGACCCGGCGACCGGCGGGGGATTCGACTTGGAACTGGCA
>JAYTTZ010000019.1:0-39132 GCA_043744805.1 Gammaproteobacteria bacterium
GACGTCCTTGAAAGCCCCCGGAGCATGCCCAGATGCCAGTCCCCCACGCCGCCGAGACCCTGGCCCTCACCCTGAACGTCATTGGCCGAATCACCACGGAGGTGCCGGACGACGAGATTCCACGGCGTCGGCGCAACCTCCTGAGCCTCATCGAAATCGATCCCTGCTATGCCGAGGCACTGACCGGCATCGAGATGTACTCGCAGATCATCGTGCTGTTCTGGATGCATCGCGCCCCACCGCTGTCGGCCTTGCGGATCCACCCGCGCGGCAACCCGGACCTGCCCCTGACCGGCGTGCTGGCTTCACGCGGACGGGCGCATCCCAATCCCATCGGACTTGCCGTGGTGGATTTGCTGGGCCGCGACGGCAATTCCCTCAGCGTGCGCCGGCTCGATGCCTTCGACGGCACGCCCGTCATCGACATCAAACCCTACGACCATTACGACGTTTATCCGGATCCCCGGGTACCCGAGTGGTTCCGGGCGCGACTCGGCCCCGTATCCAGTGCATGACGGCAGCTTTCGCACTGCGGTAAATTAGTCCGGATTTCACCGATAACACGGCCCCTGCACCATGCGCTCCAAATCCTTTCCCGTCCTGGTGGTGTTTGCGACCTTGCTCACCGCCATGCAGGCCGCGACGGCTGAAGGCATGGGCGCGTGGCGCAGCCGCTGCGAGGAAACCCGCGGCAAGGTCATGGGCGGCTGTTTCATCTACCAGGATCTGGTGTTGCGCGAAGGTGGCCAGCGCGTCCTGCAGTTTGCCGCCGGCTACGCCGAATCCACCCCCGACCCCATCGCCCTCATCAGCCTGCCGCTGGGTATTTCGCTGCCGCCGGGCATCCTGCTCAAGGTGGATAACGGCAAGGCCATCCCGGTGATGGTGGAGCGCTGTGAACCCACGGGCTGCCGCGCGGGCCTGAAGCTCGAGGCTCCGCTGATGCGCGAGTTGCGCGATGGCCGCCAGCTCACCGTCAGCTTCCGCGACGCCGAGCGCAAACCCATCGAAGTCTCGCTCGCGCTCGGCGGCTTTTCGGCCGGGCTCGAAGCCCTCAAGGCGAAGTCACGCGCGCCTTGAGCGGCAACGCAAGCCGTGCGCCGGGCGCGAGTCCTCGCCTGGCCGCTTCCCCTGCATTCAACTCAATGACGTAACGCGCCGGTACCGGCGTCGGCAGGAAGGTTTCCGACAGCGGCGTGGTGCGTTCGATCACGTGCACCACTTCGCCACTCGCCGTGACGAACACCAGGTCGAGCGGGAAGAGCGTGTCCTTCATCCACATCACGAGGTTCCCGTCCTGTTCGAAGTCGAACAGCATGGCGTGTCCGGTGGCCATCGCGCGTCGTCCCATCAGGCCCCTGAGCCGTTCGGCTGGCGTGATCGCAAGCTCCACCGCCAAGGTCACCTGCGTGCCGTCGAGCGCCCGCAGCGCCACGGGCACGGTGTCAGCGGCCGCCGCGGGCGACGCCAGCCAGCCGATGTGCAAGGCGACGGCGATGGCCTTGTTCATGCCTTCGACCTTGCGAGCCTCGCCAGCGCTGCGTCGCGCGCAAGCGCGTGGTCGAGCAGCGGGCGTGGATAGTCACGATCGAGGGTGATCCCGGCCGTCTGCAGCACCAGCGGCGCCGCCACTGCAGGCGCGTGGCGGTCCGCCGGTGCAAGGCCCGCGAGCGCCGGCAGCCAGCGCGCGATGTAATTGCCGCCGGGGTCAAACTTACGGCTTTGCAAGGTGGGATTGAACACGCGGAAGTAAGGTGCGGCGTCGGCTCCGCAGCCGGCGACCCACTGCCAACCCAGCGTGTTGTTGGCGAGGTTGGCGTCGACCAGCGTGTCCCAGAACCACGCCGCGCCCTGCCGCCAGTCGAGGCCGAGATCCTTGACCAGGAAGGACGCCACCACCATGCGTACCCGGTTGTGCATCCAGCCCGTCGCCCACAGTTCGCGCATGCCCGCATCGACGAGGGGAAAGCCCGTCATGCCGTGACACCAGCGCCGGTAGCCCCCGGCGTCTTCGCGCCACGGGAAGTCCGCGAACTCCGGCCGCAGCGGTACGTCGGTGGTGGCCGGGAAATGCCACAGCAGGTGGTGCGCGAAGTCACGCCACGCGAGTTGGCGCAGCCACGCGAGCGCCTGGTCGGAAGGCTCGAGGCTGCCGCCGCCCGCAGCGCGCTGGTGAACCGCATGCCAAAGCTGTCGCGGCGACACCTGACCCCACTGCAGGTAGGGAGAAAGCCTCGACACGCCCTCCTCGCCCGGCAAATCGCGCGCCGTCGAATACGCCTCGAGTGCTGTGTCCAGGAAGCGATCAACCAGCGCCCACGCGCCCGCTTCACCCTGCGGCCAGTGCCGTCGCACGCCGTGGTGCCAGGGATGCGCCGGCAGTAACTGCAAGTCATTGAGCGCGAGGGACGCTGGCCAGGCCGGCGGCGCCAGCAAGCGCGCGGGGGCGGGGCAAGGTGTGGCGTGTCGCTCGCGCAGCTGCGCGTGGAGTTGTCGCCAGAAAGGCGTGAACACGCGATAGGGCCCGCCGGTCACCGTCCTGAGGTCCATCGGGTGGGTGAGCAAGGAACCGTTGGCCACGTGCACTTCGAGGTCGGCGCCGATGGACGCTTTGATTTCCTCATCGAGCGCGCGACCAGCAGGCTCGACCCGCAGGTTGTAGGCCAGGGCAGTGGCCTGCGTGCTCGCAGCTACTGCGCGCAGCACCGCCAGCGGTTCGCCGGCGCGGAGGATGAGTCGGGAGCCGAGCGCCGCGAGATCCCGCGCCAGCGCGTCGAGGCTGTCGTGCAGGAAGGCGCGGCTCGCGGCACCAGGCGCCCACGGGCCCTCGGGTTCAAGGATGAAGAGGGGCACCACGGGCGCGCCGCGCGCGGCGGCGAAATGTAAGGCCGGCTGATCGGCCAGGCGCAGGTCGTGGCGCAGCCACACCAGGGTTGTCACGTTGCACGCTCCTCTTGCTGATTACGGCTGTCCTACGCTGTTGCCTGCCTGATCGGGGCAGTACCATGCGCCCTCCAGCCATGACTCGATGGACTCGTCCACTTAATCCCGAGGAGTTTTGCATGTCACGTCGTTTACTGCTCGCACTGTGCTGCGTGCTGCCGCTCGCCGCCGCCGCCCACGGCCCGTCCCGCCAGAAAGTTGAACTCGACACCACCGTCAAGGCACCAGCCGCCAAGGTGTGGGCCCTGATCGCCGATTTCTGCTCGATCGAAAAATGGCACCCCGGCGTAGCCAGATGCGAAGGCACCGGTGGCAACAGCGTGGGCGCCGTGCGCAAGCTCCACGTTGGCAAGGTGGATGGCCCGGTCATCGTGGAACAACTGATGATCCACGATCCGGAAAAGCGGATGTACAAGTACAAGATCACCGAGACCGACGTCAGCGTCCTGCCCGTCGCGACCTACGCTTCGTTCCTGAGCGTGGCCGACCACGGCGACGGCACCTCGAAGGTCACGTGGAAAGGCGCCTTCTACCGATCCTGGGGCAAGTTCAATCCGCCTGCCGACCAGAACGACGAAGCCGCGGTCAAGGCGGTGACCGGCACCTATCAGGCCGGCCTCGACAACATCAAGAAGCTTGCCGAGAAGTGAACCTCGGTCTGTCGGTAGGTCGCCTCCTGACCGTGACCTGCTGGCTGGTCGCCGCAAGCACCCACGCGGCGCCTTTGGCCTTCGTGACCAACCAGGGTCCTGACCCCGTATCAGTGCTGGATCTCGCCAGTGGTGAACCCCGCGCGATGGTGCCCGTCGGCAAGGATCCCGCTGGGGTCGCGTTTGATCGCAAGGGTGGGCAGGTATTCGTCAGCAATCCAGGTGGCGACAGTGTGTCCGTCATTTCGCTGTCGGCACCGCATACCGCCCGCACCTTTGCCACCGGCAAAAGTCCGCTTGGCATCGTGGTCAATCCGCGGCGGCCGCAACTCTACGTGGCGGATTTCTATTCCCGGCAGGTCGAGGTTTTCGACACCCGCGATCTCACCCGGAGCAGGATGCTCGATGTCGGGAACACCCCGAGTGGGCTCGCCACCACGCCCGATGGTCGCTGGCTCGCAGTCGCGAATCGCGACGACGACGCGGTGGAACTGATCGATCTCGATGACCACCAGCGCGTCGCGCTCATCAAGGTGGGCTCGCGACCATTCCAGTAGGTGACTACCCCGAGGGCATCGCCTATTCACCGTCGCGGGACCGCATCTACGTGGCGAGTTGGTTGGACAACACGCTTTTCGAGATCAACCCCGCAAGCTTCAAGACTGAACGTCACTTCGCGTGTGGGGATGGGAGCCGGGCCTTTGGGACTTTTCTTGCGGAATAAGGCTGGGGCCAACGCTGCATAGTCCTGTCCGGAAATCCCGGAACATGGGGCGCCAACCGGTGCGTTCACGGGTGGTGCGCGCGGCGCAGCGGCGAGAGGCGCCGCCGCGTGGCGTGGGTATACCGCTGTAGGTGGGCGGTGCGCAGCCCAGGCTGGCGGCCAGGTAATCGTAGTAGGCCCGCCGCGTGACGGGCGTGCCGTCGCTGCCCAGTTCAACCGTGGCGGCAGCAGCGCCGAGGCAATGCACGAGCAGGTTGGCGGCATCGACGACATGGATGAGGTTGAGCCATCCGGTGGGATCGCCGTCGATCGGTGCGCCCGCGCGCAGCGCGCGCTCGCCAATGATCCTGCCCGGGCCGTAAAGGCCGGCGAGGCGCACGACCCGCCGGGCGGGGTGTTGGCCCCAAAGGGTTTCGATGGCAAGCAGCCGATTCTCGCGGTTGCCACCGCCGCCGGTGCAGGGCGTTTCCGCCGTGACCACCTGGCCCGCGTGATCGCCGTAAACGGCCGTGCTGGAACTCAGCAGGGCAAGGCCGAGGCTCGGCGAGGCGTCAAGCGCAGATTGGATTCGCTGCAGCGGTGCAAGCGTGCCACCGACCTCCTGGAGTGCCGAGGGCGTCAGGAGCACGAAGGCCTGGGTCGCTTGGGCTGCCAGGAGTGCGAGCGGCTCGGCCGAATCTTCCCCGGCCACGTCGAGCACCTGCACCACGTCCCCGAACTGGCCGCGCAACGCGGCTGCACGTTCCGGACTGCGGGTCGTCAACAGGAGCCGATGGCCGGCGCGCGCAAGGCGTGCGGCAAGGACCTGCCCGAGGTAACCGCAGCCCACCACCAGGCTGGTAGGCGTCATGCGTGGTGCGCGCGTTCGGCAGCGGCACGCACCAGCGCCGCCACTTCCGCTGGGCGCTCCCAATGCATCATGTGGCCAGCACCGGGCAGCACGTGGCAACTCGCTTGCGCGTAGTGGGCGGCGCAATCCGCCATCGGATCCAGCCCCTTGAAGCGCCCTGCGAAATCAGAAACTTCGCCCGCCACCAGCACCACGGGTGCGGTCGTTGCCCGCCAGCAGGCGGCGGCTTCTTCACGCCGGTAGAGCGTTGCGTTCACCGCCTTGTGCACGGGATCCATGCGCAGCCGCCACGCCCCCTCCGGCAGCGACCTGGCCCAGCGCGGCAGCACGCTTGCCAGCACTTCGGGAGCAGCGGCAGGCGCAAGGCGTTGGAGATGGTTGAGGAGCGTCGACTCGTCGACGAAATCACGCAGCTGCGGGGTTTCCTGCTGCTGGTCAAGCCAGCGGCGATAGCGATCGGGGGCGTCGGCAGGCTGGGTCGGTGGCATCCCGAAACCTTCCAGCAGCACCAGACTCGCTACGCGGCCGGGCCGCACACCGGCATAAATCCCGGCAACGTTACCCCCCATGCTGTGGCCGACCAGGGTGAATGGTCGCGAACCAACCGTGGCGTCAACGACGGCATCGAGGTCGCGCAGGTAGTCCGGGAACCAGTAGGGCCTGCCGCTCGCGCTGGACTCACCGAAACCGCGCAGATCGGGCGCGATCAGGCGGAAATCTCCTTCCAGGTGGGTGGCGACGGCTTCGAAGGTCGCGCCGCTGTCACCCCAACCGTGGACCAGCACGATAGCCGGGGAAGTGGGCTTGCCCCATTGCCAGACGGCAAGCGTGGCGTCGTCCAGGACGACTTCACTGCGGGCGGGACCTTGCACGGTGCCGGCCAGGTCGATCAGGAATGAAGGCTGCGCGCCAGCACGCCTTCGGCTGCACGGGCGTGTCCGTTGCGCATGTACTGGCTGACGTCGTCCTGGTGCAGCGGCTTGCTGAACCAGTAACCCTGCGCGGCCGGGCAGTGCATCTGCTGCAGGCGGGCGAGTTGCTCCGGCGTCTCGACGCCTTCGGCGACCACCTGCATGCCCAGCGTGTGGCCGAGGGAGACCAGCGCCTGGACGATTGCGAAACTGTCGCGGTGTTCGATCATCGTGGAGACGAAGGAACGATCGATCTTGAGCGTGTCGTAGCGGAACCGCTGCAGGTAGGTCAGCGACGCGCTGCCGGTGCCGAAGTCGTCGACGTGGAGCTGGATGCCGAGATCGCGCAGGTCGGACAGCGCGCTCAGCACCAGGTCGCCATGGTCCATCACCACCCGCTCGGTGATTTCCAGGTGCACCGAGCAAGGGTCGACTTCGTAGTCCTCGAGCATCGCCGCCATGCGCTTGGCCATGTCGTTTGCCAGGAACATGCGGCCCGAGACGTTGATGCTCATCGCCAGCGGCGGCTCGATCTTGAACAGTCGCTGCCACTTGGCAAGTTGCTGGAGCGCGCGTTCGATGACCCACCAACCCACCGGCACCACGAGGCTCGTCTCTTCAACGATATTGATGAACTCATCCGGCAGCACCAACCCGCGGGTGGGATGGCGCCAGCGAAGCAGCGCCTCGAAACCAAGCACGCGTTCGTTATCCTCGAGGTTGAGGATGGGCTGGTAATAGAGTTCGAGTTCGCTGCGGTCGAGCGCGCGACGGAGGTCGGTTTCCATGCGGTGCTGGAACATCGCCTGGTCGTGCATGGCGGTGTCGTAGACCGCGTAGGTGGCCTGGCCGGAGTTCTTGGCCCGGTACATCGCCACGTCGGCGTCCCGCAGCATGTCCTGCGGGCAACGGTAGCTCTCGCTGGCGAGCGCGATGCCGACGCTGGCCGAGGTATAGAGGCTATGCAGGTCGAACTCGAAGGCGCGGGCCAGGGCGTCCTGCAGGCGTTCGACCACGTACACCGCGTCGGTCGGCCCGCAGATGTCGTTCAGCACGATGGCGAATTCATCGCTGCCGAGGCGCGCCAGCGTGTCCCCCGGCCGCAGGCAGGCCTGGACCCGCATTGCCACCTGGTTCAGGAGTTCGTCGCCGCAGCCGCGGCCCCGGCTTTCATTGACCAGCTTGAAGCGGTCGAGGTCGAACAGCAGCACCGCGCAAAGCTTGGACGGGTCGCGGCGATAACGCCGCAGCGCGAGGCTGAGCCGGTCCAGGAACAGCAGGCGGTTGGGCAGCCCGGTCAGGGGATCGTGCATGGCTTCGTGCAGGAGTCGGGTTTCGGTCTGCTTGCGCCGGGTGATGTCCGTCATCGAGCCGGCCATGCGCCACGCGGCGCCAAGTTCGTCGCGAAGCGCGACGCCACGGGTCGACACCCAGCGCGTTTCGCCACCCTTGGTCACCATGCGGTATTCGCATTCGAAATAGGCGCAGCGGCCCTCAAGGTGCTGGTTCAGCGCTTCGTCGAAACGTTCGCGGTCGGCGGGGTCCACGCGCTCCAGCCACTCCGCCAGCCGGTCGGAAACGTCATCGTCCGCATAGCCGATGATGGCCTTCCAGCGCGGCGAGAAATACACCTCGCCGTCACGCATGTTCCAGTCCCAGATGCCATCGTTCGCACCACCCACGGCAAGCGCGTAGCGCTGCTCGCTTTCACGCAGCGCGCGTTCCGTGCGATGGCGCTCGATGGCATAGCGAATCGCGCGACCCAGCATCACCTCGTCCACTTCCCGCTTGATGAGGTAATCCTGGGCGCCTTCGCGCAATGCCTTCACCCCCAGTTCCGAGCTGGTCTGGTTGGTGAGGACGATGATCGGCGTGTTGGTGGCCGCTTCGTGCATGCGCTGGCAGACCTCGATGCCGGACCCGTCGGGCAGGTTGAGGTCCAGCAGGATGATGTCGAAGCGCCAGTCGCGCGCCCGCTCGACTGCCGGCGTCAACCGGTCGAAGTGCTCGATGACGAAACGCCAGCCGCTGATCCTGCGCAAGTGCCGGATCGCAAGCTTGGCCTCCGATTCGATGTCCTCGACCAGCAACAGGCGGCAGGTAATCGGTAACTCGCTCATCGGTTTGCTGCCTCGCCACGAGTTTGGGAATTGATCACCGAGCGCAGGCCAGGTCCCCGGAATTCGAGGATGAAGCTCGCCCCGCCGGCAGGCACGGATTCAACGAAAAGTTCGCCACCGTGGGCGCGCACGATCTGCCGGCAGATCGCCAGTCCAATGCCGAGTCCAGGGAACTCCTGCTCGGTATGAAGTCGCTGGAACATGCCGAATATCCTTGGCGCATTGCGCGGATCTATGCCGATGCCGTTGTCCTCGACGATGAGGCGCAGGCAATCCCCGCTGTCCTGGGAATTGATGCGCACGCGGGGTCGCCGGTCAGCCCGGAACTTGAGGGCATTGGAAATGAGGTTCTGGAACACCTGGACCATCTGTTGGCGATTGACGACCAGGGTGGGCAGCGGCTGGCGTTCGATGGTCGCCCCTGCTGCTTCGATATCGCTTTGCAGGTTCGCTATCGCGTCAGCCAGGATGCCGTCGAAGCTCGCCGCCTCGGGCTCCTGCGGGCTCGCCCGCACGGAGGTCACGGCGAGGATGCCGTCCAGCATCTTCTGCATGCGCTGGGTCAGCGCCGCCATCTCCTGGGCGGATTCGGCAAATTCCTCGTTGGGTTGCGGGTGGAACCCGGCCAGCCAGCGAGCACTGCTCGTGAGGGAATTGAGCGGCGCCTGGAGATCATGGGTCACCGCAAACAGGAGTTGCTCGAGTTCGGTGTTGCGCGCCTCGATTGCGGCCGTTTCTGGCGATACGAGCACCCGGGAGGCCTCGCTCAGGCTGGCTATCCAGAAGCCCGGACGGGGACTGGTGTCGCTGACGGGGCGCAGGAGCGCAGTACAGGTCGTCGGCCGGCCTTCCAAGACCAGATCGAAGGTCCAGGTCGTCCTGTTCCGTGGACCGGAAAGATGCTCTCTCAGGGCGCCACGCGCTGCCGGATCTGACGCCAGCAGATCCAGCGAGGAGTCGAGCAATAGATATCGCGGTCGCTGGAGGAAGATTTCCAGTTCGGCGTTCACCGCCCGGAACCTGCCTTCGGCATCAACCAGGGCCACGGCCCCGGGGACGGCGCTGGTCCCGAGGGTCAGGAGTTCCTCCGCGTGCCGTTCCATCAGGTCCCTGGACTGTCGAAGATGCTCTTGCAGTCGCGTGGGCAGGCTGAGATAGCCAGAGCTGTCCTTGCGATCCCGCCCATCGATGCCCAGTCCAATGCACTCACGGCTCGCCGGCTCGTCATCCTTCAGCGTGAAGAGCCACAACAGGCATCCCGGTACTCTGCGCCGGGCAAAGCCAACGGCTTCACTCAATCCGGCAAGCGAGTTCCGGGGATCGCCGACGACAGCGGCCACGGGCCCCACGCTCAGTTCATGCATCAGCTCCAGCAAGGAGCCGGCGTGTACGACCTCAAATTCCGGGTTTGCACTCTGCAGCGCGAGCGACAGCAGCCACCGGTCGTTTCGATCGGTGTCGAAAACCAGAATTCTCGTTTTTTGAATCAAGACTTTACGCTTGTAACTTAAAGCTTTTGCTCGGTGTCCGGAGCATAGGCGAAGCGCGCGCCAGACTCAACGGCAGGCACGTTACCGGGCGGCACCTACTCCGTGTGCCGGGCTGCGAAGAGAGGGTGACGAGGATGCCCGGCGAGGGCTGTATTCCGGAACCAGGACACGCCGCGGCGCAGCGCGTCGATCGACAGGTTGACGCGCAGGGAGTCGCCGTAATTCCGGGTGGTGATCCGGATGCGCGGCGGCAGGCTCGCCCGGTGCTTCAAGGCGTTGGCGAGCAGGTTTTCGAAAAATCGATGACAAGGCCTTCGAGCAAGTGCTGCATGCGCTGCGACAGCGCGCTGATTTCATTCATAGCTGCGCTGATCTCAGCCGTCGTGTGGACTTGTTCAGCCAACCAGCCCGCGTTGCTGGACAGCGAATCAAGTGACCCACGGAGGTCGTTGGCCAGCCTGAGCAGCCACTGTTCCAGTGCGGTGACGCGTGCTGCCTGCTCTTCGCTACTCATCCTCGCGAGCCGCGAGTAGTTCAAGTGCGGACCCCAGCACCGCCTACCGGGGCACCGGAGCAGGGTTTCAAGCTCAAAGCGTCTTGGGTCGTGAACAGCCAGAACAGGCATTCCGGATAGCGCGTCCGTACCTCGGCGATGGACGCAGCCAACGCGGTGAGTTCGAGCTTGGGATCCCCGATCACCGCAGCAACCGGTCCGGTATCCAGTGCCTGGCCGAGCCCTGACGCGGACTCAAGATTGACGACTTCCGCTGCGGGCCAGGGACTGCGCAGGGCGAGCGGCATGAGTTCGCGGCCATAGCGATCCCGAGCAAAAACCAAGACCCTCGTTGCTGAAATTAACCGCTTAATCCCACCGGAACTCACCTTTATCCAAGGCCCGAGCTTAGGCGAGGCAGAGGCCCCGCTCAACGCCAAACCCGGGGCGTGCGTTACAACAGCGCAGTGACAAGCCTGTTCCAACTGTGGAAAACTGCTGGGGATCTTAAGAGCACGGGAGACAGGTAAATTGACTACGACACCCACCCCACCGGCCGACGGCGCCGCAATCACGAATTCCACCGGCCGCCTGACGGTTCCGGACAATCCGATCATTCCATTCATCGAGGGCGATGGCATCGGTCCCGACGTCTGGCGCGCCAGCCAACGCGTCATGGATGCTGCCGTCGCCAAGGCCTACGGTGGCCGCCGCCGCATCGCCTGGATGGAGGTTTACGCCGGCGAGAAAGCCAACACGCTCACCGGCTCCTGGCTGCCAGAAGCCACGCTTGATGCCTGCCGCAAGTACCTGGTGGCCATCAAGGGCCCGCTGACCACCCCGGTTGGCGGTGGCATCCGTTCACTCAACGTCGCGCTCCGCCAGATCCTCGACCTCTACGTCTGCCTACGCCCGGTGCGCTGGTTCAAAGGCGTGCCGTCCCCGGTCAAGCGCCCCGACCTGGTGGACATGGTGATTTTCCGCGAGAACACCGAAGACATTTACTCCGGCATCGAATTCGAACAGGGCACCGCTGAAAACAAGAAATTCCTCAGCCTCATGGCCGAGCACTTCCCGGATCTCTACAAGAAGATCCGCTTCCCCGCCACCTCCGGCATCGGCATCAAGCCCGTGTCGCAGGAAGGCACCGCCCGCCTCGTCCGCGCCGCGATCAAGTACGCGCTGGACAATGGCCGCAAGAGCCTCACGTTCGTGCACAAGGGGAACATCATGAAGTTCACCGAAGGCGCGTTCCGTAATTGGGGCTACGCAGTGGCGGAAAAGGAATTCGCTGACCAGACCTACACCTGGGAACAGTGGGAACGCACGGTCGCGGCGCAGGGCAGCAAGGCCGCCAACGCCGAGCAGGAAGCCGCCCTCGCCTCCGGCAAGCTCCTGGTCAAGGACTCCATTGCCGACATCACCTTGCAGCAGGTGCTGACCCGTCCGACCGAGTTCGACGTCATCGCGACACTCAACCTCAACGGTGACTACCTCTCCGACGCGCTCGCCGCGCAGGTGGGCGGCATCGGGATCGCACCGGGTGGCAACATCAACTACGACACGGGCCACGCCATCTTCGAGGCAACCCATGGCACCGCGCCGAAGTACGCCAACCAGGACAAGGTAAATCCGGGTTCGGTGCTGCTCTCCGGCGAAATGATGTTCCGCTACCTCGGCTGGACCGAAGCGGCGGACATGGTCCTCAACGCCATGGACCGCACCATCGACGCCAAGATCGTGACCTACGATTTCGCGCGCATGATGGAAGGCGCCACCGAAGTGAAATGCAGCGAATTCGCCTCGGCGATGATCGAACGACTGTAAGGTCCACCCGCTGATGCCGACGACGCCTCGCGCGCCCCTGTTCGACGCAGGACGGGTGGTTCGCGAGGCGTTTGTTCGCTACAACGACAATTTCGGGCGCATTACCCGCCGCGCGAAGCAACGCTTCGAAGCGCGGGACTGGCGGAGCGCCGAACTCGACTTCGGCGAGCGCATCGAGCTCTACAACAAGTCCGTCGACCGCACGGTCACCTCCCTCACCCGCCTGCTGGGCGCCGATGGCCTCGACCACGCCTGCCTGCGCGACCTCAAGGCCATTTTCGGTGAGCGGGTGGAGGGCATCCCCGACGGCGCGTTCTCCAGAACGTTCTTCAATTCGATCAGCCGCAAGATCCTGCGCACGGTCGGCACCGATCCGGAAACCGAGTTCGTCGACGAACGCTTCAACATCCTCGACGCGCAGCGCCACGCCGTAGACTGCCGGAGCTACCTCAACTGGGACTCTGCCACGGACAGCGTGCGGCACCTGCTGGCGGACTGCAGCTTCGACGTGGCCTACACCAACCTCACGCGGGACGTCGCGCGCATCGAAGCCGAGCTGGCGCAGTACGCCAGCCGGCTCGACCACGATCCGGGCGCCGTGCTGCGCTTCGATTTCCTGCCGGCGGTGTTCTACCAGTCGCACCGCGCCTACCTGATCGGCAAGGCGATCTGGCGCACCGACTCGGCGCCGCTGGTGATCGCGCTACGCAACGACGACGCCGGGGTGGAAGTCGATTCCATCCTGACCTCGGTAGATGACATCAGCATCATCTTCGGCTTCACGCATTCCTACTTCTTCGCCGACCTCGAGCCCGTTGAAGGCGCGGTCTACTTCATCCACTCGCTGTTGCCCGGCAAGCCCATCGACGAGCTCTATACCGTGCTTGGCCGCTTGCGCCAGGGCAAGACCGAGCGCTACCAGATGTTCTCCACCCACCTCGCCACCTGCGCTGATCAGTTCGTCACCGCGCCGGGCGACCGGGGCCTGGTGATGATCGTCTTCACGCTGCCGTCCTACGAACTGGTCTTCAAGCTCATCCGTGACCGCTTTGGCTTCCCCAAGAACACCAGCCGGCAGGAGGTCATGTCGAAGTACGAGTTCGTGCTCATGCACGATCGCGCGGGCCGCCTCATCGACACCCAGGAATTCACCGACATGGGCTTCCCATTGGAGAAATTCACACAGGAAGTCATCGACGAACTCCTGACCGAGGCCGCCGAAAGCACCCGCATCGAGAACGGCCAGCTCATCCTGCGCCACCTCTACATGGAGCGCCGGCTGCGGCCGCTCAACCTCTTCCTGCGCGAAGCACCACGCGCGGCAGCCGCGGCGGCGGTCCTCGATTATGGCCAGGCCTTGAAGGACCTGGCGCGCGCCAACATCTTCCCCGGCGACCTGCTGATCAAAAACTTCGGCGTCACCCGCCACGGCCGGGTGATTTTCTACGATTACGACGAGCTCTGCCTCGTCACCGACTGCAACTTCCGCGAAGTGCCGGAATCACCGTTTGACGAGGACGAGTTCCGGCCACGACCCTGGTTCCACGTCAACGCCAACGACGTCTTCCCGGAGGAATTCATGACATTCCTCGCGATCGAGGCGTCACTGCGCGAAGTGTTCATGGCGCAACACGCCGATCTGCTGACCGTCACCTTCTGGCGCGACCTGCAGAGCCACCACCGCAGGTTCGCCACCGCCGAGCGCCCTGCGTCCGGCACCAGCAACCGCCCCCGCGCGCGACCTGCCTTCAGTTGACCTGGCGCAAGCCAGGCGGGTGACAGGGGGAATCGGGCTGTCTATGATGGCCCTACTTGATAACTATTCTCATTTGTAAGCGAGCCGATGCCTGCTTCCCAAAACCACGATCCGGGCGCCTGTGCCCCTACTGGACACCCCGCCATCACGCGGTTGTCGGGCCTGCACCGTGGCGACCTGGCCACCGTCTCGGAAGTCGATGGCCAGCAGCCGAGGCTGCTGGCCCGCCTGGCCGCCCGCGGGCTCGTCCCGGGCGCGGCCCTGCGCGTCCTGCAGGCGGGCGATCCGATGCTGATCGCGATGGAAGGCAGTCGTTGGGCCATGGCGCGTGCGGACGCCGAACACGTGCATATTGAACCCGTCCAACGCTCGCTCCGGCGGCGACTACTCGGATTGCTGCTGCCATGACCGTCATCCCACTGGGTCGACTTCAAGCCGGTGCGCGCGGGCAGGTCTGCGGCTTTGCAATTGAAAACGCCCTCACCCACCGCCTCATGACGCTAGGCGTCATCGAAGGCACCGACATTGAATTCCTGCGCTGCGCGCCGACCGGCGATCCGATTGAAGTCAACGTCCTGGGCTATGCCCTGTCCCTCCGCCGCAGTGAAGCCGATCTCATCCTCGTAGCCTGCGACACTCCATGACTGCACCTGAGGCCGTGTCGGCCACGCGACACACCATCGTCACCCTGGGCAATCCCAACACTGGCAAGAGCACGTTGTTCAATGCCCTGACGGGTCTGAACCAGCACGTGGGCAATTTTCCCGGCTGCACCGTCGAACACCTGAGCGGCACGCTCCTGCTGGGCTCAGGCGAGGTCAACCTGGTCGACCTGCCGGGGACCTATTCACTCAGCGCGCAGTCGCCAGACGAAATGGTGACGGTCGACGTGCTGCTCGGCCGGGTGGCCGACGTGGGCAAACCGGACGTGGTGCTGCTCATCGTGGATGGCACCAACTTGCGCCGGAACCTGTTCCTGGCGAGCCAGGTGCTGGAACTCGGCCTGCCGGTCGTGATCGCACTGACCATGACGGACCTGCAGGCGCGCGAAGGCGTCACGCTCGACGGGTCGCGACTCGGCGAACTGCTCGAAGCCACTGTCGTTCCCGTTGCAGCCAATCGCGGCGAAGGCCTGGAAGCGCTCAAGTCCGCGCTGGACGAAGCCCTCCGCGCGCCGCGCGTGCCAGGCCTGCGCGTCAACCCGACCCTGCACGCTATCGCCACCGAACTCGCCGCCGAACTCGCCGCGGCAGGAGTCACCTGTGCGGCGGTGGAAGCCGAGCGCGCACTCATCGACGAACAGGGCCATGCCGAGCAGCGTTTACTCGCACGCGCCGGCGCGTCGCTGCGTCACCGGCTTGCCGCCCTGCGGCTCAGCCTGGGCCAGGGTCGCAACCTCGCGACCCTCGAAGCCCGCGACCGCTACAGCTGGATCAACAAGATCACCGGGCAGGTTGAAGTCCGCAGCGCGCGCGCGGCGGGCTGGCGCGACGTGGTCGACCGCTACCTCAACCATCCACTCTGGGGCTCGCTGGCCTTCATCCTCTCGATGGCCATGGTCTTCCAGTCGGTGTTTGCCTGGGCGACCCCGCTGATGGACCTCATCGACGGCGCGATGGCCACACTCTCGGCAAGCACGCGCGCCGCGCTGCCGGCGGGCCTCATCACCGATTTCTTCGTCGACGGCGTGATTGCGGGTGTCGGCAGCGTGATCATCTTCCTGCCCCAGATCCTCATCCTCTTCAGCTTCATCATCCTGCTGGAAGACTCGGGCTACATGTCGCGCGCAGCCTTCCTGGTGGACCGCGTGATGCGACTTTGCGGGCTGTCGGGGCAGTCGTTCATCCCGATGTTGTCGAGTTTCGCGTGCGCGGTGCCCGGCATCATGGGCACCCGAGTCATCGCCGATCCCCGTGACCGCCTGGCCACGATCCTCGCCGCGCCCTTCATGACCTGCTCGGCGCGCCTCCCCGTGTATGCCCTGCTCATCGGCGCCTTCGTGCCGCGCTACACCTGGCTTGGCGGCCTCCTGAACCTGCAGGGGCTGGTGTTGCTCGCCTTTTACCTGCTGGGCATGGTGGGCGCGATCTTCACAGCGTTCCTCGTCAGCAAATTAAAGCGCGGCGGCCCGCCCAGCCGTTTCCTGCTCGAAATGCCACCTTATCGCCTGCCAGGCCTACGTTCCGTGGGCCTGAAGCTGGTCGCGCGCGGCCAGATTTTCCTGAAGCGGGCGGGCACCCTCATCTTCGCGGTGTCGCTGGTGGTCTGGGCGCTGGCGTCCTTTCCGCGCCACGCGAGCGAGGATGGCACCGGCGCCCAGCAGCAGCCGGCAATTGAATCGAGCTACCTCGGACGGCTCAGCCAGGAAGTCACCCCGCTCTTTGCACCGCTGGGTTGGGACTGGAAGGTCACCGCGGCCGTCATCGCCTCCCTGCCCGCGCGCGAAGTCGTGATCGCCGTGCTCGGCACGCTGTACTCGGTGGAGGCCGCCGACACCACGGGCGAGACGCGCCTGGTCGAACGCATCAAAGAGGCCCGGCACCCCGACGGCACCCCGGTGTTTTCCCTCCCGATGGCGCTGGGGCTCATGGTGTTCTACGCCCTGTGCCTGCAGTGCGTCTCGACCCTGGCGGTCATCCGGCGCGAAACCAACGGCTGGGGCTGGCCGCTCGCCGCCTGGCTTTACATGACGACCCTTGGCTATCTCGGGGCGCTGGCCTGCTACCAATTGGGGTCTCGCTTCGTCGCCTGAGCGCCATGCAGCGGCGCGGCTTCAGTGGCTATACTGGCGCCCCCCGCCGCGGCCCCCGTTGCGCGGGCAATTCCTCCGTTCCCAGCCTGGAGATGACATACGATGTTCGAGGTCACTGACGACGCCCGGATCGTCGGCTACCGTCCGCTACTGCCGCCCGCAATCCTGATCGAGGAACTGCCGCTCACCGAGCACGCCTCGCACACCATTTCGCGCGGCCGCCGACAGGCCGAAAAAATCATCCGGGGCGAAGACGACCGCCTGCTCGTGGTGGTTGGCCCCTGCTCGATCCACGACACCAAGGCCGCGCTGGAGTATGCCGACCACCTGCAAGGCATGGTGGAGCCACTGCAGAACGACCTGCTGATCATCATGCGGGTGTACTTCGAGAAGCCGCGGACCACCGTCGGCTGGAAAGGGCTCATCAACGACCCGCACCTCGACGGGACCTTCGACATCAACAACGGCCTGCGCATCGCGCGCCGCCTGCTGCTGGAACTCGCCAATCGCGGGCTCCCGGCTGGCACCGAATTCCTCGACGTGATCACCCCGCAGTCCATCGCGGATCTCGTGTCCTGGGGCGCCATCGGCGCACGCACCACGGAAAGCCAGGTCCACCGGGAACTGGCTTCCGGCCTTTCGGCACCCGTGGGCTTCAAGAACGGCACCGACGGCAGCGTGCAGATTGCACTCGATGCCATCGGCGCCGCGCGCCACTCGCATCATTTCCTGTCGGTGACCAAGCAGGGGATCGCGGCCATCGTGACCACCAAGGGCAACGAGAACTGCCATGTGATCCTGCGTGGCTCGAACACGGGTCCCAACCACCACGCGGACGCCGTGAAGCTGTGCGCGGACGCCATCGACAAGGCGGGCATCACCACCAGGTTGATGATCGACTGCAGCCACGGCAACAGCAGCAAGGATCATCGCAACCAGCCCGGCGTGGCCTCCGCAGTGGCGGCGCAGGTGGCGGCGGGCAACCACGCGATCTGCGGCGTGATGCTCGAAAGCCACCTCGTGGAAGGCAAGCAGAACCAGTCGGCGGCAACGCCACTGGTCTACGGCCAGAGCATCACCGATGCCTGCATCTCGTGGACGCAAACGGTGCCGGTGCTCGAAGAACTTGCCGCCGCCGTGCGGGCAAGGCGCAGCGCCGGTTGAAGGCGCGACGCCGGCCTGGCGCGGCGCTGGCCTTGCTCAGCGTCGCCCTTGCCTGCGCCCTCCCCGCGGACGCCGCGCCGCGCCGCGTGGTGTCAATCAACCTCTGCACCGATCTCCTGCTGCTGGAGGTGGCAGCGCCGAATCAAATCGCGGCGCTCACTTTGCTCTCGCGAGACCCAGCCATGTCCCCTTACGCGACCCAGGCCGCGAGCCATCCCGCCACGCGCGGCCAGGTGGAAGAACTGCTGCAACTTCAGCCCGATCTCATCCTCACCACGACCGGCGTGAACACCCAGACCGTACGCCTCCTTGAGTCCCTTGGCCTGCCCGTCGAAAGCTTCCCGGCCCCAACCACGACTGCCGGCATCATCGACTCGCTGCGCCGCCTGGGCGTCCTGCTCGACCGCGCGCCTGAGGCCGACGCGCTCATCAATCGCCTGCAGGCTACGCCCTCACCACCGCACGGCAGCGCCTGGGTCTTGCAGGCGGGCGGCCACACCCCGGGCGCGACGACCCTGGCCCCCGCATTGCTTGAAGCCGCGGGCTTGCACGACCTCGCCACCGACACGGGCTTTGCCGGCGGCGGCTTCGTGCCGCTGGAGCAACTGGTGATGTCGAAGGCCGACTACCTCATCACGCCGTTGCCGACGGGCGGCGGCTTTTCCCTCGCCGAACGCTTTCTTGCGCACCCGGCGTTTGCACTCGACAAGGCGCGGCGGATTACCTTCGATGAATCCCTGTGGTCCTGCGGCGGCGCGCACTTCGCGGCTGCCGTGGCCACTTTGCGCCAGTCGCTGGGCGCGCCCTGATGCCGCCCCGTGCCCGCACGACGGCCTGGCTGCTGGCGCTACTCGTTGCCCTGCTGGGCGTGCTGTCGCTGGGCATTGGTGCGGCGTCGCTTGATCCGGGGCGGGTGCTGTCGGTGCTCGTGGGCAGCGGCGATGCACAAGCCACGCTCATCGTCACCGAGATTCGGCTGCCACGGCTGCTGCTCGCGCTGTTGGTGGGGGGCGGGCTGGGTGCCGCCGGCGCGGCGCTGCAAGCACTGCTCCGCAATCCGCTGGCCGACCCTGGCCTGACCGGCGTCTCTGCCAGCGCGGCGCTGGGTGCGGTGCTGGTTTTCTACACGGGCCTTGGCGTGCGCTTTGCGCTTGCCTTGCCGCTGGGTGGCCTCGCCGGCGCGATCCTCAGCACCTTGCTGCTCCAACTCGCCGCAAGACGTGGCGCGAGCACCTTGAGCCTGGTGCTGGGTGGCGTGGCGCTCTCCAGCATTGCGAGTGCCGCGACCTCGCTGGTGCTGAACCTCGTGCCCAATCCTTATGCGGCCTACGAAATCGTGTTCTGGTTGATGGGATCGCTGGCCGACCGCGCCCTGCTCCACGTGTGGCTGGTCGGACCCTTCGTGTTGTTGGGCTTGGCATTACTGTTGCGTGCGGGCCCCGCCCTCGACACCCTCGCGCTGGGTGAAGACGTGGCGGCGAGTCTCGGCACCCGACTGCCCGCACTGCGCACTCAGGTGGTTACCGGCACGGCTCTCTGCGTGGGCCCCGGCGTGGCCGTGGCCGGGTTCATCGGCTTCGTGGGCCTGCTCGTGCCCCACCTCCTCCGCCCCTGGCTCGGGCATCGTCCGGCGGTGCTGGTACCGCTCTCGGCGCTGGCGGGCGCCCTGCTCACCCTCGCCGCAGATCTCACCTGCCGACTGTTGCCCACCACCGGCGAACTCAAGCTGGGGGTGCTGACCGCCTTGGTCGGCGCGCCGTTCCTGCTGCTTTTGCTCTGGCGCGAACGGGGATTCGTGGCATGAACCTGCTGCATCTCGAACATGCCCGCGTGCTCCGCGAAACACGTGCAGTGGTGGCGGATTTGAGCCTTGAACTCGAGGCCGGCGAAGTCCTTGGCATCCTGGGCCCCAACGGCGCCGGCAAGTCCTCGCTACTGCGCGCGCTGGTGAGCTTGCTGCCACTGGAGGCGAGTCGTGCGGAACTTGCCGGCGAGCCGCTCGCCACGCTCGATCCGCTGGCCCGCGCGCGCCGCGTCGGGTACCTGCCCCAATCCCCGCAGATCCTCTGGCCGCTGTCGGTGCACGACGTGGTGCGCCTCGGTCGTCGGCCACACGCAGGCCTCGCCACTCCAACCGAAGACGCCACTGCGGTGGCTACCGCGCTCGCCACCTTTGGCCTCGTCGACCACGCCACGCGCGACGCCAGCCGTCTGTCGATGGGAGAACAGATGCGCGTGCACCTCGCGCGCCTTGCGGCAGGTGCGCCGTCGCTGTGGCTGGTGGACGAACCCACCGCGGCACTCGACCCCCGCGCGCAACTCCAGGTGCTGTCGGAACTGAAACGCGTCGCCTCCCGTGGCGCCGGCGTGATGATCGTGCTGCACGACCTGCCGCTGGCCGCGCGCTACTGCGATCGCGTGCTGGTGATGCAGGAAGGTCGCGAAGTAGTTTGCGCGGCCCCTGCGCTAGCCCTTGGCGACAGCGTGCTGGCGGAAGTCTTTGGCGTAGGCGGCCTGCGCCAGGCGACGGGCGGCCTCGATGCGCTGGTCGGCATCACTGAACTCGATTCGGCAGGAGAACCCACCCCGTGACGGCATCAAGAGAACGCCTCATCAGCCTGCTGCCCGGCGCGACGGAATTGCTCTGCGCGTTGGGCCTTGAAGCACAGCTCGTCGGTATTTCCCACGAATGCGACTATCCAGCCTCAATCACCCACCTGCCGCGGGTAACGGCGACGCCCATCCAGCACGCGGCCAGCAGCCTCGCCATCGACCAGCAGGTGCGCGCCGCGCTGGCCGACGGCCAAGCGCTCTACCAACTGGATCTCACGCAGCTTGCCACGCTACGCCCCAGCTTGCTCCTGAGCCAGTCGCTCTGCGCGGTCTGCGGCATCGACACGACTGCAGTGGATGGCGCGCTGTGCACCGTGCAGGACGCGCCACCGCAGTTTGATTTCGCGCCGGCGACCCTTGCAGGCTTGATGGAGGCGATCACCGCGCTTGGCGCACGCCTTGGAGTCGCTGAACGCGCGACCGCGCTACGCTCCACACTCGAAGCGCGCGTCGCGTCGGTTGCCGAGCGCAGCGCCGGGATTGTCGGTCCGCGCCTCCGCGTCGCCTTCCTTGAATGGCTTTCCCCCTTCTTCACCGGTGGTCACTGGAATCCCGAACTCGTGGCGCTCGCCGGTGGCGAAAGCGTGTTCGGCGCGGTCGGCGAGAAGTCCCACGAAACCGATTGGGCACACCTCCTCGCCAGCGATGCAGACGTTATCTTCATCGCGAGCTGCGGCTTCCCGGTCGAGCGCAGCCTGCGCGAACTCCCGGTGGTGGCCGACGATCCGCGCTGGCAGGCGCTGCGTGCCGTGCGCGGAGGCCGCGTGTACCTTGCCGATGGCAATGCGTACTTCAATCGTCCCGGCCCGCGACTCGTGGACAGCCTGGAACTCCTCGCCCACGCGCTGCATCCCGACGTCCATCCTCTGCCCCAGGGACTTTCGCCGGCGCATCAACTCCGCCCTTGAGCCGTCTATCGATAGGCCGCAATCGACTAATCACACCGCGCATGGCGGCGGATAATGCCAGCCTTCCCAAGCGCCGGCACGCGGTTCTCCCATGAGCAAAAACTCCGCAGTCCCTTCCGTCCAGCCTCTTGAGTCTGCGAGCCTGCTGGCACTCGGCCCTGAGTTCGTGGGCCTCGATCCGGTGGCGATTGTCCGCCACGCGCTGGCCCATGCGCGCCGCCCGCTGCTGTCGACCAACTTCCGGCCGCGCGCGGCTGCGCTGCTGCACCTCATGACCCGGGTCATCCCCGACATCCCGGTGGTGTGGGTGGACAGCGGCTACAACACCGCGGCGACGTACGAATTCGCGGAGGAAGTGACCAAACGCCTCAAACTCAATCTGCAGGTGTATACCCCGAAAGTCACCAGCGCCCGCCGCCATACGCTCGATGGCGGCGTGCCGACGCTGGAGGATGCTGGACACGCGCGGTTCACCCAGGAAGTGAAGCTCGAACCCTTCGAGCGCGCCCTGCGCGAACTGGCGCCGGACCTGTGGTTCACCGGCATCCGCGCCGAACAGACTGACTTCCGCAAGTCGCTGGGTGTCGTCTCGAAGGGCCCCTTCGGCACCACGCGGGTGGCGCCGTTCTTCGCGCTGTCCAGCCTCGATCTCGAAGACTACCTCCATGAGCACGGCCTGCCGGACAACGACGACTACCACGATCCTACGAAGGTGCTCGAACGCCGTGAGTGCGGTTTGCAGAATTTGGGCGAGGGGATTTAGAGGACTGCGGCTGGCCTCAGACCGCTCGGTGTTGTCACTGGAACATCCCGAACGCTTGAAGCCCGTTAACGGCGAAGCCAAAGGCCCGTTCCTGGTGAGCTTGTGGAACTATCAACGGGCTGGCGCTGCGCTGACGGACGACAGGTAACCAGCAACGTCAAAAGCCGTGCCGCCGTTCACCCTTCGACAGGGCGAACGCTGCTGTGTCCGGACCCAAACGATTGAAGCCCGTTCGTGGTGAGCCTGTCGAACCATGGACGGGCCGCCACTGCACCTGACCGCAAATCCAGCGCTCAGGTCGATGAGCGCTGCTTGAAGCTGGCGGTTTCCAGGTCGTAGCGCATCTCAACGATGGAGCCATCGCGAATGCGTTCTACGGCCTCGTCGATCCGCGCCAATGGCACCAGAAACCACTCTCGTGGCCGTGCGGGCTTACCGAAACGATCCTCGATGGTCAAATCCAGTTGGGCCGCCGCGAACACGCGATGGAAGATTCCCTCCAGCCGGCTGCGGCTCAGGTTGCTCAAGGTATAGGTAGCCACCACATCCACTTTGGCCAGCAGGAAGGTGGTGTCGTTTTCGGCGTTGGCGATGCGCGACTCCACCGTACCGCCGGTAACGCCAATCTTGTGGATCAATTCCCGGTGCTCCGCCACGAAGGGATGCGCGGATTGGCTACGCAACACATAGATGGTGCCGGTCTCGATGTCGTCCGGCTCGTTGCTTGCGCCAAACAGCGGGCCCAGCCCCGGGTCGCTGAGCCGCCGCCCGGTTTCATCCTTGTAAAGCGCACGCTGGAGGGAGCGAATCAGCAAGTCGCTCTCGGTACCGTTGGCAAAGATCACGCGCAGTCGCCCGTTCACCTCACCGTTGGGTGTGCGATATCGCGCCGCCGAAGCGGCCACGTAGGTGAGCTGTCCGTCGAGGATAAAGAAATCGCCGGGTTCAATGCTCGCGTTCCGGCCAAAGCGTTCAGCGGTGCGCACGCCCGATTTCAACTCTTGTTCCACCTGCTGGAACAGCGGCTGGAAGTTCTCGAAATCCGGGCAGGCGGTTCCACTCGCAATTTCCTCCTGGGCGCGACGCTCCGCATGAGGGCGCACATAACGCAGAACGGTAATGTCCCGTTCGTCCTCAGCACCGTCGTCACCCGCATCCGCCACACCCAGAGCGGCAAGCAGCGAATCTTCATCGAGCGCCGCCACGTCGGTGGGAACACCACCATCCGACGCCAGCAGATCGGGGGCATCCAGCGGTGCCAACAAGGTCCGCGCCTCCGGCAGCATGCGCAGTCGGTCGAGCCGCACGGCATACAGGCGCTCGAAAATGTCGCGGTCTTCGCCGTGCGCTGGTGCCCGGTCGTGTGTTTCATGGAAGCGCAGGATGTCTTCGAAGTCGGCGATGATCCGCTCCTCGCGCGGCGTGCGGCTGGACACACGCAGCGGCGCTAGTTCAACACCCAGGGCTTCCAGCAGTTCGTCATCGTCCATCTCAGCCATTACCGGCGCTCCCGGCCTGTGCGGCCTTGGCCTGTGCGCGATAGCGCGCGAATGCCGCCACGCCTTCTGCCATGCGCTTCTCCCAGGCGTCTGCAGCGTTGATGTCCGGCAGGCGGCCGCGCTCCAGCTTGAACAGGAGGGCGCGATTCGCCAGCTCGCGTGCTTCATCCTCCGGGATGTTCACGCGCTTGGCTGCGATGCTGGCCTGCACCTGGCGCAGGGACTTTTCATCCATCGCCTTGGCCAGCACCGCGTAGGCGGCCTCGAAGGGGTTGATGCGATCAATCAAGTCAATGTCCAGATCCCGCACGTTGATGAACTTGCGCACCCCGTCCAGCAGGGCCGTGCTGCCTTCCTGTCGCTCGCCGCTCGCGTCGGCTTGCGCCAGCGCCAACTTGGCCTGCTGGGTGAGGTTCATGGCCGCAATGGCATGCTGGCGGATGGCTTCGTGGTCTTCCTCGCTCAAATCGGGATGATGTTGGGCACGCTGGTGTAGTGCATGCCCAGCGCGCCGCGTTCCTCGTCGTCGGCCACGGCCTGGATCATGCTGCCGAAGATGTCCGGGTTGATCTGCTTCCAGTTGAGGTTGCCAGCGTGCATGAAATAGCTGCGGGCCATGCGCGTGAAGTGGGGAGTCTCGGTACTGCCGGCAAAGAGCCCGCCGTTCACGTAGGGAAACTGGTCTGCCCACTGCGGCAAGCGGGGTTCGGCGGCGGCGCTTTCGCTGTGCTGCAGGTTCATGGCGCGGAAGATTTCGGCCAGCACTGCGTGGGTGTTGCCGCCGTCCCGCTCGCCCATCTGCTCGATGGTCCGGGTGAAGAGACCCTCGCCGGTGAAGATGCCGGTGTCTTCGGCAAAAAAGCAAAACACCAGGCGCGCCATGAAGTGGTTCATGTCCGGCCGGCGCTCGTCGGTGCCCCAGTTGGGGTTTTCGCGCAGCAGCTCCACGTACAGCTTGTTCAGCCGCCCGGTAGCGCGCACGTCGATGGGGTTTTCCTTGATCTCCCGGATGGTGGAGATGCCGGCCAGCGGCAGGAAGAAGCCAAAGTGATCGGCGAAGTCAGGGAAGGCGCAGGCGATGGTCTCACTGGTGGAGAGGTCTTCCGCTTCCAGGCTTATTCCGTCCGTCGCCAGGATGAACCTGGCCTTGGCCTTGGCGGTAGCCGGGCTCTCGCGCAAAGTCTGCAGGAGCGTGCCGACGGTGCCAGCCGCTCCCACGGCAAGGTGCAGGTTGTTGCGCTGGAGCACGGCGCCGGGTACGTCAGACGCATTGTTGTTGCCGCTGCGCAGGCGACGAAGCGTGGTGTCCTTGTTGCCGAAAGCGGCCAGGAACTGCCAGGGGAATTCCGCAGCGTCGAACGGCTGCAGGGCGAGATCCGAGAGGGCGGCTTCGATTTCAACGGCGTTCATGGAGGCGGCGCTACCTGCAGGGTGTCGGACACTTGGGGAGGTGTTTTATAGCAGAAGCCCCACGGGGCTGGATTGTTCAGTACGGCCGCGCGTCACGCGCTCCTGCGGACGAAGCGCTCGTGGGTGGCCAGGGTCCCTCGCCGTGCGTGGCTGGTTCATGTCGTGCTGCTTGGGCGGAATGTTCACCCGGGTGGTCTGGGGAACCCGCCGGGGATTACTGCATTTCGTTTATTTCGTTTATTTCGTTTATGGTGTCTCCCACGACGTAAACGAAAGCCTTGAGGAGACCCCGATGACCACCCCGGCGCCAACCTTGCCCCTGCCCACGGCGGAAGAAATCGCCGTCGCCCGGGAAAGCGGCCGCGCGCTTTCCCTGTACCTGCAGACCCGCGCCGAGTCGCAGCAAATCGAGATCGTCGATGACCACGGCAAATCCCACCCGGTGCGCATCCCGATGGCGGCGCTGCGCCTGCTGGTGGACGTCCTCACTGAAATCGGTGAAGGCAATGCGGTCAGCCTCATCCCGATCCATGCCGAACTCACCACCCAGGACGCTGCGGATTTGCTCAACGTCTCGCGACCCTTTGTCGTGCAGCTGCTGGAACGTGGCGAGATCCCGTTCCACAAGGCCGGCACGCACCGACGGATCCGCTACCAGGATCTGATCGCCTACAAGGCAAGCGTCGACGCTGAGCGCCACAAGGCCCTGGACGCGCTGGCCGAGCAGGCGCAAGCGCTCCGGATGGGGTATGAATGAGTTCCAACTTCACCGTCGTCTACGACGCGTGCGTACTCTACCCGGCTCCCCTGCGCGACCTGCTGATGCACCTGGCGCTGAGCGATCTGTACCGGGCGCGCTGGACCGACATGATCCACGACGAGTGGACGCGCAACGCGCTTCAGCAGCGGCCAGACCTCAAGGCGGAGGATTTGGCGCGGACGCGGGCGCTGATGAATGCGAATGTCCGGGACAGCCTGATCGAGGGTTTTGAGTCCCTGATCCCCGCCCTCCAGCTCCCTGATAGGGACGACCGGCATGTGGTGGCAGCCGCCATCCATGGCGGCGCAAGCCTGATCGTCACGTTCAACCTCAAGGACTTTCCCCGGGAACAGCTCACGCCGTACAACCTCACGGCCCAGCATCCGGACGATTTCATTTTCGATCTGCTCGATCTGCACGCCGCCAAGGTGTGCCAGGCGGCTGCCAACCACCGCAGATCGCTGAAGCATCCACCCAAAACGGCAGACGAGTACCTGGACACACTCCTGCGCCAGGGGCTTACGCAGACTGTAGGTCAGCTACGGGAATGGAAGGCAATGATCTGAGGACGTCGGGTCGGCTGCCGGTAGCGCCATTGGGCCGGAAAAATGATGGACGGCTGCAGGCACCGCCAAGGGCAGCCCCGTAAGAGTCAAGCACTCGCGCAAAACTCTCGGTCCACCGACCCACCGCGATTCAGTCAGGCGTCTTTGCTCCGGTCTTGCCGACCCACGGTCCTCCCCCAGCCCGACGCCACGCTTGTGGCGGTTGGGCGCTCAGGAGAACGCGAACGCCTTCAGCCCATGACCTTTACCGGGATCTTCCCGATCTTCGCCTGCCACTCCGCCGGCCCCGTCGTGTGCACCGAGGTGCCCTGCGAATCCACCGCCACCGTGACCGGCATGTCTTCCACCACGAACTCGTACACCGCTTCCATGCCGAGATCCGCAAACGCCACGACCCGCGATTTGCGGATGGCCTTGGAGACGAGGTAGGCCGCGCCGCCCACGGCCATCAGGTACACGGCCTGGTGCTTCTTGATGGACTCGATGGCGACCGGGCCGCGCTCGGCCTTGCCGATCATGCCAAGCAGCCCGGTCTTCTCCAGCATCATGTCGGTGAACTTGTCCATGCGGGTGGCAGTGGTGGGGCCGGCCGGGCCCACCACTTCGTCGCGGACGGGATCAACCGGGCCCACGTAGTAAATGAAGCGTCCCTTGAAATCGACGCCGTCCGGCAGCGGCTGGCCGCTGGCGAGGATTTCCTGGATGCGCTTGTGGGCGGCGTCGCGGCCCGTGAGCATCGCGCCCGAGAGCAGCAGGGTTTCGCCCGGCTTCCAGGTCTTGATGTCCTCCGCCGTGACGGTGTCGAGGTTCACGCGGCGCGCGCTGGCACCGGCGGACCAGGTCACCTGCGGCCAGTCTTCGAGCTTCGGCGTTGCGAGTTCCGCGGGACCCGAGCCATCCAGTACGAAATGCGCGTGGCGGGTGGCGGCGCAGTTGGGGATCATCGCGATGGGCTTGGACGCCGCGTGCGTGGGGAAGTCGAGGATCTTCACGTCCAGCACCGTGGTGAGGCCGCCGAGTCCCTGCGCGCCGATGCCAAGCGCATTCACCTTCTCGTAGAGTTCGAGCCGCAGCGCTTCAAGCGCGGTCTGCGGGCCGCGCGCGATGAGGTCGTGGATATCGATGGATTCCATCAAGGCTTCCTTGGCCATCACCATCGCCTTCTCGGCCGTGCCGCCAATGCCAATGCCGAGCATGCCCGGTGGACACCAGCCGGCGCCCATCAGCGGCACGGTGGCCAGCACCCAGTCCACGATGGAGTCCGAAGGATTGAGCATCGCAAACTTCGACTTGTTCTCCGACCCACCGCCCTTGGCGGCGACGGTAATTTCCAGCGTCTCGCCGGGCACCAATTCCACGTGGATCACGGCGGGCGTGTTGTCCCTGGTGTTCAGTCGCTTGCCGGCCGGGTCGGAGACGATGGACGGGCGGAGCTTGTTGTCCGGGTTCAGGTAGGCCTGGCGCACGCCCTCGTTGATCATGTCGGTGAGGCTCAGCTTCGAGTCCCAGCGCACGCCCATGCCCACCTTGCAGAACACGATCACGATGCCGGTGTCCTGGCACAAGGGCCGGTGGCCTTCGGCGCACATGCGCGAATTGATGAGGATCTGGGCCATGGCGTCGCGCGCGGCGGGCGATTCTTCGCGCTCGTAGGCCTTGGCGAGGTTCTGGATGTAGTCCAGCGGGTGGTAGTAGGAAATGTGCTGCAGGGCGTCGGCCACGCTGCGAATCAAGTCGTCCTGGCGGATGGTGCTCACGGGATCACTCCTTCACGAAGGGCTCGGCGCAAGGCATGCGCCAGCGGGTTGAAGCACGTGCCGTCGTACTGCCCTCGACGCCACCACCAAGCGCAGGGCCTTGGTGGGAAGGTCTGGCTGGCGGATTCGGGATCCCGGCAGCAGGCAACGGCGCTCGAGGTCGCGGGCGCCGTGGCGCCCGCACGGGTTCAGTCGTTTTTCGCGATGTGCACCACCAGGCCGTCCATTGCGTCGCTGACGGGCACCTGGCAGGTCAGGCGGCTGGACGGCTTGCGCTCGTTGGCAAGATCCAGGGTGGCGTCTTCGATGTCGCTAGGGCCACCGACCACCGCCGTCCAGGCGTCGTCGATGTACGCATGGCAGGTACTGCAGGCACAGCTTCCTCCACAAATGGCCAGCACGCCGGGCACGCCGGCATTGATTGCACCTTCCATCAGGGAAAGCCCGTTCGCGACGTTGGCTTCGAACTTCGTTCCGTCAACGTCGATGAATGTGATCTTCGGCATGGTCTCCCGTTTCCCCTTGGTCGCTGGTGTCGTGTTGGGCCGCTCATGGCGGCGGTTCTGGTCATTGGTTCTCGCAGCACTCAGCTGGCTGACAGCAAGGTCTTGAGATCGAGCGCAGGATCCGACACGGCCTCGGGCGACACAAGCACGCCACTCGTCATGAGCTTGCGAACGAGCATGTGATCCGCCGGGCGGTTGATGCTGTCCACGCCCAGCAGCACCTTGTCCTTGAAGTAGTAGACGGACCAGGCGCCGGTTGCCGGATCACCGCGCAACACCTGGCGGTCGTGTGCCTGCGAAAGGCCCACCATCTGTAGCTTGACATCGTACTGGTCGGACCAGAACCACGGCAGATCCTGGTATGGCACCGACCGGCCGAGGAGGCTCTGCGCCGCAATCTTGGCCTGGTCGACCGCGTTCTGGACCGACTCCAGGCGATGCGAGCCTTTGAAGCGCAGGTTGCGATGCCAGGTGCAGTCGCCGGCGGCCACGATGGCCGGATCGGCGGTGCGGGCGAATTCATCGACCACGATGCCGCCATCGCAGGCGAGGCCAGCGGCGGCGGCGAGTTCCTGGTTGGGCAGCACGCCGATGCCCGCCACCACGAGATCCGCCGGTAGCGTGGCACCGTCAGCCAGATGGACCAGCGCGCTGCCATCGGCGGTCGCGCTGATCTTGGTCACACCGGTCTTGAACCGCAGCGACACGCCACGGGCCTGGTGCAGTTCGGCGAAGTAATTCGAGACCACCGGGGCGACGGCACGCGCCATCAGGCGATCGAGCGCTTCAACGACGGTGACGTCCTTGCCGGCGCTACGTGCGGTGGCTGCCACTTCGAGGCCAATGAAGCCACCACCGATCACCACCACCCGGCAAGCAGCCCGTAGCTTTTCGCGCAGTCGCCGGGCGTCGTCGAGTCCGCGCAGGTAGCACACCGCAGGGTGATCGGCGCCGGGTACCGGCAGTGGCCGGACCCGGGTGCCGGTGGCAAGCGCAAGTCCGGCGTAGGCAATGCGCTCGCCGGTCGCGAGTAAGATTTCCTGCTTCGCGCGGTCAATGGCGGTGACCACGGTAGCGGGCCGGAAATCGATGTCCTGCCTGACAAGTTGCTCAAGCGGACGGAAGAACAGGCGTTCGTCGGCCATGTCGTCCGACACGTATTTCTTGGACAGGGGTGGGCGCTGGTAGGGCGGCCAGGTTTCATCGCCCAGCAGCAGCACCGGCTCGCTGTAGCCGCTGCGGCGCAGGGTTTCGGCGATCTGCAGGCCCGCCTGCCCGGCGCCCACCACGACGATGCTCACCCGCGTGTGCCCAGCTTCAGGTCTGCCGCTCGGGCAAGCGCACGGTGAGGCCATCGAGATCGTCGGACACCTGGATCTGGCAGCTCAGGCGGGACTGCGGACAGCGGGCCACGGCCGTGCATTCCAGGAGGTCGTTTTCGGATGGCCGGATCGCCGGCACCTTGCCCCTCCATTCGGGTTCGATCAGGACGTGACAGGTGGCGCAGGCGCAACCGCCGCCGCACTCCGCGGTAATGCCATCGACACCGTTCTGGACGGCCGCTTCCATCACGGTCGAGCCGGTGGGCACGTCGAGCGTGCGCTGGCTGCCGGAGAAATGGATGAAGGTGACTTTAGGCACGCGCGCTCCCCTTACATGTTCGGATAGTTGGGGCCGCCGCCACCTTCCGGAGTGACCCAGTTGATGTTCTGGGACGGATCCTTGATATCGCAGGTTTTGCAGTGGACGCAGTTCTGCGCGTTGATCTGCAGGCTCTGCGCGCCCGCTTCGCCCACGTATTCGTACACACCCGCCGGACAGAAGCGCTGTTCCGGCCCGGCATACACCGGCAGGTTGAGCCGGGTGGGCACGGTATCGTCAAGCAGGGTGAGGTGGCAGGGCTGGTCTTCCTCGTGGTTGGTGTTGGACACGAACACCGAGGAAAGCTTGTCGAAAGTCAGCACGCCATCCGGCTTGGGATATTCGATTTGCGGGCACTGCGCGGCAGGCTTCAGCGTTTTGTGGTCCGGCGTGTGGTGGAAGGTCCACGGCGCCTTGCCGCGGAACAGGAAGGTATCGATGGCGGAGTAGCCAATGGCCGGCCACAGCCCCCAGTGGAAGGCAGGCTTGATGTTGCGCACCCGGTAGAGCTCATCCCACAGCCAGGTGTTACGCAGGCGATGCGGATAGTCGACGGCTTCGCGGCTCGCCTTCGCACCGGCGGCCAGGAGTTCGAAGACGGATTCGGCGGCGGTCATGCCGGACTTCATCGCCGTGTGGCTGCCCTTGATCTTGGGCAGGTTGAGGAAGCCCGCAGCGTCGCCTACCAGCAAGCCACCGGGAAAGGTGAGCTTGGGAATCGACTGGAAACCGCCGGCGCTGATGGCGCGTGCGCCGTAGGACACGCGACGCGCACCTTCAAACGACTCGTGCACCGCCGGATGCGTCTTGAAGCGCTGCATTTCATCGAAAGGGCTGAGCCAGGGATTGTCGTAACCGAGGCCCACCACGAACCCAATCGAGACCAGGTTGTCTTCCAGGTGGTATTGCCAGGAACCGCCGTAGGTCCGGGAGTCCATCGGCCAGCCGATGGTGTGCGTGACCAGGCCCTGGTGGTGGTGTTCGGGCTTTACTTCCCACAGTTCCTTGATGCCGATGCCGTAGACCTGCGGATCAACGCCTTCACGCAGCTTGAAGCGATCGAACAGGGTCTTGGTGAGCGAACCCCGGCAGCCTTCGGCGAAGATGGTCTGGCGCGCATGCAGTGCCATGCCGGGCGCGAAGTTGGGACCTTCCGAGCCGTCCTTCAATCGACCCATGTCGCCCGTCGCCACGCCCTTCACCGTTCCGTCGTCGTGGTAGAGCACTTCGGCGGCGGCAAACCCGGGGTAGAGATCTACCCCGAGCCCTTCGGCCTGCGTGCCGAGCCAACGGCAGACGTTGCCCAGGCTCACGATGTAGTTGCCGTGGTTGGCCATCTGCGGCGGGGTCGGCATGCGGAACGCCCGCGTCTTGCTGAGGAACAGGAAACGATCGTCTGTCACGGCCGTCTTGAGCGGCGCATCGAGCGCGACCCAGTCGGGCAGGAGTTCGTTCAACGCGCGGGGTTCAAGCACCGCACCTGACAGGATGTGGGCGCCGATTTCCGAGCCTTTCTCGATGAGGCAGACGGCAAGATCCGTCCCCCGCTCGGCTGCCAGCTGCCGCAGCCGGATCGCGCAGGCCAGGCCGGAAGGCCCCCCGCCGACGATTACGACATCGAACTCCATTGACTCTCGTTCCATAGCTCCGATCTCCCGCCGGTCAGGACGCCGGCACTACTTCTGCAGGGCTTCGCACAGGGCCGGCACTTCCTTGAAGAGGTCGCCGACGAGGCCATAGTCCGCCACCTGGAAGATCGGGGCTTCTTCGTCCTTGTTGATCGCGACGATGACCTTGCTGTCCTTCATGCCGGCGAGGTGCTGGATGGCGCCGGAGATGCCCACCGCGATGTACAGCGTAGGCGCCACGCACTTGCCGGTCTGGCCCACCTGGTAGTCGTTGGGCACGTAGCCGGCATCGACCGCCGCGCGCGAGGCGCCCACGGCCGCGCCGAGGAGATCCGCGAGCTTTTCGATGATGGCGAAGTTCTCGGCGCTGCCGACGCCACGGCCACCGGACACGATGATGTCAGCGGCGGCGAGTTCGGGACGGGAGGACTTGGTGAGTTCTTCGCTGTTGAACGTGGACAGACCGGCATCCGGCTGCACGGCGATCGCTTCGATGGTGCCGGCGCCACCAGTGGCGGCCACGGCATCGAAGCCGGTGGTGCGTACGGTGATGGCCTTGATGCGGTCGGTCGACTGCACCGTGGCGAGCACGTTGCCGGCATAGATCGGACGCACGAAGGTGTCGTCGCTGACCACTTCGATGATGTCGGAAAGCTGCGCGACGTCGAGCACCGCGGCAATGCGCGGCATCACATTCTTGCCGTTGGTGGTGGAGGCGGTGAGCAGGTGGCTGTAGTTGCCTGCAAGGCTGACGACGAGCGGCGCGAGGTTTTCGGCCAGGGCGTGGGCGTACTGCGGGGCGTCGGCGACAAGCACCTTGCCGACGCCGGCAACCTGCGCGGCTTCCTGCGCGACGTTGCCGCAGTCGTGGCCGGCGACGAGGATGTCGAAACCACCGGAGAGCCTGGCGGCTGCCGCCACTGCATTGAGCGTGGCGCCGTTGAGGGACAGGTTGTTGTGTTCAGCGATGACTAACGCGGTCATGTTCAGATCACCTTCGCTTCGTTGCGTAGCTTGGCCACGAGTTCGTTGACGTCGGCCACCTTCACGCCACCGGCGCGGGCAGCGGGTTCGGCCACCTTGACGAGCTTCAGGCGCGGCGTGATGTCCACGCCGAGTTCGGCCGGGGTCAGGATGTCGAGCGGCTTCTTCTTGGCCTTCATGATGTTTGGCAGCTTCACATAGCGGGGTTCGTTCAGACGGAGGTCTGCGGTGACCACGGCCGGGAGCTTGAGGGTGATGGACTGGATGCCAGCGTCGACTTCGCGCTTGACGACCAGGGTGTCGCCTGCGGGGGCGATGTTGCAGGCAAAGGTGCCCTGGGCCCAACCCAGGAGCCCGGCCAGCATCTGGCCCGTCTGGTTGGAATCGTCATCAATGGCCTGCTTGCCGAGGATGACGAGGCCTGGCTGTTCGCGTTCGACGATAGCCTTGAGCAGCTTGGCCACGGCCAGCGGCTGGACTTCGTCGCTGGTCTCGACCAGCACGCCGCGATCGGCGCCCATGGCCATCGCCGTGCGCAGAGTTTCCTGGCAGGTCGCCGGGCCCACGGAGACGGCGATGATTTCGGTGACCTTGCCGGCTTCCTGCAGCCGGATGGCTTCTTCGACGGCGATCTCGTCGAAGGGGTTCATGGACATCTTCACGTTGGCCAGTTCGACGCCAGAGCCATCGGCCTTGGGCCGGGCTTTGACGTTGTAGTCGATGGCACGCTTAACGGCGACCAGGATCTTCATTTCATCCTCCAGGGGGGCTTTCTCACGGTCCACCGCGACGTCGGGGGAAGTCGCGGAGGCGGTTCGAAAGCTTCGCGTACGGTTGGCAAAAGAGCCGGCATAGTAACAAATCGCGCCTTGATCGAACCAGCTGACGCGGCGCAGTATTCGGCGCTTCGTGGGCCCTTGCCGACCTCTGGCCCACGACACCCGTGACTACGTACGAGCACCGAGGCCGGCCCTCGGCCAGACACCGGCTCTGCCGGAACGGACAACCCGGAGATTCCCATGACCCCAACCCAAGCCACCGGCGAGCACACGACCAAGTCCAGCGCAGAAGCCCGGTTCACCTGGCAGGATCCCTTGCTCATTTCGGGCCTGCTGAGCGCAGAAGAGCGCATGGTGAGTGAAGCCGCCCGCACCTTCTGCCAGGAACGCCTGCAGCCGATCGTGCGTGATATGCACCGCCACGAAAGCTTTGATCCCGGCCTGATGCGCGAATTCGGCGACCTGGGCTTCCTGGGCTGCACGATCCCCGAACAGTACGGCGGCGCTGGCCTCAGCTACGTGTCCTATGGCCTCATTGCCCGTGAAGTCGAACACGTGGATTCAGGCTTCCGCTCCGCGATGAGCGTGCAATCGAGCCTCGTCATGCATCCAATCTACGCCTTCGGCAGCGAGGAACATCGCCAGAAATACCTGCCAAAGCTCGCCACCGGTGAATGGATTGGCTGCTTCGGCCTGACCGAACCCGACCACGGCTCCGACCCGGGTGGCATGACGACCCGCGCCCGCGCCGTCTCCGGGGGCTATGAACTCACCGGCGCCAAGATGTGGATCACCAACTCGCCGCTCGCGACGGTCTTCGTGGTGTGGGCCAAGACCGATGACGGCGTGATTCGCGGCTTCGTCCTCGAGCGCGGGATGGCGGGCCTCTCCACGCCGAAGATCGAAGGCAAGTTCTCGCTGCGCGCCTCCACCACTGGCGAAATCGTGATGGACCAGGTCTTCGTCCCGCAATCCCACCTGCTGCCCGGCGTGCAAGGCCTGCGCGGGCCATTCAGCTGCCTCAACCGCGCGCGTTATGGTATTTCCTGGGGCGCGATGGGGGCAGCCGAGTTCTGCTGGCTGGCGGCGCGCCAGTACACCATGGACCGCCAGCAGTTCGGGCGTCCGCTGGCGGCCAACCAGCTGATCCAGAAGAAACTCGCCGACATGCAGACGGAAATCACGCTCGGCCTGCTGGGTTCCTTGCAGCTTGGACGCCTCATCGACGCGGGCCTTGGTGCGCCCGAAGCCATTTCCCTGATGAAGCGCAACAACTGCGGCAAGGCGCTCGACATCGCGCGCGTCGCGCGTGACATGCACGGCGGCAACGGCATTTCCGATGAATACCACGTGATCCGCCACGTGCTGAACCTGGAAGCGGTCAATACCTATGAAGGCACGCACGACGTGCACGCGCTGATCCTCGGACGGGCCCAGACGGGCCTGCAGGCCTTCACGGGCTGATCCGCTGCGGCGCGAAAAATCGCACCGTCCGACAAGGCCTTGCGTGGCCCCTTTCGTTGCCACTGCGGTGACTCTTGTGCTTGAATGCCAAGCACCCGAGGACAGCCGTTCGGTCGGTTTCCGCAGTCTGCAATGTGCAGCAAAAGGGCTGGCGACAGGTCTTCGGCAGACGGCGCCGAAGTGCGGGCCTGCAGGGCCGACTTCAACCGGAGCACCGCCGGGCGATCCCGGGTCTACGACGACACACCGACGATAACCCTGCTGTCCAGGCTGCCTGGCAGGCGCCACGGTGAGCCAAAGGACTGGAGCGTTTGGGGACACTCCAGCCTCGGTGACGCGGGGAGCGCGCATGGCGCGTCCACCCCACCAACACACTAAAAATCCAGAGCGACTGAATGAACATTTATGTAGGAAATCTTCCGTACAGCATTCGCGACGAAGAACTGCGTGCCACGTTTGAAGCGTACGGCGAGGTCGTGGCGGCCGAAGTCATTTTCGACAAGCGGACCCGACGTTCGCGTGGCTATGGCTTTGTCGAAATGGGGAACGCCGCGGCCGCGGCCGCGGCTATTGCAGGTCTCAACGGCAAGGAGATCCACGGCCGTGAACTGCGCGTCGACGCCTCCCAGCCGCGTTCCGAAAAGCCCCAGGGCACCCAGCGCCCGCCGCAGGACCGGGGCGCACCGCGTGCCGAACGCGCGCCGGCTGCCGTCCACGTCACCGCAGCTGCCGACAGCGGGAATGGCATCAAGGGCTTCCTGAAGCGCTTGTTCGGTTGACCGAACAGACCACCCACCTCCCAGTGCTGCCGGCCACAGCAGATCCAGCATGGCGCGCCTGGCGCGCCATGCTGGATTCCAAGGAAACCCACTTCCAGGCGCTGGCCGCGCTCGATGACAAATACCGCCTCGGCGGCTTGCGCAGCCTGGCCGAGCAGGCCTGGGTCGAAGGCCTGCTGGCCGCGCACACCGCCAACGTGCATTGCTTCAAGTCGGAACTGCTTGCACTCGGCGAGGTGGACAAGGTCGCGCGGGACGCGCTGATCGCATTGCTGGGGAAAGTTAACGAGGATCTGGGCAAACGCCCGCACGGCTGAACGGGCGCCACCCTGCGCTGTGGCAAGGTGGCGGGTAGCCGCGGACTCAGTCCCACCCGCCCGTCAGCGGGCGCCGTCATCCCACAGGCGCGTTGCCTTGGCGTAGTACTCTGGCTTGCCAGTCGTCCAGATTTCACCCCAGTGCTGGCCGCCACCGTCCACGGTAAGCACTTCGCCGTTGATGAATCCGCCCATCGGTCCCCCCACGAACAGGATGGCCTCGGCGATTTCCCAGGGTGTGCCGGCGCGCATCAGCGGATTGGTCGCCGGATACTTGCTACGGGCTTCCTCCGAATAAACCGTCCAGCCTTCAGTGCGGATGGCGCCCGGCGCCACGCAGTTCACGCGGATGCCAAGCGGCGCCCATTCCACCGCGAGTGATTGCGACAGCGCAATCACGCCAGCCCGCGCCGCGCAGGTGTGCGCCACGCCGTGCAGGCCCTGGGGGACCACCACCACATTGGTGATGCTGCCGCCGGTGCCGGTCTCACGCCACTTCTGCGCCACCGCTTGCATCATGTGCCAGGTGCCGTTGAGGTTGGTGTTGATGACCGTGTTCCAGCCTTTTTCCGAGTAATCGATGGCGGCCTGCGGGAACTGGCCGCCGGCGCTGTTCACCAGCAGGTCGATCTGGCCGTGGCGCTCCCAGATGTTGGCGATGGCCCGCTCGACCTTGGCGCGCTCGCGGATATCCACGGGCTCGAAGTCGCCGTCGAGGCTCCGATCCCGCATGGCGTCGGCCACGCCGATGAGCTTTTCCTCGCTGCGGCCAAGGACCACGATGCTCGCGCCGAGGCGCACGGCCATCCAGGCCGTGGCACGGCCGATCCCGCTGCCACCACCGGAAATCACCACCACCTTGCCCTTGAGGAGATCCGGGGCGAAGGACAGCGGACGTTCGTAGAGTTCGGCCAGGGGATCCGTAGAGGCTTCGCTACTCATGTCCGTTCAGGTACCCAGCAATTCGCGGCTGATGATGAGCTTGCGGACTTCAGTGGTGCCGGCGCCGATTTCCAGCAGCTTGTTGCCGCGATAGAGCCGGTTGATTTCGGCTTCCCACATGTAGCCAAAGCCGCCGTGGATCTGCAGGCCTTCGTTCAGCACCTGGTTGAGCGTATTGGCCGTGTACATGATCGACGCGGCGGTGAGTGCGTGGATCTGGCCGCGTCCGCCTGCGCCGGCTTCCAGGTCGTTGCCGGCCGCCAGCACGCGGTAGCAAAAGGTCTTCATGGTTTCGACCCAGACGTACATGTCGGCAATCTTCGACTGGATCATCTGGAAGGAGGCTAGCGGCTTGTTGAACTGCTCGCGGGTCTTCGCGTATTCGATGGACAGTTCGAGCGCGCGCTCGGCCATGCCGACGCAGATGGGGGAAATGACGGCGCGCTCCAGATCGAGGCCGCTCATCACCACCGCCACGCCCTTGTTCTCCTCGCCGACGAGGTTCTCGACCGGCACGCGGCAGTTGTCGAACAGGAGTTCACCAGTCTGGCTGCCGCGGAAACCCATCTTGATCAGCTTCTGGGCCACGCTGAAGCCGGGGAAATCCTTCTCGACGATGAAGGCGGAAATGCCATGCGCGCCGCGTTCTGGCGCGGTCTTGGCGTACACCAGCAGGACGTCGGCCACCGGCCCGTTGGTGATGTAGATCTTGCGGCCGTTGAGGACGTAGTGGCCGCCGTCACGTTTGGCCGTAGTGCGCATGGAACCCAGCGCATCGGAGCCGGCGCCGGGCTCGGTGAGCCCCAACGCGCCAATCGCCTTGCCGCTGCACAGATCAGGCAGGTACTTATAGCGAAGGTCGTCGTTGGCGTTCCGGTAGATGTTGTTGAGACAGAGGTTTTCGTGGGCAATCCACGACAGCGACAGTGCGTAGTTCCAGCGCGCCATGGCCTGGACGATGAGGCCGCTGGTGAAGAAGTCGAGGCCGACACCGCCGAATTTTTCCGGCACGGTGATGCCAAAGTAACCCTGCTCACCAATCTTCTTGAAGATATCCTCGGGCCACCATTCCTCGTTGTCCATGCGGGCGGCAAGCGGATAGAGCTCGTTCCGCGAGTACTTGTCGGCGGCGTCCAGGATGAGCTGCTGGTCCGGCGTGAGATCGAAGGCGTTGGCCATGCGTGCGCCGGCGGCGGCTAGTTTTTCGTTCATGTGGATGCTCCCCGGGGAATGCCGGGACGATAGCCAATGGGTCCCGCTTTGTCCATGAACCTACCGGCGCGTTTCAGGTGGCGTAAACCTCCACCGGGATACCCGTCATGTGCGCCTGACCGGACAGCACTTCGAAGCTGCCCTGCCCCGTCGGCAGCAACTGGTTGGCGTTGACGCCGGGCATGGCTTTAGCCACGCGCATGCCGTTTGTCGCCGCCTGACCCCAGCCGTGGGACACCGCCACCACGCCACGCCGGAGGTCGTCGGCGCAGCGCAGGGTCGCGGCAATCTCGCCGTTCTCGTTGGCGACCCTCACGGCGGCCGCCGTCGACGCAGCCACGCGCCGCAGCATCCTCCGGGTGCAGGTACAGAGGGTTCTCCTGGTTGGTGCGGGTCTTGAGTTTCGCCACGTTGGTGAACCAGCTGCTCAGCATGCGGGCATCGCGGCGCGTGATGAGCTTCAGGCCCGGCGGCTCGGCCGCGAGTTCGTCGAACAGCCCGGCCATGCGCTCCAGCGCACGTGCGAAAACCGGCGGGCAGCAGTCGACGCGCTGATCGGGTGTTTGCAGGGAATCCGCGTAGAACCGGCCAAAACCATGCGGCCCGAAGTCGAGTACGCCAGCCTGCTCAAGGGCCTCGAAGCTTTGCCCCCGACTGCGCAGCCTGTGGTCGACCTTGCCCCAGCGATTGAGATCCTGGTCTTCGGTGGCAACAGGTAATGCGCATGTTCGCCGGCGGCATCGCGGTAGAGATCGATCACGACCAGCAATTCGAGCTTGTCGAGGGCGCGTCGCAGCCGCGTCTCGCCGCCCACGCTCAACACCGGATTGCCGGGCCAGGGAAAAACCGGCGGCTGCGGCTTGCGCAAGGTGCCGAGCGGTGTGTCGAGGAATTCAACTTCGCCGGTGCGACTCCGCCCGGCCC
>JAYTTZ010000020.1:0-3024 GCA_043744805.1 Gammaproteobacteria bacterium
CTGAGTGATGATCTGCAGCGACCAGTTCCGGGCGACGGTGGCGGCGCGCCTTGCCAGGTTTGCCCACCAACTGGCACCTGCCGGGGCGGGACGCGCTGCGGCAGTGGCGGTGGTAATCACCGATGCCGCCCATGGTGCCGATCTCTCCGGCATGCCCCGACATCCTGAACGCCGACCGGAAGCGGCGCTCATCCTCACCCGTCGCGCCTTGTCCCTTCGCAACCACGCGGGCCAGTGGGCGCTGCCGGGCGGTCGGATGGACAGCGGGGAGCGACCGGAAGAAGCGGCGCTGCGCGAGATGCGTGAAGAAATTGGCCTCGTGCTGGATGAAAGCGCCGTGCTGGGTCGGCTGGATGATTTCGTCACGCGCTCGGGCTTCGTAATGACCCCGGTGGTGATCTGGGCCGGACCGCGCGAAGGCTTCGCCAGCGATCCTGCTGAAGTGGAATCCGTGCACCGGATCCCGGTCCTGGAGTTCCTGCGCGAGGATGCGCCGCTGCTGGACGCCGGGGAGGACCCGGCGCGGCCGGTGTTGCGTATGCCTGTTGGGGATTCGTGGATTGCCGCGCCGACCGCCGCGGTGCTGCTGCAATTCCGTGAAGTTTGCCTGCTGGGCCGCGACACGCGCGTTGCCCATTACGATCAACCGGCCTTCGCCTGGCGCTGAGCGCCAGGCTTTCCGTCAGAGCGCAAGATCTTCGGGCCAGCCCAGGCGCAGGTTCATGCACTGGACCGCCGCACCACTCGCCCCCTTGCCCAGGTTGTCGAGGCGGGCGATGAGGATTGCCTGGCGATCGTTGGTGAACACGAAGAGATCGCAATGGTTGGTCTGGTTGTTGGCCTGTACGTCGAAGAAGCCGTCCTGCAGGACTTCCGGATCCGACAGCGGCATCACCCGCACGAATCGCTCGTCGGCATAGCGCGCGGCAAGCACGGCCTGCAGCGAGGCCCCATCGGTACCCGGGGCAAGGTTGCTGAAGTGCAGGGGAATCGTCACTGCCAGGCCCTGGTAGAAGTTGGCAACCACCGGCATGAAGACCGGCGTCACGCCGAGGCCCGTGTGCGCGAGCATTTCGGGCAGGTGCTTGTGGGCAAGTCCCAGCGCATAGGGGCGCGGCGAGTCCAGGTGCCCGTCGCCGCCAGCGAGGTACTGCGCAATCATCGTCTTGCCGCCCCCGGAGTAACCCGTGAGCGAAGTCGCGGACAGGGCCTGGGTGGGATTGAGCAAGCCCGCATCCACCAGAGGCCGCACGAGCAGGATGAACGCGGTGGCATGGCAGCCCGGATTGGCGATGCGCGCGCTGCCTGCCAGCCGTGCACGTTGTCCGGGGGCAAGCTCCGGCAGGCCATAGGCCCAGTCTGGCGAGGTGCGGTGCGCAGTGCTCGCATCGATGAGGCAGGTCTGCGGGTTGGTGACCAGCGCGGCGGCCTCGATGGCGGCAGCGTCAGGCAGGCACAGGAAGGCGACGTCGGCGGCGTTGAGGAGTCGGGTACGTTCGGCGGCATCCTTGCGGAGCACCGGATCGATCACCAGGAGTTCTAGATCGTCACGGGTGGCGAGGAGATCGTGGATGCGCAGCCCCGTGGTGCCTTCCTGGCCGTCGACGAAAATCCGGGGTTTCATGGCGCGCCCTCCATCAGGATGCCGGGAAAGGCGCGCAGGATAAGCAAGGCGGGCAACGAGGGCTAGGCGCCGCCGCACACCGGCACGAGCGCGCCATGGATGTCGCGGGCCGCGTCGGAGCCCAGGAACAGCATGACAGCAGCCAGCGAGGCGGGGCTGACCCAGCGCGAAAAATCGGCGTCCGGCATGTCGGCGCGGTTGCGCGGGGTGTCGAGGATGCTCGGCAGCACGGCGTTGACGGTGATGCCCGACGCCCGCAGTTCACGCGAGAGGCTTTCAGTGAGGCGCATCACCGTGCCCTTGGCAGCGCAGTAGGCCGACATCCCGGCCTGGCCTTCGCGGGCCGAGAGTGCCCCGACGTTGACGATACTGCCGCGCTTGCGCTGGCGCATGCCTGGTACGACTGCACGGACCGCGTTGCGCAGCGTCTCGACGTTGATGCGGAACATCTCGTCCCAGTGCGGGCCGGCGTCGGACGCGTCTTCGCCCATGGTGAAGCCACCGGCAACGTTGAAGAGAACGTTGATGTCGGCGAGTCCCGAGAGCGCTGCGGTGGTCGCCGCCGGATTCAACAAATCGAGCGTGAGGCGGGTTTCGCGGGCAGCCGGGCTGCCTGCGAAGCCAAGATCAACGCTGGTCACTTCTGCGCCAGCAGCGAGTGCCGCCGTGACGACCGCACGGCCAAGGGCACCGTTGGCGCCAGTCACGATGACGCGGGCAGGATTGGAAGCGTGGGTTGGGATCATCGAGCCTGCTCCTTGCTGGGACGGGGATTACCGGGTGGGCAAGTCCTGGAACCAGCGCGGCCCAGGGGTGATTCTGGAACGGGCCTTAACCGGCCGGGCGTTCCGCCTTGAGGATGGTGAAGCCTGCGCCCATCACTTCGCGCAGCGGGGGAGAAAAGCCGGCCGCAGTGAACAAGGCTTCCTGCTCGCCGCGCGTCGGGACGACGTTGCCCCAGTGCAATTCCTCGAAACCGGTCTGCACCGCGAACTGGAAGTCCGGCGCGCGAAAATCCGCAACGGATTCCGGGTAGGTTTCATCCACCACTACCAGCCAGCCGCCCGGCACCAGGGCCCGGCCGCAGGCCTTCACGACCTCGCCGCGCAGGTCCTGGCGAATCTCGTGCAGCACTTCCACCATGACCACGGCGGCAAAGGGCCCGAGTGCCGCAGCGTCTTCAATGGTGCCTTCTACAATCGTGATGCGATCGGCCAAGCCCGCTGTTGCCACGACCTCGCGAGCGAGGCGCACGCCGGTCGGGTCAATGTCCACGCCCACCAGGCGCGCAGCGGGGAAACCCTTGTCTAGCAGCCTGTCGGACTTGGGGAGCGTCGGCTGCGAACCGACCGCAGCCGTCCATTCGGCACCGTCTTTTTGCCCCATAGCCGGGCTATGGG
>JAYTTZ010000021.1:0-3013 GCA_043744805.1 Gammaproteobacteria bacterium
GCATGGCGCCGCGCGCGGGCCACTGGCTATGATGTGGGCATGACTGGAACCCACCCGCTGGATCTCGACGCCGTGGCGCAGGCCGCGCTGCTGCGCAGCGGCAAGATGTCGGCACGTGAACTCGTCGCGGCGGCGATCAGCCGCATCGAGGCGCGCAATCCTGCCTTGAACGCCGTGATCCATCCGCGTTTCGAAGCCGCCCTGGCGGAAGCCTCCAAGCCACTGGGCAAGGGCGCCTTCGCCGGCGTGCCTTTCCTCGTGAAAGATCTGATGTGCAGCACGGCGGGCGATCCCTTCCACTGCGGCAGTCGCTACTTCCAGCGCCATGCCCGGCGGGCCAGCGCCGACACCTTCCTCGCCGCGCGCTATCGCACGGCGGGGCTTGTTTTCCTCGGTCGCACCAACACGCCTGAGTTCGGCAGCATCACCACCACCGAGCCCGCCGCCTACGGCCCCACCCGCAATCCCTGGCACCTCGATTACTCGCCGGGCGGATCCAGCGGCGGATCGGCCGCGGCGGTGGCTAGCGGTATGGTGGCGGCGGCGCACGGCAACGACGGCGGCGGTTCCATTCGCATCCCGGCCGCGCACTGTGGCCTGGTGGGCCTGAAACCCAGTCGCGGGCGCCTTTCCCACGGCCCGTCGCGGGGCGAACTCTGGGCCGGTGCCGCCTGCGAACACGTGCTCACCCGGAGCGTGCGCGACTGCGCGGCGCTGCTCGATGCAAGCGCAGGCTACGGGCCTGGAGATCCTTACCTCACGGCACCACCACGCCGGCCCTATGCGGAGGAAGTCCTCCAGGATCCCCGGGCGCTCCGCATCGGCGTCATGCGCACCACGCCGGGCGGCCGCCTGCCGCTGGCGCCGGAATGCCTTGCCGCCGTGGACCACGCAACGGCCCTGCTGGAAGCCCTCGGCCATGGCGTCGAGCTTGGCCACCCGCCGGCGCTTGATATCGAGGACGACGAACGGCATTTCATGCGGGTGGTCTCGAGCTGGTTAGCGCACGATCTCGCCGAGGCTGCTGCCCAGCTTGGCGAGGCGCCGCGCGCAGGCGATCTGGAACCACACACCGCCATCCTCCTGGCCAAGGGCAAGGCGCTGTCCGCCAGCGATTACCTGCGCGCGGTGGTCTGGCTGCAGGACTATGCGCGCCAGGTGCAGCAGTGGTGGTCAGGCGGGTTCGACCTCCTGCTCACGCCCACCAGCACTTTGCCACCGCCCCGCATCGGCGCCTTCGCGCCCAGCGCAGCCGATCCCATGGCGCCGCTACGGGGCACGGTGCCGTACATCGCCTACACCGTTCCGTTCAATATCACGGGCCAACCCGCCGTCTCGCTACCGCTTTACTTCGCCGCTGGTGGCCTGCCGATTGGCGTGCAGCTGGTCGCGGCGTTGGGGCGCGAAGATCACCTCCTGGCCGTGGCCGGGCAGCTCGAACGCGCCGCACCGTGGGCCGCGCGACTGCCGCGTTGATCGCCTGTCGGTGGCCGTAGGGCGCGCCCTTCCCTATGCTCCGCAGCACCAGCTAAGGCTGGCGCTCGTGTAAAACGCTTAAAAAATACCTTCCGGGGGAGATTCTCATGACTGCAACTGCATGCGCCCTGCTGGGCTTCGTAGCCTGGTCGATCCTGCTGTCCTTCACGCTGGTGTTCACCCGCGTCGCGGCGATTTCCAAGGGGAAAGCGCTCAATACCTTCAAGCCTTCGGGCGAAGATCTCGACGACTTCGGCTATCGGATGACCCGCTCGCACGGCAACAGCATCGAGAACCTCGCCATCATCGCGAGCTTGCTGCTGTACGCACTGGTCACCCAGCAGACCAGCGTCACCGATGGCCTTGCGGTCGTCGTGTTCGGCGCCCGGGTGGTGCAGTCGGTGATCCATGTCATTTCGACCAGCCTGCCCGCGGTGATGATTCGCGCCACGGCGTTCAGCGTGCAGCTTGGGATCGGGTGCTACTGGATCTGGCAGTTCTGGCACCTCGGCGCGGCCGCCTGATCACGAGGGCTAGCGCATGGGCGGCGCGATCGCACGACTGGCCGACCTCCTCAAGCACGCGCGACGCGTCGCCATTTTCACTGGCGCCGGGATCAGCACGGAATCCGGGGTGCCGGACTTCCGGAGTCCCGGCGGGATCTGGACGCGGCTCGCGCCCATCGACTTCAGTGAATTCCTGGCTTCGGAAGCGCAGCGCCGCGAGTCCTGGCGGCGCAAGATTGAAATCGACCGTGACATGCAGGGGGCTGAACCCAATCGTGGACACCGCGCGGTGCGCGCCCTCATCGAACGCGGCCAGGCGCAAGCCGTCATTACCCAGAACATCGATGGCCTGCACCAGCGCTCGGGGCTTGCCGAGGACCAGATCATCGAACTCCACGGCAACGGCACCTATGCCCGCTGCCTCGATTGCGGCACGCGCTACGCACTCGCGCCGATCGTGGAAGCCTTCACCACGCGCGACGAACTTCCCGCCTGCCGCGACTGCGGCGGCATCATCAAGTCCGCCACCATTTCCTTCGGCCAGGCCATGCCTGCGGACGCCGTGCGGCGCGCGCAGCAGGAAGCCCTCGCCTGCGATCTCTGCCTGGTGCTGGGGTCTTCGCTGCTGGTTTTTCCTGCCGCCGGCATCCCGCGCCTCGCTCGCCAGAAAGGTGCGGCGCTGGTCATCGTCAACCGCGAACCGACCGAGCAGGACGACACCGCGAGCTTGGTCCTGCATTCCGAGATCGGCCCTACGCTGGGCGAAGCGCTGGGCGTCGACTAAATAGCCGTTCCGAAATCTCGGTCAGCCTGGCGCGGTTACCCAGGTCGCCCCCTTCGATGAGCTCAGGACAGGCTTCGAGGGGCTCAGGGCGAACGGTGTGCGCGGCTGAAGCGGTCGAAAGCGGTTGAAGGCTTGTTCGTCCTGAGTAACCGTGTTCGCGGTCAAGCCCGAAAGCCCGTTCGTCCTGAGCCCGTCGAAGGATGAACGGGCCGGCACCGCGCTTGATCGGCGCGCGCTTCTGGCAAGC
>JAYTTZ010000022.1:0-3004 GCA_043744805.1 Gammaproteobacteria bacterium
TGGGTGCTGATCTCTCCCATCTGCTCAGAACGCGAAGCGCGAGGGTGGTTCCGCACCAAGCAGCGGTTCAAGTTCCGTTTCAAACAACACGACATCGGAGCAGCTACCGTCTGGCTGGCGCGTGACGAGCAGGGCTTCCATTGCGTGGCCTTGGCCGGTGATCACCACGAGCCGCCCGCCGGGCGCAAGCTGCGCTTCCAGTTCGGGACTGCGCGCGGCCAACGCGCCAGTGACTGCGATGACGTCGAAAGGGCCACGCTCGGGCATGCCAAGGAGCCCATCCTGGTGGACGACGTTGATGTTGGACCAGCCGCGCGCACGGAATTTGCGCTGGGCGGCAGTGGCGAGTTCTGCGTGGATTTCGCAGCTCTGGACGTTGCGCGCGAAGTGCGCGAGGAGCGCCGTGAGGTAACCACTGCCAGTACCGATTTCGAGTACCCGGTCGGTTGCGGCGGGCTTGACGGCCTGGAGCAGCCTGGCTTCCACCTTCGGATTCATCATCGACTGCCCACAGCCAATGGGAATCCGGATATCCGAGTAGGCCAGCAGACGGAATTCGTCTGGCACGAAAGCGTCGCGCGGAATAGCCTGCAGGGCATCGAGGATGTCCTGGTCCAGGACGTCCCAGGGCCTGATCTGCTGTTCCACCATGTTGAAGCGGGCTTGTTGGAAATCCATGCTCATAGGCGTTTCTCGGACGGTTTGCGAGGCTCGGATGCCGCGTGGAAGAGAGGCGGAACTGCCTGTTACGGCGCAGGAATTATACGCTATAGTCCCTCCCGCGATAGCGGCTGGGGGTGCTTCGATTTGCGCGGCCTCGAGGTCTTGGCGAACGAAGCTGAGAGTCACCCTTTGAACCTGACCCGGATAATGCCGGCGTAGGGAAGCAGCAATGCCTCGGGCACTTCCTGCACCTCGATTCCAGCCATTTTCCTTCAAGCGCAACGTGCCGCGCCACCGTGGTGGCTAGCGTGCAGGAGTGTATGGCCATGAACGCAGTTCCTGAATTTCCGACCGACGACCAGACCGCACTCGCGGCAGAACTCACCAGCCCCATTCCCGGCTCTCGCAAGGTTTACCTGGACAATGCTAGCGGCAAGCTCCGGGTGCCGATGCGCGAGATTGCCTTGAGCCCCACGCAAGCGCGGGCTGGCACCATCAAGAATCCGCCCGTCTACGTCTACGACACCTCGGGTCCGTATACCGATCCGGACGTTTCCATTGATGTGCGCGCAGGTTTGCCGGCGCTTCGAGCTGCCTGGATAGAAGCCCGCGACGACACCGAAATCCTCAGTACGCCAAGCTCCCTGTGGACCCGACGTCGCGCGGACGACGCCGCCCTCAGGGCTGTTCGTTTCCCCGGGGTGCCTGCGGCACGCAAGGCGAAGCCGGGCATGAATGTCACCCAGATGCACTACGCCCGACGTGGCATCGTGACGCCAGAGATGGAATACATCGCCATCCGCGAGAACCTCAACCTCGCTGCCTGGCAGGCCGGCGCCAGCCGCGATGTCCGACGCCATGCCGGGGTTACCCATGGTGCCGTGATGCCGCGCGAAGTCACCCCGGAGTTCGTGCGTGACGAAGTGGCCCGCGGTCGCGCCATCATCCCCAACAACATCAACCACCCGGAAAGCGAACCGATGATCATCGGCCGCAACTTCCTGGTGAAGATCAACGCCAACATCGGTAACTCGGCCGTCAGTTCATCCATCGGCGAGGAAATCGAGAAAATGCTCTGGTCCACGCGCTGGGGCGGCGACACCGTGATGGACCTTTCCACCGGCAAGAACATCCATGAAACCCGTGAATGGATCATCCGCAATTCGCCGGTACCCATCGGAACGGTGCCCATCTACCAGGCGCTTGAGAAAGTGGACGGCAAGGCCGAGGAACTGACCTGGGAAATCTTCCGCGACACCCTTGTCGAGCAAGCGGAACAGGGGGTCGACTACTTCACCATCCATGCTGGCGTTCGCTTGCCGTACATCCCCATGACGGCGCGACGGGTCACCGGCATCGTCTCGCGCGGCGGATCCATCCTCGCGAAGTGGTGCCTTGCCCACCACCGCGAAAACTTCCTCTACACGAACTTCGAGGAAATCTGCGCAATCATGCAGGCCTACGACGTGGCCTTCTCGCTGGGCGACGGCCTGCGCCCGGGCTCCATCGCGGACGCCAATGACGAAGCGCAGTTCGCCGAACTCCAGACCCTGGGCGAGCTGACCCAGATCGCTTGGCAGCACGACGTGCAGGTGATGGTCGAAGGCCCCGGCCACGTGCCCATGCACATGATCAAGGAAAACATGGACCGCCAGCTCGAGGTCTGCCACGAGGCTCCGTTCTACACGCTGGGGCCTTTGACTACCGACATTGCACCCGGCTACGACCACATCACCTCGGCCATCGGTGCCGCCATGATCGGCTGGTTCGGAACGGCCATGTTGTGCTACGTCACGCCCAAGGAGCACTTAGGCCTGCCAGACAAGAACGACGTCCGTGACGGCATCATTGCCTACAAGATCGCCGCCCATGCCGCGGATCTGGCCAAGGGCCACCCGGCGGCACAGCACCGCGACAACGCACTGTCCCACGCGCGCTTCGAATTCCGTTGGGAGGATCAATTCAACCTGGGACTCGATCCGGCGCGGGCGCGTGAGTTCCACGATGAAACCCTGCCCAAGGAAGGCCACAAGCAGGCCCACTTCTGTTCGATGTGCGGGCCCCACTTCTGTTCGATGAAGATCACCCAGGACGTGCGGGATTACGCGGAGTCGCGCGGGATTGAGGACGCCGCGAAGGCGCTCGAAGCGGGCATGGCGGAGAAGTCCGTGCAGTTCGTGGAGCAGGGCGGCGAAGTCTATCGCCCCGATTGACCTTGCGGCCGCCAGCTTCGCGGCATGGGTCGGGCGCGAAGCCTAGGCGGCCTGCTGGTGGGCGCGCGCCCACTTGTCCAGTGCCGCGTTCAGGAGTTCGAGGCTGGCTGGCTTCGCGATGTAGTCGT
>JAYTTZ010000023.1:0-11770 GCA_043744805.1 Gammaproteobacteria bacterium
TTCGGCCGCTGCGCGCGCCGCCTGATCGAACACCACCTGCGTCATGCCCGTAGCCGCGATGGGCCAGAAGGCGTTGCAGCGGATCCCGGCGCGGCCAAGTTCCATCACCCAGGTGCGCATCAGGCCCAGCATCCCGGCCTTGGCTGCGGCGTAGTTGCTCTGGCCAAAGCCACCCGCCAGGCCGGAGGACGACGTGATGTTGATGAGGTGACCGCCACCCTGCGCCTTCATCGCAATCGCCGCCTGGCGGCTGCAGATGAAGGTGCCGCGCAGGTGCACGGCGATGACCTCGTCGAAGTCTGCGTCCGTCATCTTGAGCAAGGTGCGGTCGCGGATCTGGCCGGCGTTGTTGATGAGCACGTCGATGCCGCCGAAGCGTTCGACGCAAGCGTCCACCAGCGCCGCGCAGGTGCCTGAATCGGCCACCGAGCCGACGACACTTGCCGCCTCGCCACCGACGGCTTCGACCTGCGCCACCGTTTCCGCGACCGCGGAGGCGTCAGTGCCATTCACCACCACCCGTGCGCCGACGCGCGCCATGGCCACGGCGGCGGCGCGCCCGAGCCCGCGCGACGAGCCGGTCACCACGATACGTTTGCCGTGTAGGGAGATCATGCGCAAGTCCTCATGGCAGCAGGTTCAGAAACTGTCGAGCGCAGCGAGCTCGTCGATGACAATCGCCATGCGCCGGATGAATTCAAGGGACGTCGCAGGCGGCTGCATTGCAGGCGCGTCGGGGGGCTGTCCCAGCGTACCGGTCCACCAGGCCAACGCGGCGAACAGCTGCTGGCGGTAGCGCACGCAGGCGTCTGCGAAGCGCAGTTGCGGCCCACCGCGGGCGTGGAGCTCGTCGAGGTAATACTGCAGCAGTTCGCGCTCCCAGGCACGGCGCTGTTCCGGCGTGGAACCCGTGGCATGGTGTCGAGCTCGGGGCTTGCGTAGTAGCGTGCGTACAGCGCCTCCGGGGCAATGACGCCCAGCGTCGGGCGCACGCGGGTGTAGAAATTCACTTCCGCCTGCACGCCGTATCCCAGCACGTCGGTGAGCCACTCGGGGGTGATTGATTCGTAGGTCGGCGGCATGTCTTCGGCGCGGCGCGGCACTTTGGGGTGCTGCTGCTCGAGCTCGAAGCGCCGTTTGATTTCCTCGAAGCTGATGGGCATGGGCTTGCTCCTGCGCGGACTGGATGGATTTACCGTGGCTCGATCTTGCCGATGGCGGTGGCTACTTCGCCGGCCTCCCGGAGCGCCGCGAGGCAGCGCTCGGCCTGATCCGCAGGCAGGGCCAGCAGCAGGCCACCGGAGGTCTGCGGGTCGAAGATGAGCGCCTGCCAGGCCTGCGGGGCGTCTGTGGCGTCGAGGGTAATGCCGGCGGCCAGCTGCGCGTTGTCGTGGTACAGGCTGCTGCGCACGCCACGCTCGATGAGCTCCCGCGCGCCGTCCAGCGCCGGCAGCGTGGCCAGGTGGAGCACGGCGCTGCACTCCCGTCGGCGCAGCATCTCGCCGAGGTGCCCGGCGAGCCCGAAACCGGTGACATCGGTCAAGGCGTGGACGTCGAAGGCGGCAAGCGCCTGCGCCGCGACACCGTTGGTCGCGACCATCTGCGCCAGCGCGGCATCGGTCCACGCGTTCTTCGACAGGCCACGCATGTCGCCGGCCATCACCACGCCGGTGCCGAGGCGCTTGGTGAGGATGAGCACGTCGCCGGCGCGCGGCAGGTCCTTGGCGCGGAGTTCGCTCCGCGCGGCGTGGCCGTTGACGCTGAGCGCCAGCGCGAGCTCCGCACTTTCGCTGGTGTGCCCGCCGACGAGCTGGGCCCCTGCGGCGTTCAGTACCTTGACGGCCCCGGCGAGCAGTTGGGTGAGATCACGCTGCATCAGCCTGGGCGCAGCCAGCGGCAGGGTGGCGTAGGCCAGCGCCGATTGCGGGGTGGCTCCCATCGCGTAGAGATCCGACAACGCGTGGGCGGCGGCCACCTGGCCAAACACAAAGGCGTCGCTGGTGAAGCTGCGGAAGCCATCGATGCTGTGCACGGCCAGCGTGCCTGCGGGCAGGGTCGTCACCGCAGCGTCGTCGCGTGCCTCCAGCCCGTTCAGCACCTGCAGGTGCGCCGGCTGGGACGGCAGTTCGTCGAGGGCCGCGCCGAGTACCGCAGCCCCGACCTTGGAACCGCAGCCCCCGCAGCGCATTTCAAGCGGACCCGGAGCGTCCACCGCCGTCACCCGCTCGTTGCCCCGCGCCGAAGCCATGCCGGGCGCGGGCAGCTGCTGGAATCTGCGCATGAAGCGACGGTCGATGAAATCCTTCCAGCGCCACACCCAGTTGCCCGCCACCCACCACCCGCCGCGCGTGGCCACGGCGTGTTTTGGCCCCGTGGCGAGGATGGCCAGTGCGTCGCGCTGCGGGCGGTACGCCTTGAGCGACCGCCCGAGGCAGGCGCGGCGCAGGTTCTCGGCCAGCGGCGGCCCTTGCCGCACGGCGTAGACCCCGGACTTGGGGCGCGAGGCACCGTCGATGCTGGCGCAGTCGCCGGCGGCAAAGACGAAATCGTGCGAGATCGAGCGCAGCTTGTCGTCGACCCGCACGAAGCCACCTGCGTCGACCGCCAGGCCGGCGGTGGCCAACCACGGCGCCGCAGCGGCATGGGTCACCCACAGCACCTCGTCCGCCACGAAACGGCGTCCGTCGGCGGCCACGATGCCCTGTGCCTCCCGCTGCACGATCCGCGCATCGAGCTGGACTTCGATGCCCTGCACGGCAAGTTCGCTGGCAAACGCCTTGCCGACGCGCGCCGCATGGCCCGGCAGCAAGGTGGCGCTTGCACTGGCGAGCAGGAAGCTCAGCCGCGACGGCGATTGGCCAAGCGCTTCGAGCTCGGCGACCAGTCGATGCCGGATGGCGAGGATGAGTTCCACGCCCCCGGCGCCCCCGCCCACCACGGCAACACGCAGCGGCGCAGGCGTGCCGATCACCCGGTGCATCAAGGCGAGCCAGCGCGCGTTGAAGGCGTCAATCGGTTTGACCGGAGTTAGCCCGGACGCAGGCTCGTGCAGATCGGCGGTGGACGGCGTGATCCCCGCGTTGATCGACAGCAGGTCGAAATCAAGCGGCGGGCGATCCTCGAACACCAACTGTCGCCGCGAAAGATCGAGGCCCAGGACTTCCGCGCCGATGAAGCGCGCGCCGGCAAAGCCGGCGAGCGCGCGGAGGTCGATGTGCATGTCGTCTTCGGTGTAGTGCCCGGCAATGAGGCCGGGCAGCATGCCGGAGTATGGCGCCCGGCTACCGCGACTCACCAGGGTGAGCCTGAGTCCCGGCAGCGGTCGCATGCCAAAGGCCTTCAACACGCTGACCTGGGCGTGGCCCCCGCCCAGCAGGACGAGATCGATGACCGGCGCGACCTGCGGCATCACGCGCGACGACGCCCCGCCGTGGCGTGCGCCTGCAGCGGCAGGGCGGTCTGCAGGGCGCGCGTCATCCCGGGTTTATTTCTTCAACCTGACCGGCAGTTCAGCAAACCCGGACACGTGCGTGTTGGGAATGCGGTGGCCGTTGCCCGCGCGTTCCAGTCGCGGCAGCACCGGAATCAGCGCCTTCAGCGCGGAGCGCAATTCGGCCTTGGCGAGGTTGGTGCCCAGGCAGAAGTGCGCGCCGAACCCGAAGGTGATGTAGGGGTTGGGGTCGCGGCTGATGTCGAAGCGGTAGGGGTCCTTGAACACACTCTCGTCGCGGTTCGCGGACGGGTAGAACATGCCCACGGTCTCGCCTTCGCGGATGGTCTTGTCCATCAACTGGAAGTCTTCCGTCGCCGTACGGAGGAAGCTTATGACGGGCGAAGTCCAGCGCAGGATTTCATCCACTGCCGTATTCAGCAAGGCAGGATCGCGGCACAGCGCCTCGAGTTGGTCGGGATGCTCCATCAAGGCCACGACGCCGCCGGTGGTGGCATTGCGGGTGGTGTCGTTGCCCGCGCCAATCAGCAGGAAGAGGTAGCCGATGAGCTGCTGTTCGGTTTGCTGCTCACCGTGGATTTCGGCGTTGACGAGGCGGTTGATGAAATCCGAGGGGCCGCCGCCCGGCTGCTTGTGCTCCCGGATGAGGTCTTCGAGGTAGAGCCGGAACTCGTTCATGCTCCGCTCCGCAGCCTGCCAGTGGGTTTCGCCCGGGCGGATCTGGTCGGGCGAGACTTCGCCGATGATCGCGTTGGACCACACCAGGATCCTCTTCCAGTCGTTCGGCGCCAGCCCGATGATTTCGCCCGTGGCGGCCAGCGGCAGCTTGGCGGTGAGGTGGTGCACGATGTCGACCTCGCCCTCTGCTTCCAGCGCATCGACGAACTGCTGCGTGAAGCCGTGTGCGAGTTCATCGAAATGGTTAGCGAAGCTGCGCATGCAGCCCTGGGTGAAGGCCCAGCTCGAGAGCTTGCGCACTTCGCGGTGGCGGGGGTCGTCCATGAAGGTCATGTCCGGCGGCTCGTCCGACTTCCAGCCGCGCGACTTGCCGAAATCGTCCACGCCCCCGCGCAGCAGTTCGGTTTCGTTTTTCAGCGCAAGGCGCAGGCGTGGCCCGCCGTTGATGAACACGCGGGGACGTTCGGAAATCGCCATGATTTCGGCATAGCGGGTGATGGCCCAGAAGGGCTCTATGTCATCCCGCTCGTACCAGAACACCGGGGCTTCACGCCGCAGGGTGTCCCAGTCGGCCCAGGGAAAACCCTCGTTGCCGTAGCGACTGGGGCTGTGGATGTCGATGTGATCCAGATTCATGGCGATCTCCCCGATCGTGCAGTCGGTCATGCTTGCCGACCCTTTGGTATTGTGGTTTGCCGGCCTGTGCGCGCGATGAGGCTGCCACGCGAGTATCGATGGCCCGTGCTGGGCACGTCCAGCGTAGGCGGTCGTTTTATTGCGGCGTCGCCGCATAGAATACCGGGAAGACCTTTCAACTGCAGGAACCGCGCCCCACCATGAACCTCGATCGCGTCGACTCCGGTCGCAATCCACCGGAAGAATTCAACGTCATCATCGAAATCCCGATGAATGCCGACCCCGTCAAATACGAAGTGGACAAGGAAACCGGCGCGCTGTTCGTCGACCGCTTCATGCTCACCGCCATGCACTATCCCTGCAACTACGGCTACATCCCGCACACCATCGCCGACGACGGCGATCCGGTGGATGTGCTGGTGGTGACGCCGATGGCCGTGACGACCGGCGCGGTGATTCGCTGCCGACCGGTTGGCGTGTTGCAGATGGACGACGAGGCCGGTGGCGACGCCAAGCTGCTGGCCGTGCCGATCGACCAAATCCTGCCCATCTATCGCCACTGGAATAAGCCCGAAGACCTGCAACCGGAACGGCTCATGCAGATCCAGCACTTCTTCGAGCACTACAAGGATCTGGAAGTAGGGAAGTGGGTGAAAGTGAAAGGCTGGGGTGGCCCCGAAGACGCCAAGCGCGAAATCCTGGAAGGCCTGGCGCGCTACCACGCTGCGGCGGTCAAGCCGAAGTTCTGAATAGCTGATCCGAAATGTCGATCAGTGCCCAAGCGGGCAGGTGGAGCATCCGCTTGAGCCTTCATGAAAAGCCTCTCTGGGCTGCCTGGTTGTGGCGCTTGCCAGAAGCGCGCGCCGATCAAGCGCGGTGCCGGCCCGTTCATCCTTCGACGGGCTCAGGACGAACGGGCTATCGGGCGTGACCGCGCACACGGCTACTCAGGACGAACGGGCTTGCGGGCTTGACCGCGCACACGGCTACTCAGGACGAACGGGCTTGCGGGCTTGCGGGCTTGCGGGCTTGATCGCGAACACGGTTACTCAGGACGAACAAGCTTTCAACCGCTTCAGCCGCGCACATCGTTCGCCCTGAGCCCCTCGAAGCCTGTCCTGAGCTCATCGTAGGGGGCGCCCTGGGTAATCGCGCCAGGCTGACCGAGAGTTCGGAACGGCTATTTGGCAGGCTGATGAAGAACGTCGCGAGGAGGCTGCTTGCAAGGCGCGAGTCCGTCGAGGAGCGCAGCTTACAGGCGGTAAAACCGCATGGCAGTCACGGTCATGCTCAACGTCAACAACGTCAACAACGTGAACCACGCCGTCACGTCAACGACCCGGCCATGCCGCGCCCGCACCTGGTCTGAGGCCTGGCCTTAATACGACTTCGGCAAGCCGAGTTGCTTTTCCGCGAGGTGGTTCAAGATCATCTGCGGGCTGATCGGCGCGATGCGGTGGATGAGGCATTCCCGCAGGTAGCGCTCCACGTGGTACTCCTTCGCGTAGCCCATGCCGCCGTGGGTCATCACGGCGTTGGTGCAGGCCGTGAAGGCGGCTTCCGCCGCAAGGTACTTGGCCGCATTGGCCGCAATCCCGCAGTCCTCCCCTGCCGCGTGCTGGGCCGCCGCCTTGAAGGTCAGCAGGTTCGCAGCCTCGAGCGCCGCCCAATCCTGGGCCAGGGGATGCTGGATGGCCTGGTTCATGCCGATGGGACGGCCGAACACAATCCGCGACTTTGCGTAGTCCGTGGCTCGCTTCAGGGCGACCCGCCCGAGGCCCACCAGCCCCGCCGCAATCAGGATCCGTTCGGCGTTGAGTCCATGCAGCAGGTAGCGGAAGCCCTTGCCCTCTTCGCCGATGCGGTGTTCCAGCGACACCGGCATGCCATCGAAGAAGATTTCATTGGAGTCGACGCACTTGCGGCCCATCTTGTCGATCACGCGCACGTCCGCGTAGCGCCGATCGAGATCCGTGTAGAACAGCGACAGGCCGTCGACCGGTCGCGCGCAGTCTTCAATCGGCGTCGTGCGTGCGATGAGCATGATCTTGTTCGCCACCTGGGCGGTCGAAATCCAGACCTTCTCGCCACTCACGTAGTAGTGGTCGCCACGGCGTTCGGCGCGGGTCCTGAGTCGCGTGGTGTCGTGGCCGGTGTTGGGCTCGGTGACGCCGAAACAGGCGATGTCGTCGCGCCGCACGAGGCGCGGCAGCCACGCCAGCCGTTGCGCTTCGGAAGCAAAGCGGATGATCGGCGAGAGTCCGAACAGGCCTATCGCAATCGCCGATACCCCGCTGTTGGCCGCGCCGGATTCCGAGATGGCCTGGACCACGATGGCCGCTTCCGTGGTGCCGAGCCCGCTGCCGCCATAAGCCTCGGGAACCGCGGTGCCGACCCAACCGCCGTCCGCCATGGCGCGGCAGAAATCCTCGGGGAAGCGGCCGTCGGTATCCCGCGCCAGCCAGTACTGGTCGTCGAACTGCGCACAGAGCCTGAGCACGCTGTCGCGGATCTGGTGTTGCTCTGGTGTCCAGCTGAAATCCATTGCGTGTTTCCTTGCGAGTTCAGGCAGCGGCGAGACGTGGCGGCGGCGCGCTAGCCGTGTTCAATAGAGCTCGGTCCGGTAGTTTTCTTCGATGAACTCGTCCACCGCGCGGATGGTGTCGGCGGTCGGCGCCTCATTCGCCGCCGCGGTTTGCTCGAGGATGATCTGGCCGAGCGAAGGCAGTTCCTTGCGATCGCGATGGGATTCCGCCGACCACAGGTGCGAGCGCTTCAGTGCCTTGGCGCAGTGCAGGTAGGCCTCCTCCACCACCACCCGGATGCCGATCTTCGGGGCCTTGCCGTTCACCACGCAGCGCGCCGCCAGGGCTTCGTCGTGGACGAGGGTCGCGCGACCGTTTACCCGCAGCATGTCCTCGAAGCCCGGCACGAAGAACAACAGGCCGACGTAGGGGTTGGTGATGAGGTTGACGAGCGAGTCGTAGCGCGCGTTCCCCGGCCGTTCCGGCAGAAACAGGGTGTTGTCGTCCAGGATGAGCGCGAAGCCCGGCTGGTCGCCCCGCGGCGAGACGTCCACCTTGCCGGCCGCGTTCGAAGTCGCGAGCGTGAGGAACGGCGCGCGTTCGATGAAGGCCTTGCAGTGTTTATCCAGGAAGGGAATAGCCTTGCGCGCCGCGAGATCCATCGGGTTGCCGAGGCGTTCGCGGAGTTCGCTTTCGGACGTGAAAGTGGTCGTGCTCATGTGCCTGGTTACCTCGTGAACGATGGGAATTCCTATGTCAGTGGCGCCGGCAGGCGCCCAACCCTCACTTGACCTTGAAGATCTCGTCGACTGGCACCTGCATCGAGGTGGCGAGGCCATTGGTCGAGTGCGCCATGCCGATGACTGCCAGCAGCTCGCCATATTGTGCCTCGGTCATGCCCTTGGCGCGGGCGGCGGCGGTGTGCGAGTGGACGCAGTACTCGCATTGGTTGGCCGCCGACACCGCGATGTAGATGAGCTCCTTGGTGAGCGGATCCAGCGCACCGGGCGCCATCACGATCTTTGCCGCGTGCCAGGTGCGGGCGAGCTGTTCGGGATTCACCGCCAGCGCCTTCCAGAAGTTGTTGATGAAGTCGGTCTTGCGGGTAGCGCGGATGTCGTCATAGACCGCGCGCACGGCAGGAGCGGCGTCTGCGTACTCGATCAGTAAAACTGTGCTCATGCCGCAGGGTCTCCGGAAACATTGCGAGGCTGGCCGTAGACGTCGCGGGCGCAGGTGGTTTGGACCCCGTCATGGCGCTTCAAGCGGAGCGCAGACGTTTTCCACCACCCGCTTGGAAGGCGAGCCTACCCGAGCCTGCGGGACCTGTCATGGCAGGCGCGTCCGGCGCTTGACCCCGCATGACGCAGACTTGAGTCTCGACCGCTTTACGGGCCCAATGCCGTCCGCTTCCCTGCCCCAGCATCCGTCCCGGAGGACCCCCCGTGAATGCATCCGATCTGTTCATCAAGGCGCTGGAAAACGAAGGAGTGGAATACATCTTCGGCATTCCGGGTGAAGAAAACCTGGCGTTCCTCGACTCCCTGTCGCGCTCGACGCAGATCAAGCTGATCCTGACGCGCCACGAACAGGCCGCAGGCTTCATGGCCGCCACCTATGGCCGCCTGACCGGTCGCACCGGGGTGTGTCTTTCCACCCTCGGCCCGGGTGCCACCAACTTAGTCACCGCCGCGGCCTATGCGCAGCTCGGCGGCATGCCGATGATGATGATCACTGGCCAGAAACCCATCAAGTCGTCCAAGCAGGGCCGCTTCCAGATCATCGACGTGGTGGACCTCATGGGCCCAATCACGAAGTTCACGCACCAGCTCGCCTCCGCCGACAACATCGCCTCCCGCGTGCGCGAGGCCTTCCGCCTGTCGGAAGAGGAAAAGCCGGGCGCAGTGCACCTCGAGTTCCCCGAGGACATCGCCGAGGAAGACACCAGCAGCGAGCCGCTGCCGCGCAGCAATGGCCGCCGTCCGGTGCCGGAGGAAAAAGCCATTCGCGCCGCAGTGAACGCGCTGGAAGGCGCAAAGACGCCCATCCTCATCATCGGCGCCGGCGCCAACCGCAAGACCACCTCGCGGATGCTCCTCCAATTCATCGAGAAGACCCGCATTCCCTTCGTCACCACCCAGCTTGGCAAGGGCGTGATCGACGAGCGTCATCCGCTGTTCGTGGGCAACGCGGCCTTGTCGGCCGGCGACTTCGTCCATCGCGCCATCGAAGCGGCAGATCTCATCGTCAACATCGGCCACGACGTCATCGAAAAGCCGCCGTTCTTCATGCGGCCCGGTGGCAGCAAGGTGGTGCACGTGAGCTTTCGCGCGGCGGAGGTCGATCCGGTGTACTTCCCGCAAATCGAAGTGGTGGGCGACATCGCCAACGCCGTGTGGCAGATGAAGGAACAGATCATTCCGTCGGTGAGCTGGGACTTCTCCCGCATCGACGTCATCCGCGCGGCGGGCGAAGCCCACGTCCGCGAAGGCGCGGACGACAGCCGATTCCCGCTGTATCCGCAGCGCGTCGTCGCCGAAGTGCGCAAGGCGGTACCGTCGGACGGCATCATCGCGCTCGACAACGGCGTGTACAAAATCTGGTTCGCCCGCAACTACAAGGCCCACGTGCCCAATGCCGTGCTGCTCGACAACGCGCTGGCCACCATGGGTGCCGGCCTGCCTTCCGCCATGGCGGCACGCCTCGTCTACCCGGACCGGAAGATCGTGGCGGTCTGCGGCGACGGCGGGTTCATGATGAACTCGCAGGAAATCGAAACCGCCGTGCGCCTCGGCATGCAACTCGTCGTCATCATCCTGCGCGACGACGCCTACGGCATGATCCGGTGGAAACAGGCCAACATGGGCTTCGCCGACTTTGGCCTCACCTACGGCAACCCGGATTTTGTGAAGTACGCGGAAAGCTACGGCGGCCACGGCCACCGCGTGGGCTCGGCCGCGGAACTCGGCCCGCTGCTCGCCAAGTGCCTCGACGCCCCGGGCTTCCACCTCATCGACTGCCCCGTCGACTACTCGGAGAACGACCAGATCCTCAACCGTGACCTCAAGATCCGCAGTGCGGCGGTCTGAGGCTGGAGCCCCCGATGCCCACACTGAAAGCACGCTATCCGTTCTTCCTGGCCAGCAAGCCGGTCGACAGCGGCCGCGATCTCGTCGTCACCGACAAGTACAGCGGCGAGCAGGTGACCACCGTCGCGCTGGCCGACGCCAGCGATATTGATCGGGCGATTGCCGCCGCCGTGGACGCGGCACCGGCCTGCGCGGCGCTGCCGGCTTACGAACGCCAGGCGATCCTCCAGCACTGCGTGACCCGCTTCCAGGAGCGCTTCGAGGAGCTGGCCTACATGCTCTGCGTGGAAGCCGGCAAGCCGATCAAGGATGCGCGCGGCGAAGTCACGCGCCTCATCGACACCTTCCGCATCGCCGCCGAGGAATCGGTACGCCTGCACGGCGCGCTGCAGACGCTGGAAATCTCCCCGCGTGCGCGGGGTTACCACGGCATGTGGAAGCGCGTGCCCATCGGCCCCTGCTCGTTCATCTCGCCGTTCAATTTTCCGCTCAACCTCGCCGCGCACAAGGTGGCGCCGGCGCTGGCGGTGGGCTGTCCGTTCGTGCTGAAGCCAGCCTCCCTGACGCCGCTGGGTGCGCTCGTCATCGGCGAGGTGCTCGCCGAGACTTCCCTGCCTGAAGGCGCGTTCTCCATCCTGCCCTGCACGCGGGACGGCGCGGATCTCTTCACCACCGACGATCGACTGAAGCTCTTGTCGTTTACAGGATCCCCGGACGTGGGCTGGGCCCTGAAGGCGCGTGCCGGCAAGAAGAAGGTGGTGCTGGAACTCGGTGGCAACGCGGCGGTGATTGTCGATCACGACGCCGATGTGGACTTCGCTGTCGAGCGTATCGTGTTCGGCGCGTTCTACCAGTCCGGCCAAAGCTGCATTTCCGTGCAGCGCATCCTCGTCCACACGTCGCTTTACGCACGCGTGCGGGATGCGCTGGTGACGAAGACAAAGGCGCTCGTCAGCGGCGATCCGAAGGACGAAGGCACGTTCATCGGCCCGATGATTTCAGAAGGCGAAGCGCTTCGGCTCGAACGCTGGGTCAACGAGGCCACCGCCGCCGGCGCCACCCTGCTGTGCGGCGGCAAGCGCACTGGCGCCATGCTGGAAGCCACCCTGCTGGAGAACGTGCCGGATTCGGCCAAGATCTGCGCAGAGGAGGCCTTTGGTCCAGTCGCAGTGCTGTCCAGCTTCAGCGACTTCGACGACGCCCTGGCGCGGATCAACGCTTCGCGCTTCGGCCTGCAGGCGGGCGTTTTCACGCGCGACTTCTACAAGGTGCAGAAAGCCTGGAACACACTCGAAGTGGGCGGCGTGGTGATTGGCGACGTGCCGTCCTATCGGGTGGACAACATGCCCTATGGCGGCGTGAAGGACTCCGGCCTCGGCCGCGAAGGCGTG
>JAYTTZ010000024.1:0-11760 GCA_043744805.1 Gammaproteobacteria bacterium
TGGCCGGTGGTGAGGAGTTGAAGGCGGCGTAGCCGCCGTAGACGACGAGCCACCGGCGGCGCCGGGTTGGTGGGGTTCAGACTGGCGGGCTTAGGTCTCATGCAGAGGTCGGCCCAGCGAGGTGGAAGTCTGGGACAGGCATCATCTCAGGCAGGATCAGGAGGAAGTCTGGGGAGGAAGTCTGGGACAGGCACCATCTCACGATATCTGGGACAGGCATCGAATTGCGGGACATCTGGGACAGGTATGATCTTGGCGCAATGTGCCGAAGCGTCAGTCTGCGAAGAACGCACCGTCCATAAAAGCATTCACCGCTTCGTAGTGCCAGTTGGTGCGCGTGCGCGTGTGATACCGGACGAACCGGAACCCGTGCGCCTGTGGCTCCAAGGCTGAGTTGAAGGCCGCGATTCGCGGCCCGGCATAGTTCTCCGTCAGGCGGTAGAACAGCGGCAGATAATCCTTCCCGCCGAAAAAGGCGACGGGTTCCGCATCCCGCCCTTCGAGCATATTGAAGTCTGCGTACGCGTCGAGCGCCCTGCGACGCTTGAAGAGTTCCGCTTGCGCCGAGAAGGTAATGTCATAGGCGGGCGTGAGGAAGTCAGAGCGAATTAGCCCCCAGCCCGCTGAGAGGATGAAGACGTTGGCTTCACCAAATCGCTCGACGAGCTTGCCATAAGCCGGATGACGGTAGAGCCGCCACGCCGGGAGAAGACCGAGCGGATTGATCCCCGGCTGCAAGTTGTAAAGCAGCAGAACATCGCGCCAGCGCTGTCCGTGCTCCGCGCGATCATCCGGCCGCGCGTATTCAACGTCCGTCCGCGCGGGTGCGCGAGCCGGATCGGCGACGAACAGAACGGGCGTTCCGCTCTTGGTCGTCAGCGTTCCTGCCTCCGGGTCTTTGCTGGCCGCGCATTGAATCACGATCTTCATGCCCGGCGCTCCGTTTCATGGATCAGCGTTTCGAGCGTGTCGAGAAAGACCGGATCGTATGCCTCATCCGTGTGGTTCTGGTTCCAGAGGTGCGACGCCCGCACAAGGTCTCGCGGACAGCGAGATCCAAGCCAGTCTGTTGACCTTGCATCGAGCGGCGTCTTCGCCGCGTTACTGAGAAGCGCAATCGAATTGCGTTCAATAAAGCCACGCACACTATGCGGCGCGGCCTCATCGCCGGCGTAAAGAAAAATAAACGGCATCTGGCCGACGACCACGCTTACGCGCGCTTCCAGTTCGCGCTCGGCATCGCGTATAGCGCGCGCCGCGCTCTTGCCCTGTCCCCAGGTCACGCAGAAGTCCGGGTCGTCGGCCAGTAGCGCCGCACCGACCAGCAGGCGGAAGATCGAGCCTCGATGATTGCCGCCGCCGGAACGCTGCCCCTTGTGTTGCGCGATGCGTGTCCACAATGTCGTGCGTGATCCGTCCTTGAGCGCATGGGTTCCGACGCGCACGATGCGAAGGCCCTCGCCGCTCTCGCGGCGGACTTCGCCGAGTTCCATAAAGAAATAGACGCCGCGCTGCGGCCAGTCGAGACGGCCCGAACAGTCGGCCAGACGGAGCGGCCCGCCCGTGCGCCGGGCGAGTTCGCCCATGAGGGCGTAGAAACGCCGCAGGTCTGCAAGACGCTGCGCGCGGGGTTCGGAAGGTGAGTCGGCGGCCAGCACTCTCTACCTATATAGCGCCGCGCGCTACGGCGCAAGGTTGCAGTTCAGAAAACGGGAACGCCCTCCGCCTGAGGAAACAATCTGGGACAGGCATCGAATTGCGCGCTTGAGGGACATCTGCGAGGGCATCACATCTGACAGTGGTATCTGGGACAGGCACCGGGACAGGCACCGTCTGGACCCCTCTGGACCACAACGCTCCGCCCAACTTCAACGGCCTCTCGGGCAAATAGACGCTGCCAGGACGAGGGATGTGGGAGTGGAAGTCTGGGACAGGCATCGAATTGGCCGCTCATTACTTCCGCAGCTCGGCAGAGCTGCGCCAATCGTGATTGCTTAAGCGCTGTTGCCGCGATCTTCGTAGTGATGCCAGAGGCGAAGCACGATGAGCACCTCGGCACGCGGCGAGTAACGCACGACGTAATTGCCAAATACGGCATCGCGGATTGCGGTGGGATCTGGCGCCCGCGCTACTTCACGTCCCATTGTCGGGAACCGTTTCAGGTTTTCCAGACGGGAAAGCAATTCCGCGCCCACCCTAGCGGCCGCTTGCAGCCAGGAAGTCTGGGACAGGCATCGAATCGGGAAATCTGGGACAAGCATCATCTCAGGCAACCAATCCGGGACAGGCATCGATTAGCGACAGGGGCCACGACCACACCCCCTTACCCTGTCAACACGACACATTCGGCCTACCCACCGCAAGGAGAACGAAAGAACACCTGACCGCGATCATGTGGCCGGTCCGGCGGGTCCGTTAGCGTCGGCTGAAACATTGGTCGACGGGTGGACCCGCTCCCGGTGTCCCCAGGGATTGATTCCCCGGACAATCGCGGACGCGGGTCGGGAATTCACAAATACATAACCGGGAGAACTTCAATGGCGACAGGCGCGACGGCAACAGCAGCATCCAGCACACCGCACGCAGCACCATGCGATTACGATGTCATCGTGATCGGTGCCGGTGTCTCGGGCATCTACCAGGTCAAGCGGCTGGTCGACCTGGGCGTCCGAACCACCGTGCTGGATGCGAACGCCGATCTCGGCGGCACCTGGTACAACAACCGCTATCCCGGCGCCCGCTTCGATTCCGAAAGCTACACGTACGGCTATTCGTTCTCGAAGGAGATCCTGGACGAATGGCACTGGACGGAGGAGTTCTCCCCCCAGCCGGACACACTGCGCTACCTGAATTTCGTCGTCGACAAACTCGGGCTCCGCGAGCACATGCAATTCGGCTGCCGGGTGGAATTGATGAGCTTCGACGAGACGACGGACACCTGGCGGCTCACCCTGCAGGACGGGCGCAGCCTGACGACACGGGTTGTCGTGGCGGGCATCGGGCCGCTGTCCACCCCGACCCTGCCGAAGATCCCGGGCATGGGTGATTTCAAGGGACGCTCCTTCCACACCGCGAACTGGCCGCACGAACCGCTGGACCTCGCGGGTAAGCGCGTGGGGATCATCGGCACCGGCGCCACGGCCATCCAGATCATCCCGGTCGTCGCGCAGCAGGCAGCGCAACTGACGGTCTTCCAGCGTCGTGCCAACTGGGCGGCGCCGCTCAACAACAAGCCGATCAGCGTGGAGGATATGAACGCCATCCGGGCTCGCTACGACGACATCTTCGCAGCCTGCGCGCGCTCCCCCGCCGCCTTCGAGCACGAACCTGACAGGCGGAGCTTCTACGACCTCTCGGCCGGGGAACGGCGCGCGTTTTGGGAGAGGCTGTATCAGGAACCCGGCTTCGGGATCTGGCTCGCAAACTTCGCCGAGATTTTCATGGACGAGGCCGCAAACGCCGAGTTGTCCGCATTCATTGCCGACAAGATCCGCCAGCGCGTGAAGGACCGACGGGTGGCCGAGTTGCTGATCCCGAAGGACCATGGCTTTGGCGTCCAGCGCCTGCCGCTGGAAACGGGTTATTTCGAAGCTTACAACCGCGACAACGTCGAGCTCGTGGATTCAAAAGCCACGCCCATCGAACAGATCACGGCAAGCGGCCTGCGCACGACGGCCCGGGATTTCGAATTCGACATCATCGTCTACGCCACCGGCTTTGACGCGTTCACCGGTGCCTACGACCGCATCGACATCCGTGGACTCGGCGGACAGATGCTGCGGGAGACCTGGGCCGATGGCCCCATCACCTACCTCGGCATGCTCGTGAGCGGCTTCCCCAACCTCGTGATGCTCGGCGGGCCGCAGATTGCGGCGGCAAATTTTCCGCGGGGCTCGGAAGTGGCCGTGGACTGGATCATGCCCCTGCTTGGGTATGTGCGAGAGCACGGATACACCCGCTTCGACGCGACCGCGGTGGCCCAGCAGCAATGGTTCGACGCGGTCAAGGCAAGCTATGACGGCCTCCTCCTACGCAAGGCGCAAAGCTGGATCACGGGGTACAACTCCAATCTCGATGGCCACGAGTACGGCCATATGCGATACAACATCTTCGCGACCGGTGGCGCCGAATACGCCAAACACCTGAGGGCGGCGTCCGAAGGTGGCTATTCCGGGATCGCATTCTCGTAGGGGCTCATGGGGGGCTCAATAATATGGGACAGGCACTGATTAAGGCCGGGACAGGCATCGTCTGGATATCTGGGACAGGCATCGAATTGGCCGCTCATAATTTCCGCAGCCCCCCAGAGCCGCGCCAGTTGTGATCGCTTAAGCGCTGTTACCGCGATCTTCGTAGTGATGCCAAAGGCGAAGCACGATGAGCACCTCGGCACGCGGCGAGTAACGCACGACGTAATTGCCAAATACCGCATCGCGGATTGCGGTGGGATCAGGCGCCTGCACTACTTCACGTCCCATGGCCGGGAATCGTTTCAGGTTTTCCAGGCGGGAAACCAATTCCGCGCCCACCCTCCCTGCCGCTTGCGGGTCCTTCTCTGCGATGAACTGTCGGAGCCTTACCAAATCAGCGACGGCTTCTTCAGAATAGACCAGCCTCATTCGCCTGCTTTCGGCGGCGGCAGTTCCCCTCTGGTCCCCCAACTAGCCAGCCACGCGTGAGCGGCTTCTTCCGACACGACCTTGCCTTGCGCAACCGAATCCATCGCTTGCAGGGTTTCCCGCCAACGCGCCTGCTCAAGTTCTTGCCGCGCGAGGAATTCGCGAAGCGCTTGGTTTATGACCCAGCTTTTGCTCCGATGGAGCTTATCGGCAACGGCTTCCAGCCCAGACTCGACCTCTGGCTGAAGGCGAACGGTAGTGACGGTCATGGGGGCGGCCCTGGATGGCGATAATGCAACGTATTACATCGCATTAGCACTGGCAAGAATCGGCAAAAGATCTGAAAAACATCTGGGACAGGCATCGACTTGGGTGCTCTGTATCTGGAAGCTCTGGAGAACTCATCGCTCTGGGACAAGCATCATTTTGTCCCTTTACCGCTTCAGGAAGCCGGGCTGAGCGAAGCTCCAGCCCGTCAGTCTCAGGCACCGCGGTCATCTTGAAGCCACAATCGGCTCCGCCCTATTCCAGGCGAAAACATTCCACGGGAGCCTTCATGCCAACCGTGCTTCCTCTACCCAGCGAACAATCGAGGCCACGCACTTATCGAGGCTGTCGCGCACCTGGTATACCCAGAACCGCTTCACCTCCCAACCCAGCTCGATAAGACGCTGGTTACGCAGCTGGTCTCGCAGGCATAACTCCCCAGTCCAGCTTCGATGGTATCGCTCGTCGCTCGCCGTTCTGGGACAGGCATCATCTTGGCCATCATTTCCTGGTCGGAGCGATGCTGGGGGCGATTAGTGGCTCCGGCGCAATGTTCGCCCTGGAGGACTAAACTGAGCTGATGATCGTCCATCCAAAAATCTGAATCACCGCCATGTTTTGGGGACACGATGGCTTTTCCTTCCTGATTATCCTGTACGGCGCCATCGTCATCCTCGTCGGTGCGCACATCCTCCTCACCAAGGCTCAAGAAAGTTCCGCCGTTGCGTGGATCGGCATAGTCGCGCTCTCCCCATTCTTCGGGGCCCTGGCTTACTGGCTGTTCGGCATCAACCGGATTGCGCGGCGCGCGCGGCGCCTGAAGAAGCACCGCAAGGTGCCGCAACCCACCCTCCCGTCTGGCGCCGATTCCGCCGTGCCGGTCACCACGGATCTGCAACTTCTCCACCTCGGCAACGAAATCGACAGACTGCCGTTCCTTGCTGGCAATCGGGTCACCCCGCTTATCAACGGCGATCAGGCCTACCCCGAGATGCTGGCGACTATTGAAAATGCGGAAGCGACCATCGCCCTGTCGTCATACATATTCGACTACGACTCGATCGGTGAGCGCTTCATCCAGGCCTTGATCGCTGCCCGAACGCGCGGCGTCAAGGTCTTTGTCCTGTTTGATGAGTTCGGCTTGCTTTACTCCTCCCGATCCGTCGACCAGGCCCTCCTCGAGGGCGGCGTAGCGACAGCGAGGTTCATGTCGGGCCGCCTGCGCGATTTGCCCTTCTTGAATTTACGAAACCATCGGAAATTGATGATCGCCGATGGCAAGTCTGGATTCATTGGCGGAATGAACATCCGCCACGGTAATGTCCTGCAAGAGCGACCCAACCGACCGGTCCAGGACATTCACTTCAAGGTGGAAGGTCCGGTCATCAACCAGATGAATGCAGTTTTTGAATCGGATTGGCGCTTTGCTTCAGGGGACGACCTGACGTTACCGTCCGCCGTTGACGGCACCTCGGTTACCGAGGCATCGACCCCACCCCTGGCACGCGTCGTCAGCACGGGCCCGGATCAGGACATCGACAAACTGCAGTGGCTGTTGCTTGGCGCCTTGGCGGTTGCGCGCGAACGGGTGGTCATCATGACCCCCTATTTCCTGCCCAACGAAACCCTGGCCAGTGCACTGACCGTCGCTGCGTTGCGCGGGCTCTCCGTCGAGATCGTGATCCCGCGGCGTTCCAATTTTCGTCCGCTGGACTGGGCCATGATGGCCAAGTGGTCTCCCCTCGTGCTGCATGGCGTCCGCGTTTTCCTTACGGCACCACCCTTTGATCACAGCAAGGTAATGGTCGTTGATGGCAAGTGGGTGCTCGTCGGTTCGACGAACTGGGACCAGCGCTCGCTGCGCCTCAACTTCGAAGCAAACCTTGAGTGCTACGACCCTGCCCTTGCCGCGCAACTTGAATCCTATGTGGCAGCAAAGCGCAGCCGTGGGCGCCTCATCCTGCCAGCCGAAGTGCGGGCAACGCCGATCTGGATGCGTCTGAGAAACAACCTGATCCGTCTGTTTTCAGCCTACCTCTAGGAGAAACTGCGATGCCCCGGGCCCGCAATCGCTCCTGGGACTCATTTTTGTTTCGCGCACTGCCAGAGGCCGACGCTCGTCGCCTCGGCACACCAAGCCTCACGGTGCTGGGTTCGACGCTGCGACTGGTGTGCTGGAACATCCACAAGGCACAGCGCCCTCGATTGCCCGCCGACCTCGCGCTGCTGTGCGCGGACGCCGACATCGTCCTGCTGCAGGAAGCCGTCCTGCACGGAGGACGGGCAGATGCGCTTCACCTCAATGGCGGGATGGAGTGGGTCATGGCCGAGACGGTCACTCATTTCCGTCGCGCGACCACCTCTGGTGTCAAAACGGGTTGCCGCGCCACCGCGCTTGACGTCCACGCCTATAGATCACCAGACGCCGAGCCAATCTTGGGTACGCCTAAAGCCATCCTGCTGACGCGCTACGCTACCGTTAATGGACTGATTACCGTAGTCAACGTACACGCCATCAACTTTGTCACGATCGGGAAGTTCAGCCGTCAACTCGAGCAACTGCGAGGCATCGTCGCTGGCGAGCGCGGGCCACTCATCGTGGGGGGTGATTTCAACACCTGGTCGCCTGCCAGGCGGCGCCAACTACTCGCCGTCATGGCCGAGTTTTCACTGGTTCACGTCACCGCTCACAGGCAGGGTCGCTGGCAGCATTTTGGCCAACAACTTGATCACATCTTCCTGCGTGGCGTAACGGCGTTCGATGCGCCGCCCCTGCCGCGGATTGTCAGTTCGGATCACGCGCCCTTGCGCGTGGATGTGGCCATCTGACGTCCTGGTGACGTGCTGGGACAGGCATCGTTTTAGCATCTCTTTTTTCAACTTGAGCGTTGGTCAAAGTAGCTTCCGCCGGATGCCTCCGCCCGGATTGGCGGTGACGCTGCCCACCAGCAGGCGCACATCAGCCTCCCAGTCCTTGAGCGTGCGTTGCGCCTGCTGGCGTTGTGCAGACGTGGTCAGGTTGTGCACCGTCGCCGCGAGTTCGCAGGTCTCCATGGACAGGCGCTCCTGGTAGGTTCGGTGTTCGGGGCGCGGTGAGCGCAGCGTATGTTCGACCAGCATGCGCACCGCCGCCTCGGCCTCTACTTGCGCCGGGGCGCTGTCCATCACGCGCGCACCGCTGGAAACCTGCGTCAACGTCTGCAGCAAGTCGCGGTTGCGGCGCTCGCGCTCGTCCAGCCAGCGATCGGCATCGAAGCTCGATTGGCCCAACCGGTGCGACAGCCGCGCGCGCTGCGGTTTGTCGAACGAGCCGTAGAGCGTCTCGTAGCGTTCGAGCGTGCGTTTGAACGAGGCCAAGGCGCGCTCGGCCCGGTTGCCCTGTGCGTATTCAGCGCGCAACTCCTCGACAGCCTTCAACTGCTTGCGCTCGATATGGCGCAACTGCTCGGGCGATAGGGTGATCATCAACACGGCCAGCGCCGGCGTGGCCTGCTCGACCGCCACCTCGAAGCGCGCCTGCAGCGCGTCGCCCCAACGACACATTGCCTGCGGCGTGATTGGCTGCAGCACCTCCGCCTGCGCCCGCTGTAGCAGGGCCACGTAGTCGGCGAGCCGGGTGCGCCGGTGCCAATCGAACCACTGCTCAATCGCCTCGCGCAGGGGTGGGGTCTGCGCGTCTGACAAGTCTGCGTAACCGTCGATCCACCAATAGACCAGGCTCGGTGCCTGGCTGTAGCCGAGGCGTACCATGCCGCAACCGGCGAGGAGCAGCCCGGCCAGGGCGGCACCGACAATCCATCGCACCCTGTAGAGGTACATCCGCATGGGACGGCTTTGCCTCGTGATCATCGCCGCCGGACGCGGCAAGCGCATGAAATCCGCGTACGCCAAGAAAGAGACCCCAACCGCTCGCCGGCCAGACCGTACTGCATCATGTGCGAAACGCTACGGCCGGCCTCCGTGCCGGCACAGACCCTGCAGAGCGCGGGCGCGGATCCCGATGCGGGACGAACCAGCACGGCAGGCCAGGGCCCCACCCGCTTGCTGCAATGCCCGCCTCACCACAGCGCCGGCCGGGCCGCGCAACGCAGCCTCGAATAAAAGCCGAGCTTCTTGCAGCAGGAAGCCTCCAACTGCCCAGCCTCGTAACTTTTGCAATGGACTCGCCGCGTAGCCGCGCTTGAACCAGCCGCACTTGGGATACGCCTCGAAAGCCTTCTCGGCTTACCCCGGCAAGGCCGCGCCCTGCACCGTCGGGTACGCGGTGGATGCCTGGCACATCGCGCTCGCTGGGACAGGCATCGATAAAGCACGTCGAGGCGCGAGAGCAATGCCTCGACGGCTACAAGCAGGTGGCGATACGGGACGAGAATTTAACGGGCGCCGGATCCGCTCAAGACACCATCGAGGATGACGACGCAGGCAAACACCTACACTGATCCTCGGCCGCAATTCGTAACGGTAGGCTCTCGTGCCTGGCTCCATTTTGGGTCGAGCCGATGGCTCATTTTTAACCCGGCGCCAACAATCGACAGTCGCAAAGGAGATTGGAATGTGCGAATCGGAGACTTCAGGCAAGGGGTTTGTCTACATTCTTGAAGTTGCCGATATTCAGCTCCCGGTTTGCAAAATCGGGATGACATCGCGCGATCCGGCTGCGCGATGCGCCGAGATTAACAAAAGCTCGACCGGGGATTTCATCTGGACTGTCGCCCATCAGGTGTTCGTCAATGAGCGAACAAGGTTCGAGTTACTTCTCCACGAAAAGCTCGCCCCACTTCGGCAAAAACGCCGTGAGTTTTTCAATCTGGGTCCCGATGACGCTATTCGGGCCATGCGTTCCATCCTGGAGTCGCAGTCGGAGATCAGGGAATTCCGATCGAAAAGATCGTTGAGACCCAGCTGAAGAGTGCTCCCGATGCCTCTCGACACACACCACACCGGCAAGCATTCAGGCAGCGAGATACCGCATATGCGGAGCTTCTTCACGACCGCATTCTGGGACAGGCACCGATTGGCCCACGCCTGCGCGGGCATCTTTAGTGGCAGTGCCTAGCTGGCGCCTGGGATCATCTGCGATTGGAGGTAATTCTGCAGGCCAACGCTGTCGATTAAGCCAAGCTGCGTCTCGAGGAAATCGATGTGTTGCTCGGTGTCCTCGAGGATTTGTTCGAAGAGTTCGCGGCTTACGAAATCGGCCGCTACCTCGCAGGCCGCAATCGCTTCCTTAACTTTCGCCTGGGACCCGAGTTCTATTTGCAGATCGCTTTGCAGCATCTCCGGGACGGTCTGCCCGATCATCAACTTGCCCAGGTCCTGCAGGTTCGGCAGCCCATCGAGCGTGAGGATGCGTTTTACCAGTTCGTCGGCGTGTTTCATTTCGCCGATTGATTCCTGGTACTCGATCTTGCCGAGCCGCGTGAAACCCCAGTTATCGAACATCCTGGCGTGCAGGAAGTACTGGTTGATGGCGGAAAGTTCGTTCCTGAGTTGAGCGTTGAGCAACGCTATGACGCGCTTGTCGCCTTGCATGGGAATCCTCGTTGACGTTGTTTGCCGGCCCTCGGCGGGGAGAGTAACTCAGGCTTGGAGGCTAGCAGTAGGCGCTCTGGCCGGGAATGCCCAGGCGGCGCGGTTCCGGCACTCGGCGATCACGGATTCCGCGTGTCCCCGGCATTGGCCGCAACAGGTCCCGACCCCAAGGTCGGCGGCGATTTCTTCCAGGCCCGCTCCAGTGGCGGCACAGTCACGAATCTGGTGCTCGGTGATCGCATGGCATAGGCAGACGTACATGCACGGGCTCCTTTTTTCGGGCAGCTTGCTGCCACCCTTAAATGAGATAAGTTCTTATCCGGCGGCATTCTGATCTGAATACGAATACTTCGCAATACCATTCTGGAGGCCTGCAGAGTGCGTCCTGATCGGGCGATTACCGGTGCGATTACCGGTACTGGGACTGGCACGGATTGCGAATTGACCCGTGAAGGGATCTAAAGGCGACCGGCGGTCCAGGGCCGGAACGAGCGGGGCCTAACCCCGCAGCACAACCGCAATGCCGGCTGGATCCCCCCGCGTTTCCATGTTGCAGCGCCCCGCCAGTCGCGGGCGCTGACTCAACGCAAGCACACAGGCAGGTTTTGCAGGCCCCGGAACGCCCAGCCACTGACCCGTACCGGGACCGTCGGATCGAGCGTGATCCCGGGCAAACGCTGGAACAGCAGCGGCAGTGCGACGTCCGCAATCATGCTGCGCGCAGCGGCGGCACCCGCACAGAAATGCGGACCTGCGCCAAACGGAATGGCCTGGACGTTGCCGCGCGTTGCATCGAAGTTGTCGGGAAGAACAAAGTGGGCTTCGTCACGATTGGCCGAAGCGAACATCAGGAACACCCGGCTTTCCGGCGTGAACGTGATGCCGGCATAGTCGTGCGCCCGGGCAATCCGCCGCGGCGACATGCCGATGGGTGACATCCAGCGCACGTATTCGTCGAAGATCTGCCCGTAGCTGAGATCGCCGCACATGACTTTTGAACGCTGCGCCGGATGCGTCAACAAGGCCCAGATTGCCCCAAGGATCACGTGGCGAGGTTCGTTCTGCCCGCCGCTGATTGCGAGTTTAAGGTTGGCGCGGATGCTGGGTTCGGGCATGCCGCTGTCATGGAGGACGCTCAACAAGGAGGGGTTGGGATGCTTGCGGACGATGGGCAGCATGTCGTCTATCGCCGCGTCGATGCCTGCAGTGGCGTCATGGCAGCGTGCTTCAACTGCCGGGTCGCCCGTGTAGTTGGCGATGCCGGCGATCATGGCCTGCGACCAGGCATCCATGTCTTCGAATCGCAGGTTGGTCAGGCCGGTAAGGGACTTCAGGCATTGCG
>JAYTTZ010000025.1:0-11737 GCA_043744805.1 Gammaproteobacteria bacterium
GCGCCGGCGGTGATGATCGACGAGCGCTTGCATGGTCGAGTCACGGCGGCACGCTTCGATGCGCTGCTGGCGGGGGAGGCCACGCCATGATCACCGTCCACGTGCCGCGCGATTCCGCCGCGCGTTCGGTGGGCGCAGACGACGTCGCCCACGCGCTCCAGCAGGAAGCCACGCGCCGCCACCTGCCGCTGACGATCATTCGCAATGGCTCCTGGGGCCTGTTCTGGCTGGAGCCGCTAGTGGAAGTGCAGACCCCTGCGGGCCGCGTGGCCTACGGCCCGGTGACCGTGGCCGACGTGCCGGGCCTGTTCGACGCCAACTTCCAGTGGGGTGCCCCCCATCCGCTGGCGCAGGGCCGAACGCAGGACATCCCTTATCTCAAGCACCAGGAACGCCTGACCTTCGCGCGCGTCGGGCTCATCGATCCGCTGTCGCTGGAAGACTACGCCGCCCACGAAGGCTGGCAGGGACTCACCCGGGCGCTCGCCATGGCGCCGTCGGCGATCGTCGACGAGGTGAGCACGTCGGGCCTGCGCGGACGCGGCGGCGCCGCGTTCCCCACGGGCATCAAGTGGCGCACGGTGCTCAATACCGACGCCGACCGGAAATACATCGTCTGCAACGCGGACGAAGGCGACTCGGGCACGTTCTCGGACCGCATGCTGATGGAAGACGATCCCTACACGCTCATCGAGGGGATGATCATTGCCGGCCTCGCGGTGGGTGCCACGCAGGGTTACCTCTACTTGCGGTTCGAATATCCCGACGCCTGGCAGACCCTGAACCAGGCCATTGCCAGGGCCTATGCCGCCGGCATCCTCGGCGCGAGCGTGATGGACAGTGGCCGGCGGTTTGATCTCGAAGTACGCCTCGGCGCCGGCGCCTATATCTGCGGCGAGGAAACGTCCTTGCTCGAAAGCCTGGAAGGCAAGCGCGGCCAGATCCGCTTCAAGCCGCCGTTGCCGGCAGTGCAGGGCCTGTTCGGTCGGCCCACCGTGATCAACAACGTGATTTCACTGGCCACCGTGCCAGTGGTGCTGGCGCGCGGCGCCGGGCACTACCGCGATTTCGGCATGGGTCGCTCCCGCGGCACCCTGCCACTCCAACTGGCCGGCAACCTCGCGCGCGGCGGACTGGTGGAAAAAGCCTTCGGCGTGCGCCTCGATGAACTCCTCTACGACTTTGGCGGCGGCAGCGCCACGGGCCGACCCTTGCGCACGGTGCAGGTGGGCGGGCCGCTGGGCGCCTACCTGCCGGCCGCGCATTTCGACACCCTGGTGGATTACGAAGCCTTCGCCGCGCGCGGCGCGATGCTGGGCCATGGTGGCATCGTGGCCTTCGACGACAGCGTCGAGATGTCGCGCATGGCCCGTTATGCCTTCGAGTTCTGCGCGCTCGAATCCTGCGGCAAGTGCACGCCCTGCCGGATTGGTTCCACGCGCGGCGTGGAAACGATCGACCGCCTGCTGGCGTCCACCAACAAGCCACGCGAAGTCGCGCTGCTGAACGATCTCTGCGAGACCATGACCCATGGCTCGCTGTGCGCGCTGGGCGGCCTCACGCCGCTCCCGGTGCAAAGCGCGTTGAAGCATTTCCCGCAGGATTTCGGCCTGCCACACGCAAGCGATCTGCCGCCGGGCGCCTGAAGTGAAGTTGCTGGAGGCGGGCGCAAGATTGGCGAGACACGAGAGAAGAGGACTAGCCCATGCGCTGTAAAAGCGACCATGACCACGGCACGCCAGCCAGTGGCGCCACGACCGGGGTAAGCGTCGATATCGACGGCCGGCGCCTTGAAGTACCCGCCGGCACTTCGATCTTGCGCGCGGCTTCCGAAGCGGGCATCGGCATCCCCAAGCTGTGCGCCACGGAAATGCTGGAGCCTTTTGGCTCCTGCCGGCTGTGCCTCGTGGAAGTGGACGGCATGCGCGGTTACCCGGCCTCCTGCACCACGCCGGTCGTGGAAGGCATGCAGGTGCGCACCCAGACACCGACGCTCGCCAGGCTCCGCCGCAACACCATGGAGCTCTATATTTCCGATCACCCGCTCGACTGCCTCACCTGCCCCACCAACGGCCACTGCGAACTGCAGGACATGGCCGGCGCCGTGGGCCTGCGCGAAGTGCGCTACGGCTACCAGGGCGAAAACCACCTCCACCTGCCGAAGGACGAGAGCAATCCGTATTTCACGTTCGACAGCAGCAAGTGCATTGTCTGCTCGCGCTGCGTGCGGGCTTGCGAGGAAGTGCAGGGCACCTTCGCGCTGACGATTGCCGGGCGCGGCTTTGAATCCCGCGTATCGCCCAGCGCCAACGAGTCTTTCCTGGCCTCCGAATGCGTGTCCTGCGGGGCTTGCGTGCAGGCCTGCCCCACCGCCACCCTGGCCGAGAAGTCGCTCATCGAAAAAGGCCAGCCGGAACACAGCGTGGTCACCACCTGCGCGTACTGCGGCGTGGGGTGTTCGTTCAAGGCCGAGATGAAAGGCGAGGAAGTCGTGCGCATGGTGCCCAACCAGGATGGGCACGCGAACCACGGTCACTCCTGCGTGAAGGGCCGCTTTGCCTTTGGCTACGCCACGCATGCGGATCGCATCACCACGCCGATGATCCGCAAGTCCATCCACGCGGCGTGGACGGTGGTGGGCTGGGACGAAGCCATCGCCTATGCCGCCAGCGAACTGAAACGCATCGCCGCGACCTACGGCAAGGACGCGCTGGGTGGCATCACCTCCTCGCGCTGTTCCAACGAGGAAACCTACCTCGTGCAGAAGCTTGTTCGCGCGGGCTTCGGCAACAACAACGTGGACACCTGCGCGCGCGTCTGCCATTCGCCGACCGGTTACGGGCTCAAGCAGACCCTGGGCGAATCGGCTGGCACGCAGGACTTCGATTCAGTCGACCGCGCGGACGTGATCTTCGTGATCGGCGCCAACCCCACCGACGGCCATCCGGTGTTCGCCTCGCGCATCAAGCATCGCCTGCGCGCCGGTGCGCGGCTCATCGTGGCCGATCCGCGCACCATCAGCCTGGTGCGCGGTCCGCACGTGAAGGCCGAACACCACCTGAAGCTCCGACCGGGCACCAACGTCGGACTCATCAATGCGATCGCGCACGTGGTCGTGACCGAAGGTCTCGTTGACGAAGCCTTCGTCGCCGCGCGTTGCGAAACGAAGAGCTTCACGGCCTGGCGGGACTTCGTGGCCGATCCCCTCAATTCACCCGAAGCCACGCAAGCCATCACCGGCGTGCCCGCTGGCGAAGTGCGCGCGGCCGCGCGGCTGTACGCCACCGGTGGCAACGCGGCCATCTACTACGGCCTCGGCGTGACCGAGCACAGCCAGGGCTCGACCATGGTCATGGGCATCGCCAACCTCGCGATGGCCACCGGCAACATCGGTCGCGAAGGCGTGGGCGTGAACCCGCTGCGCGGCCAGAACAACGTACAGGGCGCCTGCGACATGGGCTCCTTCCCGCACGAGCTACCCGGCTACCGCCACATCTCGGACACCACCACCCGCACGCTCTTCGAGCAAGCCTGGAACACGACGCTAGATCCGGAACCGGGCCTGCGCATCCCCAATATGTTCGAGGCCGCGCTCGACGGTGAATTCAAGGCGCTGTACGTGCAGGGCGAAGACATCGCGCAGTCCGATCCCAACACCCAGCACGTGTCCGCCGCGCTGGAAGCCATGGAATGCATCATCGTGCAGGATCTCTTCCTCAACGAGACCGCCAAGTTCGCGCATGTCTTCCTGCCGGGCAGTTCCTTCCTGGAGAAGGATGGCACTTTCACCAACGCGGAGCGGCGCATCTCGCGTATCCGTCGCGTGATGCGGCCGCTGGGCGGCAAAGCCGACTGGGAAATCACCTGCCTGCTCGCCACTGCGCTGGGCTACCCGATGCACTACGGACACCCTGCGGAAATCATGGCCGAGATTGCGAGCCTCACGCCGACCTTCACCGGGGTCAGCTACGCGAAGCTCGACGAACTCGGCAGCCTCCAGTGGCCGTGCAACGCGCAGCATCCCGTGGGTTCGCCGACGATGCACGTGGATGAGTTCGTGCGCGGCAAGGGTCGCTTCATGCTCACGGCCTACGTGCCGACCCGCGAATGTGCCTCGCGCAAGTTCCCGCTCCTGCTGACCACCGGGCGCATTCTGTCGCAGTACAACGTCGGCGCGCAGACGCGCCGCACGGCGAACACCATTTGGCACGAGGAAGATCTGCTTGAACTCCACCCGCACGATGCGGAAGAGCGCGGCATCAGTGACGGTGACTGGGCGGGGGTGGCGAGTCGCGTGGGCGAGACCGTGCTCCGCGTGCACGTGACGCCGCGCGTGCAGCCCGGCGTGGTCTACACCACGTTCCACTTCCCGGAATCGGGGGCCAACGTCATCACCACCGAACACTCCGACTGGGCCACCAACTGCCCCGAATACAAGGTGACGGCGGTGCAGGTGGCCAAGGTGGCGCAACCGTCCGACTGGCAGCGGCGCTATCGCGCTTTCAGCGACGAGCAGGACCGCCTGCTGGCTGCGCGGCATCCCGCGCGCAGCGAGTCCTGAGCGCTCCGGTGGCCGCACCTACAGGGCGCCTGCCGGGTGTCGGTCCATGGCGGACGGTCGATCGCCATGGGGTCGACGGCTTTCGGCGCGAGCCTGATCGCGTGGCGGAGGAAGTGCCCGTCGCGCTCCACTACAACGGCGAGCCTTACGCCGTGATGCTGGCTTCGCCCACCGATCTGGCGGATTTCGCGCTGGGGTTCTCCCTGACCGAAGGCATTGTTTCAGGGCCTTCCGAAGTGACCAACATCACCCTCCGCGAGGAACTCTCCGGCATCCACGTCAACCTGCAGATCCCGTTTTCGCAAGCCGAAAAACTCGCGCCCAATCGCCGCACCCTGGCGGGCAACAGCGGCTGTGGCCTGTGCGGCACGCGCCTGCTCGAGGACGTCATCCGCTGGCCGCCGCCGGTGGTCTCCAGTTTTATCGTGGGCAGCGCGGCGATTGCCGCCGGCCTCGCTGGGCTCAAGGCACGCCAGCCGATGTTCCTCGCGACCGGTGCAACCCATGCCGCCGCCTGGTGTCCTGCCAGCGGCGAGCCTGGACTCCTGCGTGAAGACGTGGGGCGCCACAATGCGCTGGACAAACTTGTCGGTGCGTTAGCGCACCTAGGCGTCACGCGACGCGACGGTATCCTTGTGCTGACCAGCCGCGCCAGTTACGAAATGGTCCAGAAAGCGGCGTGGTCGGGGTTTCCGATCGTCGTCGCGGTGTCTGCGCCCACCGCGCTTGCGGTGGCGATTGCCGAACGTGCCAACGTGACCCTGCTCGGGCTCGCGCGCGACGGCCAGTATGTCGCCTATTCCCATCCCGGCAGGCTGGCGGATTACGCCACGGCGCCGGCCAATCCCGGGGTTTGAGCATGCACAACTCAGTCGATCACCTGGTGGAGATGGCCAATGACATCGGGGCCTATTTCATCTCCGGGCCGGATCACGCCGAGGCGCGCGCCGGCGTGCTCAACCACCTGCTCAAGTTCTGGGAGCCGCGCATGCGGCGCAAGCTCATCAGCCACTGGCAGGCGACGCAAGGCGAGGACCTGTTGCCCCTGGTGGCCGAAGCCGTGGCCGAGCTGGCGGCACGAACCGCCGACGCGACGGTCCGTCGCTGAGCCGGCGTTGGCCTGGCAGGCCTGCTAGACCTTCAGGACCGTCGAACCGGTGGTGCGCCGGGCTTCAAGATCCTGATGGGCAATCGCCGCGTCCTTGAGCGCATAGGTCTGGTTCACCGCAATCTTCACCGCGCCACTCGCCACCACCGCAAACAAATCGGCTGCTGTCGCCTCCAGATCCGCGCGCTTCGCGGTATAGGAGAAAAGCGTTGGGCGGGTGATGAACAGCGAGCCCTTGGCCGCCAACTGGCCCAGCTCGAACGGGGGTACCGGGCCGGACGCCTGGCCGAACAGCACCATCATGCCCAGCGGCGCCAGGCAGTCGAGCGACTTTGCGAAGGTGTCACGGCCGACCGAGTCGTACACCACCGGTACTTTCTGCCCGTGGGTGATCTCTATGAGCCGGGCCTGGAAGTCTTCGCGGACGTAGACAATCGGATGGTCGCAGCCGTTGGCCCGTGCGAGCTCGGCTTTTTCGTCCGAGCCGACCGTGCCGATGACGGTCGCGCCGAGGTGCTTTGCCCACTGGCACAGGATGAGCCCGACGCCGCCGGCGGCGGCGTGGACCAGAATCGTGTCACCAGCCTGCACCTTGTGGATGCGACGGATCAGGTACTGCACGGTCATGCCCTGCAGCATCATCGCGGCGGCCTGTTCGTCGCTCACCCCGGCCGGGATTTTCACCACGCGGTCCACCGGTATCACTCGCGCTTCCGAGTAAGCGCCGAGCGGCCCGGTGCCGTAGGCCACGCGGTCGCCCACCGCGAAACCCGTCACGTCCGGTCCCAGGGCTTCGATCACGCCAGCGCCTTCGAAGCCGGGGATGAAGGGGAAGCCCGGCGGCGGGTAAAGGCCGGTGCGGAAATAGACGTCGATGTAGTTCAGGCCCACTGCGGTGTGGCGGAGGCGGACTTCGCCGGCGGCCGGGGCCGGCACGTCCACGGCTTCCCAGCGCAGCACTGCGGGGCCGCCGTTCTGGTGGATACGGATGGCATGGGTCATGGCGTGTTCCTCTTTTTTTTCCAGCCCGTCAGGGCTTCAGGTGTGGAGGGGTATGGACGGCGGCGAGTCGGACCAGATCGCCCACTTTCAGTGGCCCGCCGATCAGCACCCGGGCGGTCATGCCGCCATGGCCGCGCATGGCGTTGTAGCCACCGGGCCCGAGTTCGCGGGCCATTTTCGAACAAGGGTCGCAGGGCCCGGTCAGTTCGAGCAAGACGGTGTCGCCAATCTGCAGTTCGATCTGCAAATCCCGCAGCGGCGAGCGGCCGGAGATGAGGTTGATGCCCGAGATGACGAGGTTGCGACGCAGGGTGGCGGGGTCGATTGCCGCATGCCCGGTCCAGGCCGCGATGAGGGGCAGGTGCTCCGCCTGGAACACCGTGATCTGGCGCCGGCCGCCGCCGCGCCGCGAAGTGCTGGCGCGATCGCCAGCCAGGCCAAGTCCCGCAAGGGCAGTGGCTTCTTGCACCGCGACTGGCCAGACGTCGCGTGCGGGTCGCAGCAGGATGGCTTCGAGTCGTCCGCTGCCGGCGAAGTCGCCCAGCAGTTCGACGAGACTGGCCACCGCGGCCTAGACCCGGGCTTCGAGGACCAGGTTGGCCGACGTGGTGGCGGCGACCCGCACCTGGCTGAAACCACCGGCCTTCACCACTTCGGTCAGGCGCGCGGGGCCCGCCTGGGCGCCGAGGCCAAGGCGCCCGGGTTGGCTCAGCGAGACCGGCAAGCAAATCATGGTGGAGAACGCATAGAAGGCGCGGCTTACCGGGTTGATGTTCTCGGCCACGGAGTCCCCGGCCATCGGCTCGACAATCATCCAGGTGCCGCCGGGCTTGAGCCGGCTGCGGACATGGCGGGCGATACCCACCGGATCACCCATGTCGTGCAGGCAGTCGAAGAAGGTGATGAGGTCGTAGTCGCCGTCGAAATCGGTGGCGCCGCCGATGCGGAAGTGGGTGTTGTCGAGTTGCCAGGTGGCGGCCATTTCGGTGGCATGGGAGATCGACGGCGCGTGGTAGTCGATGCCGTGGAACCTGGACTTGGGGAAGGCGCGCGCCATCAGGCGGGTGGACAGGGCGTGGCCGCAGCCGACGTCCGCTACCGTGGCACCGGCGTCGAGGCGCGCCACCACGCCGTCGAGGGCAGGCAGCCAGTGGTCGACCAGGTTGGCCCGGTAGCCCGGCCCGAAGAATTTCTCGGCGCCGCAGAAAAGACAGTTGCTGTGGTCGCCCCAGGCGATGCCGTTACCGCTCCTGAAGGCTTGCTCGACGTTGGGCTCGTCGAGGTAGAGCGCCATCACGCTGGAGTAGCCGCCCGGCAGGTAGGCCACGCCCTCGGGCTCGGCGAGGCAGGCTTTCTGCTCCGGGGACATCGCGTAGTGGCCGCTGGCAGGGTCGTACTCCACGTATTGCCCGGCCACCATGGTGTTGAGCCATTCGCGGACGTAGCGCTCGTGCAGATCGAGGCGCTTGGCCAGGGTCGCGGCATCAAGCGGCCCGTGGGCGGCGACCGCGCGGAACAAACCCAGGCGTTCGCCCAGCACCACCAGCGCGCCAGAAGCCGCGGCGGCGACGTCACCAATCATCCGATAGAGCATTGCGTTCAGCTTGTCCTGATCGACGGCCATGGCGTTCAACTCCAGGTTTGCGGTGGATTGCAGTCTACGCGATGACCCCCGCACCAGGCGCGACTTCAGCGTTAGCGCATGCGCCAGCGCTGCCATGCGAGCAGTGCTAAACCGAGGCCGAGGCCCGCTTCGAGAAATGGTGAGAACAGCGGCACGCGGCGGGCGCCGGCGGGCAGCGCGGCCCATGGCCGCAGCCTCGTGGTCCCACCTGGCGGGTAGTTCGAGCCTGGAAATTTAAGTAATTGTTTTATAGCTAAACTCGGCGGCGACGCCCGTTGCAAAATGCACCACCGAGCAGGACTTTTCAGCGTGGACTCCGGCAAAACTCCGGCAGGCCCCTTTTCCCTCAGCTTTGACGCGTGCCTCCCATGATCGTCGTGGCTTGAAGGGCTATAACGGAGGGCGTTATAGTTTGTTCTGTGATCAGGTCATTCAAGGACGAGTCCACACGGGCCATATGGGAAGGACGGCCGGCGCGCTCGTTGCCGGCCGACATCCAGAGAACTGCACGTCGAAAGCTTCGCATGCTGGCTGCCGCGCAGGATGTTCAGGACTTGAAGGTTCCGCCAGGCAACCATCTGGAAGCCTTGAAGAATGACCGTAAAGGACAGTTCAGCATCCGGATTAATGACCAGTGGCGCATTTGCTTTGCCTGGCAGCCGGATGGCGCGCACGACTTGGAAAGCGTGGATTACCACTAGGGGTAAAGGTGATGAGCAAGAAGCTTCCAAACATCCATCCCGGAGAAATCCTCGCCGAGGAGTTTTTGGCACCGCTGGGATTGAGTCAGAACGCACTGGCCCGCGTGCTCGGCGTTCCACCCCGTCGCATCAATGAAATTGTCCTGGGCAAGCGGGCGATTACCGCAGACACAGCATTGCGTCTGGCGCGCTACTTCGGCAATTCTCCCGACTTCTGGATGGCATTACAGGCCTCGTTTGATCTGGAGGAGGCTCAGGTGGCGCTTGGGGCTTACCTTGAGAATCAAATTCAACCGAGGGCGGCGTGATTCAGCAGAAGTCTTGAACCCGCCAGAAGACTCTAAGAATCGCTGATCCAAGATCAGGGGGGCTTACAAATCCGGATATGGCCGTGCAGTAGCACACTTTCGGGCACACCCATTGGGCTTCACTGTGACTCAACCGTGCGGAACTTCCGCGAGGCCCCCTAGACTTCAGCCAACTTTCATGCGCGGATGAACCCGATGAGCAACCGTATCACCAGCGATCCTGCGATTTGTCATGGCAAGCCTTGTATCCGTGGACTGCGCTATCCGGTGGAGTCAGTCCTGGAATGGCTGGCAGGTGGCATGACGATCGAAGAAATCCTCGCCGACTATGCCGACCTTGAGCGCGAAGATATCCTCGCCGCACTGGCCTATGCCGCCCGCCTCGCGCGCGTAAATCGGGTGGAACCTCTCACGGCGTGAAATTCCTGGTTGATGCGCAGCTACCGATGCGGGATGTCGGGTCCATGCATTCGGATACTCGAAGCATAGCGATGCTTCAATCATTGAGCTTGCGCGTCAAGAACAACGATGGATTTGTACACTCGATGATGGCTTATCACGAAGGCCCTACTGCGCATCCACCCGCGAACTTGTTTCCCGCGAGGGCAGCGAGTTCCACCATCGCGAACAGGTAAGGCGTGGATTGTTTTCTATATATCCATATCAGTATAGTTGGCCATCATGAAACCCGTGCGCTTTCTGGGTGATTCGTTGAAGCGTCTCCGTGGCTTCCCTGAGGATGCCCGCCACGACGCCGGTTACCAGCTTGATAAAGTGCAGCGGGGCGCGCAGCCGGATGACTTCAAACCGATGCCTTCGATTGGCAAGGGCGTTGAGGAAATTCGACTGCACGATGAAACCGGCGTCTACCGGGTGATTTATACCGCGCGGAGGGCGGATTCGGTGTACGTATTACACGCGTTCCAGAAAAAAACGCAGATCACGTCGAAACACGATATCGATTTGGCTGCCGAGCGCTTCGCCCAGCTGACTGGAGGTCATCAATGAGCCGAAGGAAAGTCGACAGTTATGCCAGCGTTTGGGATGCGCTGGCCGATACCCCTGAGCAAGCGGCCAATTTACGCGCCCGGGCAGAGCTGATGCAGCAAATTGCGGCCATTGTGAAGGAAAGCGCGTGGACGCAAACGGAGGCCGCAGAACAATGCGGAGTAACCCAGCCGCGCATGAATGATTTGCTCCGTGGGCGGGTGTCGCGCTTTTCGCTAGATGCCTTGGTCAATATTGCGACGGCGATTGGGCGGCGGGTGCATCTGGCGCTGGAAGTCGCCTGACCTGAACAGAGCAGCACGGGCAGCGAGGCGAAGCTCCTGCGCAAAGGCAAAGGGCAGCCGGCCAGGCCGTGTTACGGCGGGCACGCGTTGAGGGATGGCCGCCACGGCCTGTGCGTGGAGCAGTCGGTGACGGATGCGCGGGTGGCCGGGACGGTGGCGGTCCGCGAGCGCATGGCGCGGCAGCGACGCAAACATCGCCATCCCCGCACGCTGGGGCGGACAAGGGTTACTGCATGCGCAGCTTCATCTGCTAGCTGCCGCCCTGTGGAAATCACGCGCAGTACGCTGCTTGTCCATGAATGACTACGAAATGGACGAAGTCCGCGACCGCGTCTGGGATTGACGCATCACTTGACCAATGCTTGCCCCAAGCCACGCCCTACGTCCCCCGCTGTACCACCAGCCCGCGCCTACCCACCCGCCGGATGATGTGAGCTGGTTCCCACATTAGTCGCCGAACCATTGCCGAATGTCTTGAGATTTTAACGGGGGTGGGGGGGGATTCTTCAGGTTGATTTCGAGTTTCAACCTGCGGGAGTGTTCAGAATGAAAAGAAGAGTGATAAAGGCGGTAGCGGCTGCGGCGCTGACCGCGGTGGGTTTGCTGGCGACGAGCGGTGCGAATGCGGCCTTGCTCTCGCGACTGGGCGGCCAGGCGCTGTACGACGATGTGGCCAATCTGACGTGGCTGCAGGATGCGAACTACGCGCAGACTTCGGGATATGACGGCGATGGTCGCATGAACTGGGACGCTGCCAACACCTGGGCCGGGAGTTTGAACATAGACGGGGTGACCGGCTGGCGCCTGCCGGGCGGTCCGATGGGCTTTGGCTACAACCAGACTGCATCCGAGATGGGGAATCTCTTTTACAAGGTGCTGGGCGGGGTGGCTGGCGAAGAGATCAGCGTCATCCACAACGCGAACTACGACCTCTTCGCGAACGTCCAGTCCTACCTCTATTGGTCCGGCGTCGAGTTTGATTCCGACAGCGCTTGGGACTTCTACTTCAACGACGGCTACCAGAACCGCCTCGGCAAGGGCATCGAGTTGTTCGGTTGGGCTGTTCGCCCCGGCGATGTGGGCGCAAGCCCGGTGCCGGTGCCGGGGGCGTTGTTGCTGATGGGTCCTGCGCTGTTGGGCT
>JAYTTZ010000026.1:0-2989 GCA_043744805.1 Gammaproteobacteria bacterium
ACCATCATCCAGCCGCACTCCGACCAGTTCTGGCCAAACTTCCCCGAGCTCTACCGCTTCCGGGGGCTGCTCGCCGCGCTCGTGTCGCGTAACGTGCGCGTCCGCTACAAGAACACGGCGCTGGGCGCGGTGTGGGTGCTGCTCTCGCCGCTCATGCAGATGCTGGTCTACACGCTCATCTTCGGGTTCTGGGCGCGCATCCCGGTCCATGGCATTCCCTATTCCGTGCACGTGCTCTCGGGGCTGGTGCTCGCCTTCTTCTTCAACCGCGTGCTGGCAGAATCGGCGAACGTCATCCGCGCCAACCAGTCGCTGACCCGCAAGGTGTACTTCCCCAAGCTCATCCTGCCCATCACCTTGACGGCTTCCGCGGTGGTGGATCTGGTGATCGCGCTGGGGCTGCTGTTCGTGATCATGCTCATCCAGGGCGTGCACCCCGGCATCCGGGCCTTCCTTGCGCCGCTGTTCCTGCTGGCCCTGTTGGGCTGGGCGTTCGCCTGCGGCGTGTGGCTGGCGGCGCTCGGGATTCGCTTCCGTGACGTCGCGCTGCTCACGCCGATACTGACGATGCTGCTGATGTACCTCTCGCCCATCGTCTATCCGCTGACGGCCGTGCCGGAACGCTACCAGATGATCTACGCGCTGAACCCGATGGTCGGCATCGTGACCGGGTTCCGCTGGTCGCTGCTCGGCGTCGAACCCTTCTATCCGCAGATGATCCTGATATCCGTCGCCGAGAGCGTGCTGATCGGGCTGTACGGTCTCATCTACTTCGTGCGCACCGAGCGCACTTTCAACGATTTCCTCTGAGGCAGGCCATGAGCAACATCGCGGTACGCGTGGAGGGCCTCGGCAAGCGCTTCGCCCTGACCACCATGCCCAACCTCTCGCTGGACGAAGCCCTCCGGCGGCGTTTCCGTTACCTGCGCGGACGCGCCAACCAGATCCGCCACGACTTCGCGCTAGGCCGCTGGCCGAAGGCGTCCTACTACCAGAAGCCACCCGAGGAGTTCTGGGCGATCAAGGACATCAACTTCGAACTCGACCACGGCGAGGTGATGGGCATCATCGGCCACAATGGCGCGGGCAAGACCACGCTGCTGAAGATCCTCACCCAGGTGATGGCGCCCACCACCGGCCGCGCGGAACTCTACGGCCAGGTCGGTGCGCTGCTGGAAGTGGGCACGGGCTTCAACCCGGAGCTCTCGGGGCGCGAGAACATCTACCTTTACGGCGCGATCCTCGGCATGAACCGCGCCGACATCGCCAAGCGCTTCGATGAAATCGTCGCCTTCGCCGAGGTCACGCGTTTCATCGAACAGCCCGTCAAGAACTACTCGAGCGGCATGCATTCCCGCCTCGCGTTCGCCGTCGCCGCGCACCTCGAATGCGACATCCTGCTGGTGGACGAAGTGCTGTCGGTGGGTGACGCAGCCTTCCGCGCCAAGTCCATGGGCAAGATGAAGGACGTCACCGGCCAGGGGCGCGCGGTGATTTTCGTCAGCCACAACATGAGTGCCATCCGCAATATGTGCTCGCGGGCGCTGGTGCTGGAGCATGGGCAGATCCAGTTCTCGGGCGAGGCCGCCGACGCCACCGAGTACTACCTGGCGGGCGTCTCGCGGGAAACCCAGTCGGAGATCGTGAACCCGCGGACGTTCCCGCCGAACCAGGACCTCCCCATCTGTATCGAAGAGGTCTACATCCTCGACAACGAAGGCGCCTACCGCAACGAAATCGAGTACATCGACGGCTGCACCATCGGCATGAAGGTGCGCATCCGCGAAGCAAGCCGCGCCTATTACAACGCCCTCTGGCTGCAGGATGAAGCCGGTAGCACCGTGATGTTCCTCACCGACGAGGACCTGGGGGATGCGCTGATTGCGGGCCAGGGAGCGGGCCTGTACGACTTCCGGGTCAACATTCCGGAGCGCCTGCTCAAACCCGGCGTCTATCGTGTGACCTGGGCCACCTGCATCCAGCGCAAGGGCAAGGTGGACCGGCAGGACAATCCCATTCCGCTCACCATCGTGGACACCCACACCTGGCGCTCGCAGAAAGGGCTCTATCGGCGCCAGGCCGCGGTGGCGCCGGAACTGCCGTGGCAAGTGCGTGAACTTGAATCCTGATCCCGGGTCGGACGCGCTCAGTCATTGAGGGCCGCGGCATGTTGAACTTCCTCCAGCCCAGGGCGAGCACCACCGGACCCTGCGCGCGCCGCGTACCCCTTGCCCACCAGCCATGAACCACGCACGAACCCAGGCCACCTTGCTTGCGGTCGAACATGCGCTGCCGGTCAACGACTACTGGCTGGACGACGTCCAGATCTGGCCGCTGGTGCGCCGCGCACTCTGGATGCACCTGCTGGCGCTTCCCGCAGGTAGCGAATGGACCGTGCCGCAAGACCTCGCCACTGCGGGTGCACCACTACCCCGGCAGGCGCCACCCCGGATCTGGACCAACGTCGATCGTGAGCAACTACAGCGTTGCCGTGAGGAACTCAAACCTCAACTCGGCCGGGCCGACGTCCTGGTGTGGTCGCGAACGGAAGACCACACCGAGCACTTCACGGAAGGCGTGCTCGACCGCATCGCCGATCCCATAGTCCTCGACCTCCGTGCGCTGGGGCTGACGACGCTCAAGGCCTCGCGCACCTTCCCGGCGGATGCTGCGTTCCGCCAGGTGGTTCCTGGCATCGAGCTCCGGTTGGAAGCCCTGGCGCGGCATCGCGTGCGCCACCCGCCCACGGGTACTGCGGAAGCCCTGCTCGCCGGAATCAAAGTCCTCGTCCCGGATTTCGACCTCAGCCATTCGCAGCTTGTCAGCGAGGTAAGGCGCCTCAACTACTGCGCGGATGTGTTCAGTGTGGTCCTCGACCTCGTCAAACCCAAAATGGTCTTCCTTGGCGTGTACTACAGTCCCGACGCCCTGGCCCTCATCCACGCCTGCCGCCGCGCGGGGGTGGTGGTCCTCGACGTCCAGCATGGCA
>JAYTTZ010000027.1:0-11702 GCA_043744805.1 Gammaproteobacteria bacterium
ACTGTCGCCAAGATGTTCGTGGAGAACACAGCCAAGGGCCGCCGGGGCCTGGTGTGCCAGTACGACGTGGTCTGCTTCGACGAGGTGTCGGGCGTGTCCTTCGATCAGAAGGACGGCGTGAACATCATGAAAGGCTACATGGAGTCCGGCGAGTTCAGCCGTGGCAAGGAGAGCATCCGTGCGGACGGCAGCATCGTCTTGGTCGGCAACTTTGACGTCGACGTGGAGCACCAGCAGCGTGTGGGCCACTTGTTTGGCCCCATGCCGCCTGAGATGCGGGACGACACCGCCTTCATGGACCGCATCCATGCCTTTCTTCCTGGCTGGGACGTGCCCAAGATCAACAAGGAATTAGTCACCGACCACTTCGGTCTGGTCAGCGACTTCCTCTCCGAGTGCTGGAGTCAGCTGCGCAACCAGAGCCGCGTGAGCGAGTTGCAGAACCGCGTGTTCTTTGGCGGCGCCCTGTCTGGCCGCGATACGAATGCGATCAACAAGACGGTCAGCGGCTTGCTCAAGCTGCTGTACCCCAGCGCGGAAGTCCCGGTCCCCGACGAAGATCTGGAATGGGCTGTTCGCATCGCCATGGAGGTACGGCGCCGGGTGAAAGAGCAGCAGAAGCGCGTGGGCGCCGCCGAGTTTCGGAACACGCACTTCAGCTACATCATGGGAGCGGACGGCGTCGAGAAGTTCGTCTCCACGCCAGAGCTCCAAAGCGACAACAGCATTGGCGGCGATCCACTGGAGCCTGGACAAGTGTGGGCCATCAGCCCCGGTGGCGGCGAGGAAAACTCGGGCCTCTACCGCATCGAGGTCAACGAAGGCCCAGGGTCTGGGGTGAAGGTGCTCAACAAGCCCATCCCTCCCGCCTTTCGCGAAACCATCGGCTTCGCCGAGCAGAACTTGTACGCCAGGTCGCGTCAATTGGTGGGCGATAAAGATCCTCGGCAGCATGAGTTCACGGTGCAGCTCCGGGCGTTTGACGCGGCGAGGTCGGGTGCCAAGCTCGGTGTGGCCTCTTTAGTGGCTCTGTGCACGTCGCTGTTGAAACGAAGTGTGCGTGGCGGCTTGATCATCGTTGGCGAGATCAACCTTGGGGGCTCAATCGAACCCGTCCACAACGCGGTCACGATTGCCGAGATCGCCGTTGAGAAAGGCGCAACCTCGCTGCTGATGCCGGTGGCGTGTCGACGCCAGTTGGTCGACTTGTCAGACGACATGGCGACCAAGATCGACATCCAGTTCTACTCCGACGCCCGCGACGCACTGTTGAAGGCCATGGCCGAGTGACCCCAAAGGAACAACACCATGGCCCTTGACCTCGGCAAGGCGGTCGTCGACTACCCGACCGCGCATCCTGAAGAGAAGTTCTCTGCTCGACAGATTGCCGAGTGGATCTTCGCGAGCTTCCCGGCCGAGTGCCACGCCAAGAAGGCCAGCATCTAAACAGCTGGTCCCAATTCTCGGTCATGTGGTTCAACCGTTGGCGAGGGCATGTTGGTTACCCTGGAACGGCTGGGCGACCTTGAGGAATCGGCGCACGGTGTGCATCAGGTTGTCGAGTGTTCGATAGCGGTGATTGCAGGTGACGGTATCCTGCATGGTCTTCCACAGTCGCTCGATGACCTTGACCCAAGGGTGATAGCCCGATAGGAAAATCCGATGAAGCACCTGCCGACGCTGCGCTCGCTCCAGTACCTCGTGGCCCTGCACGATGAAGGCAACTTCGGGCGGGCGGCAAACACCTGCGCCGTGAGCCAGTCCACCCTGAGTGCCGCCATCCTCAACCTGGAAGGGCAATTCGATGGCGTGCTGGTGGAGCGCACCAACAAGACGCTCAGCTTCACGGCGCTGGGCCTTGCGCTGGTGGAGCGCGCCCGCCCGCTGCTGGTATCCGCCGGGGAACTCGCGGAAGTCGCGCAAAGCTGGAACCGCGAGATGCAGGGTCCACTCAAGCTCGGCATCATCCCCACCATCACGCCTTTCGTGCTGCCGCAACTGCTGTTGCGCCTGCGCAGCCGGTTTCCGCGCCTTGAGGCGACTTTCAAGGAAGACCTCACGCACCGCCTGCTGGACGATCTCCACCACGGGGAACTGGATCTGGCCTTCATCGCGCTGCCGTGGTCGGCGCCCAATATCGCCACATTCAGCGTGGCACGGGATCCCTTCCGCTTCGTCTGCCATCGCGACCATCCGCTCGCGCTCTCGCCGCTGGTGGATTACAGCGAAATCCCCGAAGGCCGCATCCTGTTGCTGGAAGAAGGCCACTGCCTGCGCCAGCACGCCATCGACGCCTGCCACTTGCAGCAGTCCTCGCAACTCAACCGCTATTCGCTGAGCAGCCTGCACACCCTCGTGCAGATGGTGAACCTCGATCTGGGCGTGAGCTTCCTGCCGCAGCTGGCCATTGATGCGGGGATACTCGTCGGCACGAACGTGGTGGTGGCGGGCGGTGGCGGACCGGAGGCTTATCGCGAGCTGGGGCTGGCCTGGCGCCGCTCAAGCCTGCGCAGCAGCGATTTCCTCACGCTGGCGCGCGAAGTGGAAAGCCTGCTCAAACCCGCTCAGGGCGGGACGTAGCCGGCACTGCGGATCAGCGCGTCGCAGGACGCGGCGTAGTGCTTGTCGAGCCGGTCGATCAGGCGCCAGTCCTGATCTATTTCCGCCATCATCACCCTGGAGGCTTCTTCCATGGGCTTCGGACCGTCAGTGCGACCGTGGAGCAGGATGGCGCTGTTGAGGCTGAACTCACCCGAGGTGTAGAGCGTGTCGTAGTCGGTCGCCGGGTGCCCGCGTGCGGCCAGAAAGTAATACGCGGCGCAGGTCCCAAAGCCGGGGCCGCCAGCCTGCTCCAGCCGCGCCAGGGTGTCGCGGTCAGGCAGGCCGTCTTCCCCGGCGAGCGCCAGCAGGGGCGCGAAGAGCAGGCCCAACACCAGTGTCTTCATGGCTTGGCCCCGGCTGGCAGGAGTCGCGCCACCGCCGTCCGGACGGATTCGAACGCCAAGGTCTCCGGGGCTACGTCGTCGGGTCGAAGCCAGTGCAATGCCGCGATTTCCGCAGCGTCCAGGGCAAATTCAGCAGGGGTCATTTCAAACTCGAAGTAGGCGTCCACCGTGGAGTAGTCGACGCCGGCAAAGGGGTAGTCATTGGCGGCGGAGAACAGGTAGCGTCCCGGTGGCAGCACGAGTCCAAGCTCTTCCTGGATTTCGCGCACGATCGCCGCTTCCAGCGTTTCGCCCGGATCCACGAAGCCGCCCGGCAGGTCCAGCAGGCCCGCGCCCGGCGCCTCGGCCCGCGTGACGAAGGCAATGCGATCGCCTTTGCGCAGGACGGCGCTCACCCCGCTTGCCACGTTGTGGAAGAACAGGAACCCGCAGCCCGGACACGCGTAGCTGCGGCCTTCGCGGATCTCCACGCCCGCCCTGCCGCAGTGGGCGCAATGCCGTGCCCAGCGCATCAACGCTTCAGTTCTACTTCGATGAAGGCGAGTTCCGCATGGCCGCCGTTGATCACGTTGTGCTCCACGCCCACCGGGCGCGCATAGCTCTGGCCGTGGGTGAGGATGGCTTCGATGTTGCCGGTCGGGGTTTCAAGGTGGAGCACGCCATTGGTGATCGGCACCACCACGTATTCCATCGCGTGCCGGTGCCAGCCGGTTTCGGCGCCCGGCGCGAAGCGCCATTCCGTGACGCGGACCGAATCATTGTCGAGTTGCACCGTGGGGACTGCGGCAGGACGGCTTGACATGGGGCTTCTCCGGTGTGGCTTTGGTGCAGGCGAGTTTACTGCGGAACATGCAGTACGCCGCGCCCGGCAGCCAGGGCCGCGCCCAAAGTGAGCAGGCCGATGGACTCCAGTCTGGGGGGCAGGGCGGCCCCGGTTGGGGGTGGCCGGTCGCCGCCGCAAGCGCGCGGCGACCGGCCCGGAAAGCCTAAGCTCAGGCCTTGGGCGCGTAGACGTTACACCAGCCCTTGGCGGCCACGGCCTGCCCCGCGAAGATGCTGCAAGCGCCCCACTCGGCGCCATCGGCGCCCTGGTACAGGGCGCATTTCGAGCACGCCATGCCATCGGTGTGGCGCGGGAACTTGGCCTTGTCGACGCTCGCCGCGTCGTGGTGGTAGCCGAGCGAAGTTGCCTGGGCGGAGGCTTCGTCAACGTGCGGCAGGTCGGCGGCGAAGGCGCTGCGGTTGGCGGCAAGCTGGGCCACCGACACTGCGGCCACCACACCAAGGCCACGCTTGAAGAAAGTACGTCTGCTGTTATCCATGCTGAATTCCTGTTGGATTGGAGTTAAGAAAGTGGAATGCAAAATCTGGCCGCGAGAATAGCGCAGGCGCCATTGCCCGTGCGCCTCCGGAGCGCCCTGGCCGCGAGCTTAAGCAACCTTAGCTGGTACGTCCTTGAGGTCACGCACGATCTCCGCGAGGCGCTCGGCGTCCGCCGGTCCCGCCACCGGGATGCTGAACTCGCAGTGGGTGGCAAAACCCTCGAAGCGCTCGCGCAGGCGCGCGGCCACCTGCTCGTGCGGCGCGACGATGGCAAAGAGATCCACGACATCGTCCGGGATCAGCGCTGCCATCTCGGCCCAACGCTGGCCGCGGGACAGGCGGTTCAGGTCCTCGGCCAGCGCACCAAGGCCGTGGGCCGCGAAGGCAGCGGAATAGGCCGGGGTCGAGCCGTAGAAGGCAATCCGTCCGCGGATGTCCTCGCGCCTGGCGAGCACCGTTGCCTCGTCCGGTCCCGTCGCCACCAGCGGCGCCACGGAAATGGACCAGCCTTCAAGCGATCGGCCACGCTTTCCAGCGCCCTGCGCCACCGCCGGCAGCAGCACCGTGCGCACGTAATGCGGCGTGCTGATGGGGTGGACGCAGAGGCCGTCCGCAAGTTCACCGGACACCTGCGCCATGTAGGGATTGACCGCCGCAAGCAAGAGCGGGATGGGCGGGCAGTCCAGCGGCGCGGGTGTGAACACCGGCACGTTGAGGTTGATCGTGTAGTGGGGGCTTGCGTGCGCCACCGGCGTGCCTTGCTGCCAGGCCGTCCACAGATCCCGCACGGCCTGCAGGTAGTCCCGCATCCAGGGCCCCGGCGCCGACCAGTGCAGGCCAAAGCGCCGTTCGATGTGGCCTTTCACCTGGCTGCCGAGCCCCAGCGCAAAACGCCCGCCCGACAGCCGCGCCAGGCTCCAGGCGCTCATGGCCGTCACCGCCGGACTGCGTGGGAAGGCAATCGCCACCGAAGTCGCCACGCGGAGCTTCGAGGTAGCATTGAGGGCAAGCGTCGCCAGGACGTAGGGATCGTCTTTGTTCTCGCGCAGCGTGAGGCCGTCGTAGCCGATGCGCTCCACCAGCGCGGCATCCTCGGCGACGCGCCGGATGTCGATGGCACCATCGGCCACGTTGAGGCCGGAATCGGCCTTGCCGAGCGGTAGCACGGTTTCAATGAACATCTGTTTCTCCTGCAGGTCGCGACCTGCGCAAGGATTTGAAGACTGCCTCGGCGGCTTGCTCGCCGCTCATCCACGCGCCATGGACGTCGCCCATCGCAGTCGGTGACGTGGCCTCCCCGGCAAACCACCAGCGTTCGCCCACCGCCGTGGCCAGCACCGCGCGCGCGGCGGCGATGCCGGCGGCACCGGCGCCCCCGATCACCACTTCGGGGGTGTCCACTGGCCGCTCGAGGATCACGGTTCAGTCAGGACGCTGGTGCGAATCGGCTCAGTTGCCGTGGCCCACGCCCTTCGCCAGCGCTTCCTCGCGCAGCTGGCGCTTGAGGATCTTGCTGGTACCCGACAGCGGCAGCGCCTCGTGGCGGATCTCGATGCTGCGCGGGCATTTGTAGCCGGCGATGAGCGCGCGGCAATGGGCCAGCAAATCCTCTCCCGTAAGCGCCACGCCGTCGTGGGGCACCACAATGGCGTGCACGGATTCGCCGAAGTCGTCGTGTGGCAGGCCGATGACGGCGCACTCACGCACGCCGTGGTGTTCGTGCAGTGCGTTCTCCACTTCGCCGGAATACACGTTCTCGCCGCCGGTGATGATCATGTCCTTCAGGCGGTCCACCAGGAAGATGAAGCCGTCCTCATCCATGTAGGCCGCGTCGCCCGTGTGCATCCAGCCGCCACGCAAGGTCCTGGCGGTGAGCTCGGGCTGCTTCCAGTAGCCCTGCATCACCATCGGGCCGCGCACCTGGATTTCGCCGACTTCGCCGCGCGGTACCTCCACGTCGGCTGCGGTCGCGATGCGGATCTCCGCCGTGTGGATCGCATAGCCAATGGATTTGATCTTGCCCGCATCGGGGCCTTCGAGGACGTGGTACTTCGGTGGCAGGTAGGCCGCCGAGGGTGAGAGTTCGGTCATCCCGTAGGACTGCGTGAAGCGCACGCCCGGCAGCAGCTTGAGCGCCCGGCGGAGCAGCGCCTCCGGCATGATCGACGCGCCGTAGGAGATGTTGGTGACGCTGCTGAAATCCGTACGCGCGAAGTCCGGGTGGTTGAGGAGACGGTTGATCATCGTCGGCACCAGCAGGAGGTGCGTGCAGCGATACCGCTGCACGGCGTCCAGCAGGCCCTCGAGATCAAAGCGCGGCAGGATGACGCCAGTGCCCATCGCCGTCACGGTGCCGTAGATGCGTGCGCTGCCGGCGGTGTGGAAGACGGGCATGGAGTGGAGGTACACCATGTCCTCGCTGAACTCCATGTTGGGGATCGCGGCCAGCGTGTTGGCCACCAGGTTGGCGTGGCTGGTGGCGACACCCTTGGGCAGCCCGGTGGTGCCGCCGGTATAGATGATGGCGAGGAGATCGTCGCCACCACGCCGGACGTCCGGGATGGGTGCGCGCGCCGCGACGAGCGCGTGGTAGTCCAGCGGGATGCCGGGCACGTCGATGCCGACCACCACCCGCAGCCGCGGCGCACCGGCGTGCAGGGCCGGCAGGCGGTTCGCGTACTCCCGGCTGCAGATCAGCACTTCCACTTCGGCGTCGTTCAGGATGTGGATGAGCTCGTGGTCGGAGAGCCGGGTGTTGAGCGGCACCATCACCCCGCCCGCCCAGGGCACGGCATACTGGTACTCGAAGTACTCGAAGCCGGTGTCGGCCATCATCGAGACCGGCGTGCCCGGTCCGACGCCAAGATCTTCCAGCACCCCTGCGGCGCGCGCGATCCGGTCGGCAAGCTCGATCCAGTCAAGGGTGCGCTCGCCACAGCGGAGCGCAATCCGCCGGCTCTTGATAAGCGCGCCGCGCACGGGCGCCTGGGTCAGGTGAAGGGGTGACATGCGGAGGTCCGATGCTGGCGTTGGGCCGCAGTCTACACGCCGCACGACACCTCGCCAGCCGCGCATTCCCCCTGCGCGGGATTGTCCCTACACTCCCGTGGAATCGTTAACCGGGGGCACCCATGAACCAGCTTTTCCGCACCCGCATGCAGCGCCACGAGGACTACGAAGGCAGCGGACTCAAACGCTGCCTTTCGGCGTTCGACCTCATGCTGCTGGGTGTTGGCGCGATCATCGGCACTGGCATCTTCGTCCTCACGGGCATCGCGGCGGCGACGCAGGCCGGACCGGCAGTGGTGCTGTCCTTCGTGGTGGCCGCCGTGGCCTGTGCATTCGCCGCCCTGTGCTACGCCGAGCTTGCCGCGAGCCTCGGCGGCTGTGGCAGCGCCTACGGCTACAGCTACTCTGCCTTCGGCGAAGTCACCGCCTTCCTCATCGGCTGGATACTGCTGCTGGAGTACGGCATGTCGGTGGCGGCCGTGGCCAATGGCTGGTCCGGCTACTTCGGGAACGCGCTGCATGCCCTGGGGCTGACGCTGCCGGAGGCACTGACCAGGCAGCCCTCCAACGGCGGCCTCTGCAACCTGCCCGCCATGCTGGTCATCTTCTCGCTGATGGGGTTGCTCATCGTGGGGGTCAAGGAATCCGCCCGCCTCAACGCCGTGATGGTCACCATCAAACTGGTCACCATCGTAGTGTTCCTCGGCGTGGCTTTTGGCAACGTGGAGGCTGCCAACTGGACTCCCTTCATGCCCTTTGGCTGGTTCTCGCGCACACCCGACGGGCACACCGTGGGCGTGCTGGCCGGCGCTTCCATGGTGTTCTTCGCCTACATCGGCTTCGACGCCGTGACTACCGCCGCCGAGGAAGCCAGGAACCCGCAGCGCGACCTGCCGATCGGCATCGTGGGTTCCCTCATGTTCTGCACCGTCATCTACATCGCGGTCGCCGGCGTGCTGACCGGGGTGGTGAGCTACAAGGAGCTCAACGTCGCCTCGCCGGTCGCCCACGCACTGGAGCTCCTGGGCCACCGCTGGGCGTCCGGCCTCGTTGCCGCCGGGGTCATCGCCGGCCTCCTGACGGTGATGCTGGTGCTCTACTACGGCCTCACCCGCATCATGTTCGCGATGGCCCGCGACGGCATGCTGCCGCAACTTTTCTGCGCGGTGAACAAGAAAACCCAGACACCCGTCGCCAACATCGTCATCGTCGGCACGGTGTGCGCCCTGTTCGCGGGCTTCATCCCGCTCGGCAAGCTCGCGGAACTGGTCAACATCGGCACGCTGTCGGCCTTCGTGATGGTGAGCCTGGGGGTGATGACACTCCGGCGTACCCAGCCCGACCTGCCCCGCCCCTTCAAGCTGCCGCTTAACCCGCTGCTGCCCATCCTTGGCGTCCTGTCCTGCGGCGCGCTGATGGTGTTCCTGCCGGAGGACACCTGGTATCGCTTCATCGGCTGGGTAGCGCTCGGCGTCGTGTTCTATTTCAGCTATTCCATGAAAAACAGCGCGCTTGCCGCGCAACCCTGAGGACACGCCAGATGGCAACCGTCCAGCGCAAGCGGATGACCGTGAGGGGCGTCGGCTCGCCGTACCTGGAAGCCGGCGTCGGACGCGAAGGAGCCGTCTTCCTGCACGGCAACCCGGGCTCCGGCGAAGACTGGCGCGCCCTCGTCGAGGCGGCCGGCGAATTCATGGCGGCGGTGGCGCCAGACATGCCGGGCTTCGGCAAGGCCGACAAACCCGCTGACTTCGACTACACCATCGACGGTTATGCCCGGCACCTGGACGCCATGATCGAACACCTTGGGCTGGCGCGCGTGCACCTCGTGCTGCATGACTTCGGGGGTCCCTGGGGCCTCACCTGGGCGGCGCTGCATCCGCAAAAAGTGGCGTCGATCACGTTGATCAACACCGGCGTGCTGCCGGGCTACCGCTGGCATTACCTCGCCCGGATCTGGCGCACGCCGCTGCTCGGCGAAGTCTTCATGGCCATCACCACCCGCATGGCCTGGCGCTGGCTGCTGAAGCTCGGCAACCCGCGCGGCCTGCCGTTGGCATTCGTGGACCAGATGTTCGACAACTTCGACGCGGGCACCCGCCGGGCCGTGCTCAAGCTCTATCGCGCGACCGGTGACATCGAAGGCTACACGGCGCGGATAACCCAGGCCCTGCAGCCGCTCGACCTGCCCGCACTGGTGGTGTGGGGCGCAGGCGACATCTACCTTCCAACCTGGCTTGCCGCCGCCCAGCGCCGCGCGTTTCCCGGCGCTGAAATCGAAATGCTGCTCGACAGCGGGCACTTCCCGTTGGTCGACAACCCCGAGCGCGTCGTCGATGTCGTGGGTACCTTCCTGCGCAAGCAGCTTGAGATCTGAGGGACATTCCCCCGCTTGAAGTAGATCCCGTGCGGCCGCACGGGTCGTCCGCACCGGTTGCGGGCAGTACACTGCCGGCGGCCCTGCATAACCACGACGTTCGCAAGAACGATCCCAATTCCCAAGGAGTCCCCGCATGCTGCCGGTAGGCTATTTCCCCTGTACCCAGGATCCCCCGCACGGCGAAAACGTCGCCCGCATGATCGACGAAGTCATGGAGCAGGCCCAGGTCTGCGAAGACGTGGGCTTCGATGGCGTCTTCTTCACTGAACACCACCAGCAAGATGACGCCTACCTGCCCTCACCAGTCCTGCTGGCCGGCATGGTGGGCATGCGCACCAAGCGCATCAAGGTGGGCACCTGCGTACTGCTCGCCCCGCTCTACCACCCGGTGCGACTTGCGGAGGACATCGCGGTGATCGACCAGGCGACCAAAGGCCGCTTCATCACGGCTGCTGGCATCGCCTACCAACCCGCCGATTTCGACCAGTTCGGCGTGAACATCAAGCAGCGCGTCGGCCGCACGGAAGAAGTGGTGGAAGTGCTGCGCAAGGCGGCCTCGGGCGAACGCTTCAGCCACGTAAGCAAGTACCACAAGATCGAGAACGTGCGCGTCACCCCGCGCACCTACCAGCCCGGTGGCCCCCCGATCTGGCTCGCCGGCTGGGTGCCCGAAGGCATCGCCCGCGCTGGCCGCCTGGCCGACGGCTGGATTGCCGATCCGATCCAGTCGCTGCCCGTCATCAAGCAGTTCACGGACCAGTACCGCGAAGCCGCACGCGCCGCCGGCCGCAAGCCTTTCGTGTGCCTGATGCGCGACTGTGTGGTTGGCAAGGACTGGGAGCACGTGATTTCGAAGAACGCCATGACGATGCAGACGCACCGCTGGTACCACAGCTTTGGCGCCTACTACCCGGACCAGTACATGGAAGGCGTGAAGTCTTCCGATGAACTCACGTTCGAGCGCGTGGCCGAAGACCGGCTCATCGCCGGTTCACCCAAGCAGTGCCTCGAACAGCTCAGGAAATGGCAGGACGTGATCCAGCCGGACTACCTGATGCTCCGCATGCGCCAGCTCGGCCAGCCGGACCAGCCGGAAGCCCTGGAAGACATCCGCCGGTTTGGCTACGAAGTCATCCCCTACCTGTAAGTCACCGGGACGGCGGCGCCGACAGCCCGCGGCGTCGCCTCCCAAGTCCACCCCCGCCGAGGAAAGTGCCGCCCCATGAGTTTATTGCCTTGCGTTGAAATCGACCCGCCGAGCAGCGCGGACGCCACGGTCATCTGGCTGCACGGCCTGGGTGCCACCGGCCACGACTTCGAACCCATCGTGCCCGAACTGGGCTTGCCCCGCGGCCACCGCATCCGCTTCCTGTTCCCGCATGCGCCCAGCATGCCGGTGACCATCAACCAGGGCCTCGTGATGCCGGCCTGGTACGACATCCTCTCTCTGGAACTTGATCGCAAGCTCGACACCGACCAGCTGCGTGACTCCGCGCGCAAGGTCCATGCGCTGATCGACCAGGAAGTGGAGAACGGCGTCAAGCCAGAGCGCGTGCTGCTGGCTGGCTTCTCGCAGGGCGGCGCCGTGGTCTACGAGGCGGCCCTGACCTACCCGCAACGCCTGTGCGGATTGCTGGCGCTGTCCACCTACTTCGCTACGGCGCAAACCCTGATTGCCGACCCCGCCAGCACCGGCATGCCGATTGAAATCCACCATGGCAGCCACGACGGTGTGGTGCCGGAAGCCCTGGGACAGCGGGCCGCGGAGCAACTCCGCGCGCTGGGTTACCCGGTGAACTACCGGCGCTATTCGATGGAGCACGCCGTGTGCCCCTCGCAGATTGCGGACATCGGACGCTGGATGAAGTCCCTGCTGCTGGCCTGAGCCGCCCCACCGGGGCTGTCATGGCGCGGACCCTGTCCTGTCAAACCGGTGCAATGCGCCGGACCTAGCAGCCTGTCGGACTTGGGGCGTCGATAGCGAGAATCGGCCCCAGCCAGGACAGTTGGTGCCGGATTTGCAGGCCCATAGCCCGGCTATGGGG
>JAYTTZ010000028.1:0-2963 GCA_043744805.1 Gammaproteobacteria bacterium
GGCGACGATGTTGGCCTGCACGCGCGAGGGCATCAGGATGGTGGTGCGCTTCGAAGGCCGCGACGCGACCATCCAGAGCCCGCTGCTCGGTGACTTCAACGCGCAGAACCTGCTCGCTGCCACGGCCGCGCTGCTGGCCTGCGGCGAAACCCTGCACGACGCCTGCACGGCCCTCGGCGCCGCACGGCCCGTGCGTGGTCGCATGGAACTCCTGCAGGGCCCCGCCGGTACGCCCCTCGTGTGCGTGGACTACGCCCATTCGCCGGACAGTCTTGAGCGCGTGCTGCGTGCGCTGCGCCTGCCCGGCATCGAGCGCCTCACCTGCGTGTTTGGTTGCGGTGGTGACCGTGACGCGAGCAAGCGCGGACCGATGGGCGCCATCGCGGAGGCGCTCGCCGACACGGTGTACGTCACCTCGGACAATCCGCGCAGCGAAGATCCCCGGGCGATTGTCGATGCCGTGCTCTTGGGGATGCAGGCACCGGCAGACGCGCGCGTGGTCCTCGATCGCGCCAGCGCCATCCGCGCGGCAATCAGCAGCGCCAATGGCGCGGATCTCGTGCTCATCGCCGGCAAGGGACATGAAGCCACGCAAGTCAGTGCCAACGCTGTCGTGGCCTTCGACGACGTGGCGGTCGCGCGCGACTGCCTGGAAGCGCCTGGACATGGTTGAACTCTCGATGCAGGAAGTCGCCGAGGCCACCGGGGGCCGGCTCGTTGGCGCGGACGCCCGTTGCCGTGGACTCAGCACCGACACGCGCAGCCTCAATGCAGGTGAACTCTTCGTTGCGCTGAAGGGCGAATGTTTCGACGCCCACGCCATGCTCGCCGACGCCGCGCGTGCGGCCGGGCTGGTCGTCGCCCGCGAAGTGCCAGGCCGCCAGCCGCAGGTGGTGGTTGACGACACCCGGCGCGCGCTCGGTGCCCTGGCGCGGCACTGGCGGCGGCGCTTTGATCTCCCGGTAGTGGCCATCACCGGCAGCAACGGCAAGACCACCACCAAGGAACTCGTGGCGAGCATCCTTCGCCAGCAGGGCGAGACGCATGCCACCAGCGGCAACCTCAACAACGACATCGGTGTCCCGCTGACCTTGTTCGGCCTGGGCGACGCGCACCGCTTTGCCGTGATCGAGATGGGCGCCAACGCACCCGACGACATCAGCCAGCTGGTGGGCATCGCCGAGCCCACGGTCGCGCTCGTCACCCTGTGCGGCCCGTCCCACCTCGAAGGGTTTGGATCGATCGAAGGCGTGGCACGCGCCAAGGGCCAGATCTACACGCGGCTGGGTGCCACCGGCGTGGCCGTGATCAACCTCGACGATCCCTTTCATGCGCAGTGGCTCGCGACCGCCGCTGCAGCGCGCCACGTTACCTTCGGCCTCGGCGGCCAGGCGCAGGTGACGGCGCGTGACATCACGCCAGTCGCGCTCGGCGAAGGCACCCATTTCACGCTGTGCGTCGCGGGCGCCACGCAGTCCGTGCACCTCTCGCTCGATGGCCTGCACAACGTCCGCAATGCGCTGGCCGCCGCCGCCGTCGGCGTGGCGCTGGGGCTCCCGCTGGATGCCATCCGCCGCGGCCTTGAAACGGCGCCAATCCTGAAGGGACGGCTCAACCTGCGGCGCAGCGCCAGCGGGCTCGTGATCATCGACGACACCTACAACGCCAATCCCGTCTCGCTGGCCGCGGCACTGGCGCTCCTCGCGGGCCAGCCCGGCCGGCGCTGGCTCGTGTTGGGCGACATGGGCGAACTCGGGCCCGATGCGCCGCATTTCCATGCAGAGGCCGGGATCGCCGCGCGCGCCGCCGGCGTCGAACGTCTGTTCGCCATCGGGCCTTTGTCGGCGGCCGCCGCACGCGCCTTCGGCGCCGGCGCCAGCTGCCACGCCACGCGTGCCTCGGCGCTGGAAGCAATCAGGAGCACTCCGCACGACCTCGCCACCGTGCTGGTGAAAGGCTCGCGCGCGATGCAGCTCGATTTGCTGGTGAAGGATCTCGTGGCCGTGGAGGCAAGCACCGCATGCTGATGACCCTGGCCGAATGGCTGACCCAGTACCAGTCGGGTTTCCGGGTATTCCAGTACCTCACCCTGCGCACCATCCTCGCCGCGCTCACCGCGCTCGGCATTTCGCTGCTGGTGGGGCCCGCGATGATCCGGCGCCTCGCCCTGCGCCAGATCGGCCAGACCGTGCGCGATGACGGCCCGAAGACCCATCTCGTCAAGGCTGGCACCCCCACGATGGGTGGCGCGCTCATCCTGGTGTCGATCACCGTGAGCTGCCTCCTGTGGGCCAACCTCACCAATCGCTACCTGTGGCCGGTGCTCTTCACCACGCTCGCGTTCGGCGCCATCGGCTGGGTGGACGACTACCTCAAGATCTCTCGCAAGGACTCCAGGGGGCTTGCCTCGAGCAAGAAGTATTTCTGGCAGTCGGTGGTCGCCATCGGGGTCGCGATCCTGTTCTACAAGACTTCCGTGGTGCCCGCGGAGCTCCGCCTCATGGTGCCGTTCTTCAAGGACGTGGCCATCGACCTTGGCATCTACTACGTCGCCTTCACGTATTTCGTGATCGTCGGCACCAGCAACGCGGTGAACCTCACTGACGGCCTCGACGGCCTGGCCATCCTGCCCACCGTGCTGGTGGCCGGCGCGCTGGTGGTGTTTGCCTACGTCACGGGCAACTTCAAGTTCTCGCATTACCTCGGGCTGCCCTACGTCCCGGGCGCCGGCGAGATGAGCGTGTTCTGCGGCGCCATCGTTGGCGCCGGCCTTGGCTTCCTGTGGTTCAACACCTATCCGGCCCAGGTCTTCATGGGCGATATCGGCGCGCTGGCACTGGGTGCGGCGCTTGGCATCGTGGCGGTGGTGGTGCGCCAGGAACTCGTGCTGTTCCTGATGGGTGGCGTGTTCGTCGCGGAGACGGTTTCGGTCATCCTGCAGGTCGCGTCCTTCAAGCTCACTG
>JAYTTZ010000029.1:0-2953 GCA_043744805.1 Gammaproteobacteria bacterium
GGTGGGCGGTAAGCATCGTCACGGGTCCGTGCGTGTACCACCAGCATCTGCGCGCCGCCCGCCACGAGGCCCTGGGCGGCCTCCACTGCGCGGCTCGTATCGCGCACGCCCAGGCGCATCTTGGCGGTGAAAGGAAAGCGCCCGTTGATGGCGGCGCTCACCGCCCGCGCGATGGCAAAGAGAAGTTCGGGTTCGTCCAGCAGCACCGCCCCACCGCGGTGGCGGTTCACGGTGGGTGCAGGGCAGCCGAAATTGAGATCGATCCCGGCGGGGGCCAGGAGACAGAGTCGCTCGGCGTTGGCGGCGAGCCGCGCGGGGTCCGAGCCCAGGAGTTGCACCCTTACCGGCGTGCCGGACCGCGTGCGGGATCCCCGGTCAAGTTCTGGTGCCGCACGCCTGAAACTTCGATTGGGCAGGAGGGTATCCGACACCCTGACGAATTCGCTCACGCACCAGTCGAAACACCCGGCCCGCGTCAGCACTTCGCGCAACAGGGCGTCGAGCATCCCCTCCATGGGCGCAAGCAGGAGGCGCGGTTGCGCGGAAGGTAACGATGCCATGGAAAAGTGCCGATTGCGGGGACGGCAGTATCCGTGGTGGTGGCAGGCAAGGCGAGCGGACGCAACGCAACGACTCAGGCATGATGCCCGCCGGAGCCAATGGACATTCGGGGCTTCGTTAGCACCATCAGTGCGGGCACCAGGTCCGCCTACTCCGGAGGCAACATGAATCCAGTGGAATATGCGCGACCGCACAGCATTGACGATGCGGTGCGCTGTCTGGTCAACGCGGGGCCGGGCGCATGCGTCCTCGCCGGCGGCACCGACCTGCTCGTCCAACTGCGCGCGGGCCACGTCCGTCCGCCACTCATCGTAGACATCAAGGGCATCGCCGAACTGCGCCGCATCGATGCCACGCCCGAGGGCTTCCGGGTTGGCGCCGCCGTGGCGGGTGCCGAACTTGGCGAACACCCGGCCTTCGTGGCCCAGTGGCCGGGAATCGCCGAAGCCTTCCAGCTCATCGGTTCCACCCAGATCCAGGGTCGCGCCACCCTTGGCGGCAACCTGTGCAACGCCTCTCCTGCGGCCGACAGCGTCCCGGCCCTGATTGCCGCCGGCGCCCGCTGCGTGGTGGTGGGTCCTGGCGGCATTCGCGAAATGGCCGTGGAAGACGTTGCCACGGCGCCCGGCAAGACCTCACTCGCCAGCGGGGAATTCATCAGCCAAATCCTGCTGCCGAACCGCCCGCCGAAATCCGCCGATGCCTACCTCCGCTTCATTCCGCGAACCGAAATGGACATCGCGGTGGTGAGCGCCGGCATCAGCCTCACGCTCGACGACAAGGGGATGTGCACCGCCGCCCGCGTGGCGCTCGGCGCCGTCGCGCCGCGCGCCCTGCTGGTCCCCGAAGCCGCCGCAGCGCTGATCGGCACCCCCGTGGACGAAGCCGCACTCGGGAAACTCGCCGCCGCCGCTCGCGCCGCCTGCGCGCCCATCAATGACAAGCGGGGCACGATTGAATTCAGGACCAAGGTTGCAGGCGTGCTGGCACGCCGTGCCGCCACGCTTGCCGCGCAGCGCGCGAGGGGGAACTGATGTCCAAGCACCACGTCACGACGACCATCAACCATGAACCGGTCGAATTCCTGTGCGATACCTCCCAGACCTTGCTGGACGTGCTCCGCGATGAACTTGGCCTGACCGGCAGCAAGGAAGGCTGCGGCTCCGGCGACTGCGGCGCCTGCAGCGTGTTGATGGATGGCCGGCTGATCTGCGCCTGCCTCGTGCTGGCGGTGGAAACCAGCGGCCACGCAATCACCACCATCGAAGGCGTGGCCACGGGCAACAAGATGCACGTGCTGCAGGACCAGTTCCTGCAGGACGCCGCGCTCCAGTGCGGCATCTGCACCCCGGGCTTCATCGTGGCGGCCAAGGCGCTGCTTGATCGCAACCCCGACCCGACCGAAACCGAAGTGCGCTACTGGCTGGCGGGCAACCTCTGCCGCTGCACCGGTTACGACAAAATCATCCGCGCGGTCATGACCGCGGCCGCCAGACTGCGAGAGGAGGCTGTCCATGGGTAACGAAAAAGAGACTTTCAAGGTCGTTGGCACCCGCCCGGTTCGCCCGGACGGCGCCGACAAGGTCACGGGTCGCGCCGCCTTTGGCGCCGACTACGACCTCCCCGGCATGCTCACCGGCGTGGTCATCCGCAGCCCCCACGCCCACGCCCGCATCCGCAGCATCGACACGCGCGCCGCCGCCGCCCTGCCCGGTGTGCTGGCGGTGGTGACCGGCGCTGACTTCCCGATCTTGCCCAATGAAGTGTCTGCGGGTGGCGAAGCCCCGATCAACTTCAAGAATGTTGCCGAAAACGCGATCGCCCGCGACAAGGCGCTGTACGACGGCCATGCGGTCGCGGCACTTGCCGCGACCTCGGCCGCAATCGCCCAGGCCGCCGCCGCGCTCATTACGGTGGATTACGAAGTGCTCCCGCACGTCATCGACGTGCTGGACGCCATGCGCGAGGATGCCCCAATCCTCCACCCCCACATGATCACCAGCGGCGTCGAGCCCGCCCCGACCAAGGCTTCGAACGTTGCGGGTCGCGTCGAGTTCGCGATGGGTGACATCGAAAAGGGCTTCGCCGAATCAGACGTCATCGTCGAACGGAGCTACACCACCGAGGCCGTACACCAGGGCTATATCGAGCCCCACGCCTGCGTGGCCGCGGTGGGTACCGACGGCATGGCCAGCATCTGGTGCAGCAGCCAGGGCCAGTTCATGGTCCGCGAGTTCTGCGCCAAGCTCCTCGGCAGGGAAATTGGCACCATTCGTGTGATCCCGGCCGAAATCGGCGGCGGCTTCGGCGGCAAGACCACGGTCTACCTCGAGCCCCTGGCCGTGGCCCTCGCGGAGAAGTCGGGCCGTCCCGTGAAGATGGTGATGAGCCG
>JAYTTZ010000030.1:0-38415 GCA_043744805.1 Gammaproteobacteria bacterium
TGCCCCATAGCCGGGCTATGGGCCTGCAAATCCGGCACCAACTGTCCTGGCTGGGGCCGATTCTCGCTATCGACGCCCCAAGTCCGACAGGCTGCTAGAGACCGAGGCGCGGTTTCAACCAGGCGGCCATGCGGCTGATCGCCAGATCGGCCTGCGGCAGGTTGCCGGCGCAGATCTGGAAGATGTGCTGCATCTCGGGATAAATCTCGAGCTTCACTTCAACCCCCGCGTCCAGCGCCCGATGGGCGAAGCGCACGGAATCGTCGAGCAAGGTTTCTTCATCGCCCACCTGGATGTAGAGCGGCGCGATCCCCTTGAGGTCAGCGTAATGCGGCGAGGCGTAGGCGTCCTTGCTGCTTGTGGCCCCGAGGAACAGCGGGGCAAGCTGCTTGATGCCGGCCTCGGTGACGCATTTGTCCACCGCCGCACGGGTCTTCATGGTGGCACCGGTGGCTTCCATGTCGGTCCACGGGGAGATGGGCACCGCGCCGGCCGGTTGCGGCAAGCCTTCATCGCGCGCCTTCAGCAAGGTGGCCAGCACCAGGCCGCCGCCAGCGGAGTCGCCGGACAGCGCGATGTGGCCGGGCTTGATGCCCTGGTCCAGCAGCCAGCGGTAGCTCGAGATGGCGTCGGTCATCGGCGCCGGATGCGGATGTTCGGGTGCCAGCCGGTAGTCGACCACCAGCGCGCGGCAGCCGACGGCCTTGGCGATGTGGCCGGCCAGGCGGCGATGGGAGGCGGCGGAGCAGAACACGTAACCACCGCCGTGGGTGTACTGCAGCACGCGATCCGCAGCGCAGCCGTCCGGGGTGAGCATCAGGGCCGGCACGCCGTTGGCGCTCACGCTTGCGCATTTCACACCGCTGGGCTCGGTGGTCATTTCCCCGAACGCTTCGGCGTCGGCGCGCATGTCGGCCAGGGTCGCGTTGGGGTTGCTCAGGACCTTCTCGTTGAATTTCTGGTAGGCGTCGCGCAGGTCCTGCGCAGTGCGGATACTCATGGGATCTCCTCCTCTCGTGGCCACGGGGCCAATGGCATTTTCAGGTCGGACTGAAGACAACGGCGCCAGGCGCCTGGCGCAATCCCGGGGCCGTGTCCGCCCGGATGATAGCGAAGGCTCACGAGGCGCAGAAGCGCCGGGTATGATGTGGAGGCGCCGGCCCGGCGCCAGTGCCTGGAAGGAATTCCCCGTCGCCCGCCAAGCCAATCCCAGCGAGCGAGCGCCCTCGCGCGACCTCCGCTACCTTTCGCTCCTGTGGCAGTTCATGCGGCCCTACCGCCTCCGCCTGCTTGGTGCGGCGCTTGCGCTCGTGGTCGCGGCGGGCAGCGTGCTGGCCATCGGCCAGGGCCTGAAACACGTCATCGATCGGGGTATCGCCGCCGGTAACCCGGGCCTGCTCAACGAAGCCCTGGTTGGGCTTTTCCTGGTGATCCTTGTGATGTCGGCCGCGACCTACAGCCGCTACTACCTGGTGACCTGGCTCGGCGAGCGCGTGATTGCCGACATCCGGCGCGCGGTGTTCGACCACATCCTCAAGCTTTCGCCTGCCTTCTACGAAGTGACCCGCACGGGCGAAGTCATCTCCCGCCTCACCAACGACACCGGCTTGCTGGAGACCGTGGTGGGCTCCTCGGTGTCGTTCGCGCTGCGCAACCTGCTTCTGATGCTGGGCGCGCTGGTGTTGCTGGCCATGACCTCGATGAAGCTCACCTTGCTGGTGCTGGTCGGCGTGCCAGTGGTGTTCCTGCCGATCATCATTGCCGGCAAGCGCGTGCGCGGGCTGTCGCGCGCGAGCCAGGATCGGCTGGCCGAAGTCGCGGCGTACATCGATGAAACCCTGCATGAGATCCGCACCGTGCAGGCCTACGTGCACGAGCCCCTCGATCGCGCCGGCTTTGGCGATCGCGTGGAGACGCAGTTCAACACGGCCAAACAGCGCATCCGCGTGCGGGCGGTGATGGTGGCCTCGGTCATCCTGCTGGCCTTCAGCGCCATCGGCCTCATCCTCTGGGTGGGCGGCCACGACGTGGTGGCGGGGCGCCTCTCGCCGGGCAATCTCTCGGCCTTCGTCTTCTATGCGGTGCTGGTGGCGGGGGCCATCGGCGCCGTCGCCGAAGTGATGGGCGAACTCCAGCGTGCCGCCGGCGCCGCCGAGCGCTTGCTGGAACTGCTGGCCACCGAGCCCCGGATCACGGCTCCCGCCCGGCCGCTGATGCTGCCACGGCCCGCGCGCGGCGCGCTGTCGTTCGAGGGGGTCGGTTTCCGCTATCCCACGCGCCCCGACACCCAGGCTGTCAGCAATTTTTCCCTCACCGTCGCGCCAGGCGAGAAGCTCGCGCTGGTTGGTCCCTCGGGCGCCGGCAAGACCACGCTCTTCCAACTGCTGCTCCGCTACTATGATCCGCAAGACGGCAGCATCCGCTTCGATGGCGTGGACACGCGCGATCTCGACCCTGCGGACCTGCGCAGTGCGATTGCGCTGGTGCCCCAGGACCCGGTGATTTTCGCGGCGTCCGTGGCCGACAACGTGCGCTACGGCCGACCGGACGCCTCGCCCGCGGAAATCGAAGCGGCCTGCCGGGCGGCCTACGCGTGGGAGTTCATCGAACGCCTGCCGGCCGGCCTGGACACCTCGCTCGGCGAACGCGGAGTGCAGCTTTCCGGCGGACAGCGCCAGCGGCTCGCCATTGCGCGTGCGGTGCTGGCCAATCGACCGCTGTTACTGCTCGACGAAGCCACCAGCGCGCTGGACGCGGAGTCCGAGCGCCTGGTGCAGCAGGCGCTGGCCGAACTCATGCAGAACCACACCACCCTCATCATCGCCCACCGCCTCGCTACCGTGCAGAACGCCGACCGCATCGCGGTGCTGGAACAGGGGCGCCTGGTGGAACTCGGCACGCACGCGGAGCTGGTGGCGCAGAACGGGCTTTACGCACACCTCGCCGCCCTGCAATTCACGACCTGAACGCCAGTGACACAGCGCCGAGGGTTGCCTATCCTCGTGTTTCCATCGACGACGCAAACAAAACGCTAAGAGGAGAACGGTATGGATTTCGGATTTGTCTTCATGGGTTCCTGCCAGGTCACGCCGCAGGTCAAGCACGCGGAAGACCGTGGCTACTCACACGGCTGGCTCTACGACTCGCAGATGCTCGGCAGCGAGGTCTATGCCTCGCTGGCGCTGTGTGCCGCGGGCACCAGGAAAATCATCCTCGGCCCCGGGGTCACCAACCCCTCGTCGCGCATCGCGCCGCTCACGGCTTGCGGCATGGCGACCATCAACCAGATCGCGCCGGGCCGCGCGGTGCTCGGCATCGGCACCGGTAACACCACGCGTCGCACCCTCGGCATGCCGGCGGCCAAGCTGGAAGAATTGCGCGCGCACATCGAAGTCTGCCAGGGCCTCTTCAAAGATGAGGTAACGGACTACTCCGAAGGCGATCGCCACCGGAAGATCAAGTTCCTCAACCCCGACATGGGCTACATCAACCTCAAGGATCACATCCCCGTCTACATCGCCGCCAGCGGCCCGAAGGTGGCGCAAATGGCGGGCGAGATAGCCGACGGCGTGATCCTTTTCGGCGCCGTACATCCGTCCATCGTGAAATGGATGGTGGACAACGTGAAGATTGGCGCCAAGCGTGCCGGCCGGGATCCGGACAAGATCTACATCCTGTCGATGACCGCGTTCTATCTCACCAAAAACGAGAAGGACATCGAGACCCGTGAAGTGCGGGAAGCCGTGGGCCCGATGGTGGCCTCCAGCAGCAATATCTTCGCGATGTCCACCCACCACGACCCGGACCTCCTGCCGCCGGATCTGCGCGACGAACTGGTGAACTTCACCAACGTCTACAAGGACCCGGAAGCGCCGGTGGAAACGCGCCACCTCAAGCTCTATAGCGGCTACCTGCAGAAGTTGCGGCCGGAGCACGAAGCGCTGATGACGGAAAAGATCATGCGGGCGACGACGCTGGTTGGCACCAAGGACCAGGTGATCGATTCCATCCGCCAGATGCAGGCCGCCGGCGTGCACCAGGTGGCGGTGCAGCCGATCCTCGACACGGACGAGACCATCGACCAGTTCGCCAACGAGATCATGCCGGCGTTCCGCTAAGCGGCCGGTCGACGCGGCGGATCGCCGCCGCGCCGAGGGTTCTCGGCAGGATGGCGAAGGCCCGTGCCGGAAAGCCGAATCCGTTCTGCACTTTTGGCCACGTCACCACGATCACCGCGCCGGTTGTCGGCACCTGGTCGAGGTTGGCCATCACTTCAATCTGCCAGTGCCCGTGCTTCAGGAGCCAGGTTGCCGAATCCAGGGTTTCCCTGGTGTCGGTATCCAGCGCCTCGTGGCCGATGGCAGTCACCCCACGTTGCTCGATCAGGAATTTGCTCGCCTCGAGCGTCCATGCCGGGAACGGATAGCGCTTGAAGCGTTCCGGATTGCTGGTCCAGTCCTTCGACATGTCGGTGCGCAGTGCCGCGAAGGCGCCGCGCGACACCTGGCCGTGCACTTTCTCCCAGTCCGCGATTTACGCCACCGCCAGCGCATGGTTGGGATCCTTGCCCAAGAGTGGCTCAGGTCGAAGACCACCAGCGGCAGGATCATGTCCTTCACGGGGATCTGGTCCAAGGTGAGGCCTTTCGCGTCGCAGTGATCCGGCGGACTCGATGGTGTAGGGCTGGTGGGTCCCGGGATCCGCGGCAGCTGACCTCGTGGCTAGGCCAAAACCTTTCCAGACCGGCGTCTCGGGACTGAAGCCGTGCGTCAGGTCCACGAATTTCTTGCTTGCGATCACGGCTTAGGCATCGGTAAGCGAGCCTTCGGCGCGTGCACTGCCGGCCACCACGAAGGCGAGGCTGGCGAACGTTAAAAGCAGGCGTGGTGCAATCATCAATAGGCTCCTGTGCCTGGTCGTGCGGCCGGGCATCGTGTCCGGTACTCAATGGAACGGCGACTGTGTTTCACACCGGCGAGCTGGTCGTACATCGGCCCTGGTGGCCACACCAGACGAGAACGTTTGGGCGCCGCCGAGCGCCATGCCTACAATCCGGCCATAAGCTTCAAGCACAGGGACAGGGCAAGGACTTCCGCCGGAAGCAGCCGGTGCCTTGGTCCCCTCGCCCCGACACCAGTCAAGACAGGAGCGACTGATGAGATCTCTCAACACCGCGGTTGCGCTTGCCGCGCTCGCCGTCATCCTGGGCTGTGTCCCGGAGGCGCAGGCCGCCCGCGCCTATATCGGCACCTACACCCCCGATCCGGCGGACCCCTCCTCTACCAGAAACCCGGGGCAGGGCATCTACCTCGCCACCCTCGACGACACGACCGGCGTGCCCTCGGATCTCAAACTCGTGGCCAGGACCTTGTCGCCGACCTGGCTGGCCTTGTCGGCCGATCACAAAGTCCTGTATGCCGTGAACGAAGTCGCGCGCTTCGGCGACAGCAGCGGGTCCATCACGGCCTATGCGGTGGACGCCGCCAGCGGCGCGCTCAAAGTGCTGAGTGTGGTGGATTCCGGCGGGCCTGTTCCGTGCTTTGTCAGCGTCCACCCATCAGGCAAGTTCCTGTTGGTTGCCAACTACACGGGCGGTTCATTTTCGGTGACCCGCATCAAGCCCGACGGCAGCCTGGGCGAGACCACGGATGTGGTGAAACCGACCGGCCCGATGAGCGTCTACCAGTCCACGGACCGGCCGGTGGGCATGGCCGGCAGCACGGAGCCCCACGGCTCGCACGCCCACATGATCCAGCCTGATCCCACCGGCCAGTACGTGCTGGGCGCTGACACCGGACGCGACCAGATCTTGGTCTGGAAGCTGGACACCACCACCGGCAAGCTGGTGCAAACCTCGGTGACCAAGTCGCTGCCGGGTGCAGGGCCGCGCCACTTCGTGTTCTCGCCGGACGGCACGACGCTCTACGTGTTGCAGGAGCAGGATTCCAGGCTGTCGGTGTACGGCTTTGCCGACGGCAAGCTCACCCTGCGCGGCGCGTCTGTTTCTTCGCTCCCGGTGGGCTTCCAGGGTGGCAACACCACCTCCGAACTACTGATCGACCAGGGCGGCAAGCACCTCTACGGCGGCAATCGCAGTCATGACTCCATCGCCACTTTCACGGTGGGCGAGCATGGCGCCGTGAGCCTCACCGCCAACACGCACACGGAAGGCACCATTCCGCGCAGCCTCGCATTCGACCCGACTGGCAAATTTCTCTATTCGCTGAACCAGAATGGCGACAACCTCACGACCTTCCGCCTCGGCGCAGACGGCGTGCCCACATTCACCGGCAAGTTCCTCGCCGTGGGCGCGCCGGCGGTGATGGTGTTCCTGCCGTAAGGCGAGTGGCTTGGCGGGCAGGCTTGTCGTGAGCGCAGTCCTTGATGAAGCGGTTGTCGCCCGCGCTGGCCGGGCGTGGTCGCCCGTGGGCATTGGTGCGTCTCAAGGCCCGAGGCGGCCTCTGCCGCGAGCCGCCGGATTAACCGGCTCCCCCCCGGGCCGTTGGCCCACGCCAACGCCCGGGGCACTTCCTCTCGCAGCTTTCAGCCCATCGGGGAGTTCTGTGGGAACTGCGGCAGGGCTGGATCGATCACTACCCACGGCTGCGCCGTTTCACACCACCTGTGGGCTGCGGGCTTTAGTTCCGACGGAGCGTCCAGGGTGCCGGCCTTCACGAATGCGATGCCCGGCATGGCGTCCGCCACCGAGTAGAGGGGCGAGCCGCATTGGCCTCAGAAGTGGCGATGCACGCATCCGCTGCTCACGCCGGTGGTGGTGTAGAGGCTCGTCTGGCCCGTGACTTTCACCGCGTCCTGCGGCAGGCCGAGCACGCTGGAGAACGCGGTGCCCGTCTGCTTCTGGCAGTCGCGGCAGTGGCACACCGCCGTCATCAGGGGGCTGGCTGCGGATTCGTAGCGCACGCTGCCGCACAGGCAGCCACCGGTTGTTTTCATGGGTTCTCGCTGTGCTTGTTGGCCTGGTTCATTTGCTGGCCTGCGCCAGGTAGGTGTCCATCTGCTGGCGCAGGAGCTTCTTGTCGAACTTGCCGACGCCGGTCTTGGGCAGGGCGTCGAGGAACACGAAGGCGTCCGGCAGCCACCACTTGGCAATACCGTGCTCGGTGAGGTGTTCGCGCAGTTCATGGTCGCCAGGGCGCGGCGCCGTGCCGTCCGCGACGAGGAAGGCGATGGGGCGTTCGATCCACTTCTCGTGCGGGCGACCCACCACGGTGGCTTCGCGCACGCCGGGGTGCGCCATCAAGGTGTTTTCCAGATCCACCGATGAAATCCATTCGCCGCCCGACTTGATCAGATCCTTGGCGCGATCGACCAGCTTCATCACGCCGTCGTCGTTCTGGCTTGCGATGTCGCCGCTCAGCCACCAGCCATCGATGAAGCTCTCCGCGCTGCGGGGTTCGTCGATGTAGGTGGTGGCAATCCAGGGACCGCGCACGCGCACTTCGCCGATGGCGCGATCGTCCCAGGGGATCTGCGTGCCGTCGTCATCGAGCACGCAGAGTTCGACGCCGGGCACCGGCACGCCCTGGCGCACGCGGATCGCGATTTCATCGTCCAGCGGCAACGCGGTCTGGTCGCGCTTGATGCAGACCGCCGTGGCGATGGGGCAACACTCGGTGGAGCCCCAGGCGGTGTAGATGGGCACGCCGTGCTGTCCCTGGAAGAACTTCATCACGGCTGCCGGCGTGGCCGAGCCACCCAGCATCAGCGCGCGCAGGCTGGAGATGTCGTAAGGCGTCCTCTGCAGCAGGGTCATCATGTCGATGCCCACCGTAACAGCGCCAAAGCTGAACGTGACCTTGTGGTCCTGGATGAGCTTCAGCAGGTCCTCCGAATGGGGACGCTGGCCGGGCAAGACGAACTTCGAGCCCATCCACACGCCCGCAAACGGCACGCCCCAGGAGTTCACATGGAACATCGGCGCGATCGGCATCAGGGTGTCTTTCTCCGAGACCGCCGCCGTGTCGACGTTGCAGATGACTTGCGAATGCAGGTAGAGCGCGCGGTGGGAATAGGCCACGCCCTTGGGATTCCCCGTGGTGGCCGAAGTGAAGCAGATCGAGGCCGGTGCGTGTTCGTCGATTTCCGGGTAGGGGTAGGCGGGATCACCGGACTGCACGAGGTCTTCGTAGGCGTAAAGCGGCGAGAGCGCGCTGCCCGCAGGCACTTGGTCCGACATCACCACGAAGGCCCGCACGTGCTTCAGCAGCGGCGCCACGGTTTCCATCTGTTCCAGCAGATCCGGCGAGAAGAACACCGCCACGTCTTCCACGTGGTTCATGGTGTAGGCGAGGTGTTCGTCCGACAGGCGCAGGTTGGCGGTGTGCAGCACGCGGCCACTGCAGGGCACCGCGAAATACATTTCCAGGTGGCGATGCGTATTCCAGCTCAAGGTGGCGATTTTCTCGCCCGGCTTGATGCCGAGCCTGTCGAAGGCGCTCGCCAGGCGGCGCACGCGCTCGCAGTACTCGCGGTAGGTGTAGCGGAACATCGAACCGTCGTCTTCGCGGGAGATGATTTCGTTGCGTGGAAAGTAGCGCTCGGGACGTTCAATCAGGCGCTTCAGGTTGAGCTGGAAGTGGGACACAAGGCGTTCCTCGGGATTACACGGGTCAACGAAAAATTCAGTGGGTGGAAAGCGGCAGGTGGTTGAAGCCGCGAAAGCGGGCGCGCTGGCCGCGCTCTGGGGTGCCGGCAAGCCCCAGCCCCGGCAGTCGGGCGAGCAGGCGGCCGATGGCGATGCGGGCTTCCAGTCGCGCGACGTGCAGGCCGGCGCAGGTGTGGATGCCGCCGCCAAAGGCCAGGTGCGGGTTGGGGCTGCGCGATAGATCCAGCGCGTCCGGATCCCTGAAGACCACCGGATCGCGGTTCGCCGCGCCGATGCACAGGGTCAGCGTGGTGCCGGCGGGTAGCGCCACGCCGTCGATCTCGACCGGCGCGGTGGTCACCCGATTGCCCAACTGCACGGGCGCGTCGTAACGCAGGAATTCCTCGATGGCCGAATCCATCAGCGCCGGGTTGGCGGCGAGCGCGGTGCGCTGGGCGGGGTGCAGCAGCAGCGCGTGTACGCCGTTGCCGATGAGGTTGGTGGTGGTCTCGTGCCCTGCGTTCAGCAGGAAGATGCACTGGTGGTAGAGCTGCTGCGGCGAGAGGCGCTCGCCGTTGGCTTCCCACTGGATGAGCCGCGAGAGCACGTCGTCATGGGCGTTGGAAGGATTGCGCCGTCGGTCCGCGATGAGGCCCTCGAGGTAAGCCACGAATTCCCCGACCGCCCGGTTGCCGGCGGCGAGGCCGTGCGCATCCACCCCGAATTCAAGCGCACCCAGGATCGACGCCGACCACGCGCGGAGCGGTCCGCGTTCCTCGCGCGGTACGCGCAGCAGGTTACCGATGACTTCCACCGGGATGACGGAGGCGAACTCATCGATGAGATCGAAGTGGTCGTGGTCGGTCAGTGCGTCCAGGAGGCCGTCCACCAGGGTTTCCACCGACGCCGCCATCGCCGCCACTGCACGCGGCGACAGCGCGTCGCCCACGGCCTTGCGCACCCGCGTGTGCAGCGGCGGGTCGTTGAACACGAGGCTGGTGGTGTGGTGCTCGTACAGCGGGCTGTCGCCGAACACGGGCCGGAACTGGCGCTGCTTGTCGGAGCTGAAGGTGCGAGGGTCGCGGTAGATCTGGTCGAGCGTCGCGTGGCGGGTCACGAAGTAAGTCCCGTCCGGGCAGCGAAACACCGGCGCGGTGGCCCGCAGGGTATGGAGCAGGGGGTAGGGGTCGTCGTAGAACGCCGCGGACAGGTGGCGGGGGTCGAACTCGGCAATGGAAGCAGGGCCGCTTGGTGTCATGGCCGGTGGGATGCTGGCTGGCGGAGCGGCGGACTATACCCAATGGGCCTCGCGGCTGTCTGCCCGCGACCGGGCCTCGCCCCCAATTGATCCGGGGCAAGGGTCGACCCACGGGCAGGGCGCAGGCTAGGGACTCCATTCACTGCAGGAGCCCTCCCCATGACCAAAACCTGGTTTCTCATCGCGCATCGCAGCGGGGCTCGGGTGTTCGAACAGGAGCAGCTGCACGCGCCGCTGGTCCATGTCGCGACCATGGACCACCACGAAGGGCGGTTGCGCGAGCACGACTTCCATTCCGACGCCGCCGGCCGCGTCCATGATCGCATGGGCAACCATCGCCACGGCGTGTCACGCGAGGAGTCTGCCGTGGAGCACGTCAGCATGGAATTCGTCCACGAGCTTGCCGGCTGCCTGCGCACCGCGCGGACGGCCCGCAAGTTCAACAACCTCGTACTGGTGGCCGGCCCCAGGCTGCTTGGCCACCTGCGTGAGGGCCTCGACCACGAGACCCAGAAGCTGGTCACCGCCAGCCTGCACAAGGATCTCGGCGAGACCCCTGACCATGACATTCCGGGCCACCTGGCCAGCGTGATCCCGAACGGCAAAGCGTAAGCGCACGCCACTCCCGCCGACCGACAGGTCGGCGTTGGCTTTACACTGGCGTCCTACCTCCATGGGGGACGCCAGTGCTGCGCCAGTTCAAGACCTTCATCCAATCACCGTCTGCGGGCGGTATCGTCCTGGGGCTCGCTGCCCTTGCTGCGCTCGTCGTCAGCAATTCGCCCTTGGCACACCTCTACCAGCAACTCGTCGACCTGCCGGGCGAAATCCGGATCGGTACCGATGCGCTGGTGATTTCGAAGCCCGTGGTGGTGTGGGTCAACGAACTCTGGATGGCGGTGTTCTTCTTCCTCGTCGGCCTGGAAGTGAAAGTGGAACTGGTCGAGGGGCACCTTGCGCCGATCAGGAAAGCCCTGGTTCCCGCCGGCGCCGCGCTGGGCGGCATGCTGGTGCCGGCACTCCTGTACGCGGCGCTCAACGCGGGGGACCCCGCGGCGCTCCACGGCTGGGCGATTCCGACGGCGACCGACATCGCCTTCTCGCTGGGCGTACTGCAGTTGCTGGGCCCGCGCGTGCCAGTTTCGCTCAAGGCGTTCCTGACGGCGGTTGCCGTGATCGACGATCTCGGCGCCATCGTGGTGATTGCCGTGTTTTACGGACACCACCTCTCGGCCGTCATGCTGTGGGCCGCCGCCTTAGGTACCGCCGTGTTGGTGGCCTTGAACAGGAGCAGAGTCGTGAGCGTCACGCCCTACGTCATCGCGGGCGCCGTGGTGTGGCTGTTCCTGCTTAAATCCGGCATCCACGCCACCCTGGCCGGCGTGGTGGCGGCGCTCGCCATCCCGATGAGACGCGACGACGGCAGCTCCCCTGTCCACGAACTGGCGCATGCTCTGCAGCCGTGGGTGGCGTTCCTGGTACTGCCCGCGTTTGCCTTCCTCAACGCAGGGGTGTCGTTCGAAGGCGCTGGCGTGGAGGCCATCCTTGGGACGGTGCCACTCGGGATCGTCGCTGGGCTTGTGCTGGGCAAGACCTGCGGCGTCTACCTTGGTGCGAAGGCTACGATGTGGCTGACCGGCGGCGCCTTGCCGGAAGGCGCCAATGGACGCCAGTTCCTGGCGATGTGCACCTTGTGCGGGATTGGCTTCACGATGAGCCTTTTCATCGGCAGCCTCGCCTTCGAGGCCCTGGGCAGCGAATACCAGAGCCAGTTGCGCCTTGGCGTACTGCTCGGGTCCGCCTTGTCTGCCGTCATCGGCTGCCTGCTCATGGTCGCCGCAAGCAGGCCTCAGGAGAGCAGGTAGAAGGTCCCGACACCGAGGCCAATCAGCACGACCAGCAGGCGCAGCCGGCTTGCCGGGATGATGCTCGCGAGCCGGCCGCCGAGCGTCCCGCCCACCAGCGCCGCAACGGCCATCACGCCGACTACCGGCCAGTTCACGTAATTGGAGCCGAGGAAGAAAATTGCCGCCGCGAGGTTGATGACGAAGGCGAGCGCCTGCTTCACCGCGTTCAGGCGATTGATGCTGTCGTCCAGGGTCACGCCAAGGGTTGCCAGCATCACCACGCCAAGGCCCGCGCCGAAGTAGCCGCCGTAAACGGCCGCCAGCGCGATGGGGACGGCAGCGCCCAGCCGGGAGTCGCCGCTGTGGCGATGCTTCAGCAGCCAGCGACGCAGCGGATTCTGCGCGGCCAGCAGGGCCGAGGCGCCCAGGATCAACCACGGGACGAGAGTGCGGAACAGTTTTTCGCCGGACATCAGCAGCAACCACGCGCCCAGCATGCCGCCGAGCACGCCCAGCGGCAGCAGGAGCTTGAGCCGCGCGCCCTGTCCGACGAGATCCTTGCGCTGCGCCCAGGTGCCGCCGAAATAGCCGGGGCACAGCGCCACCGCATTGGTGACGTTGGCCGACACGGCCGGTAGGCCCACGGCAATCAGCACGGGGAACGTGATGAGGGTGCCGCCACCGGCGAGCGCGTTGACCACGCCGGCGGCGAAGGCGGCAAGGGCCACCAGGACCAGGTCGAAGGTGGCCACTGGACCGCCTAGCCCACGGCCTTCGCGGCGCGCAGGGCGTCGATTTCAGCCGCACTGAAACCAAACTCGGCGAGGACTTCGGCCGTATGTTCGCCCGGTTCCGGCGGCGGGTGCTTGAGGGTGGGCGCAGTGCGCGAGAAGCGTGGGGTGGGCGCCACCTGTTCTACGCCGGCGAACTCCGTGAACACGCCGCGCGCCCGGTTATGCGGATGGGCCGAAGCCTCTTCGAGGCTCAGCACCGCCATGCCGCAGGCTTCCTCGGGTTCGAGGATCGCCGTCCACTCGGCGCGGGACTTCGACTTGAAGACTTCGACGAAGCGCGCCTTCCATGCCGGCCAGCGCGATTTGTCCAGCTGCGGCTCGAACTCGGCCTGGTTGAGGCCCATCAGTTCCAGCAGCCGCTTGTAGAACTGCGGCTCGATGGCGCCGATGCCCACGTACCCACCGTCCTGCGTTGCGTAGGTGTCGTAGAAATGGGCACCGCCGTCCAGCACGTTGGTGCCGCGGGCGGGATTGAGCTCGTTGAGCGCACGGAAGCTATTGAACATATTGCCGAGCAGTGCCGCACCTTCGACCATCGCGCAATCCACCACCTGGCCCTTGCCCGACGCGCGGGCTTCGAGGATGCCGCACACCACGCCGAACGCGAGGAACATGCCGCCGCCGCCAAAATCACCTACGAGGTTGAGCGGGGCGACGGGCTTGCGATCCTTCTCGCCAATCATGGACAGCATGCCGGACAGCGCGATGTAGTTGATGTCGTGGCCGGCGACCGAGGCCATCGGGCCGTCCTGGCCATAGCCCGTCATGCGGCCATAGACGAGGCGCGGGTTGCGCGCAAGGCAGGTGTCCGGGCCAAGGCCAAGGCGTTCGGTGACGCCAGGGCGATAGCCTTCCACCAGCGCATCGGCCTTTTCGAGGAGCTTCAGCACGCAGGCCACGCCCGCGGGTGACTTGAGGTTCACGACCAGCGAGCGGCGACCGCGGTTCATCACGTTCTTGCGGTAGGGAATGTGGATGCCAGGTTCCTGGCCGGGCGCGCGATCGATGCGGATGATGTTGGCGCCCATGTCGGACAGCAGCATGGACGCAAAAGGTGCCGGCCCGATGCCGGCCAGTTCGATGATAGTGACGCCTGCGAGTGGGCCCATGGTCTCTCCCCTGTGGTGGTTTTTCTGGATGGTCGTGCTGGATGCTTGGTGGCCTGCGGAACGCTCAGCCCAGTGCGATGCTGGCTTCGCCCTGCGCTTTGACTTCGCCGCGCTGGTCGGTGGCGGTCACGGTAAGTTTGAGGCAGTCCTCGCCCTGGTCGTTCGTGTCGCGGCCGGTGACGACCACCGTGCAACGGATGGCGTCGCCCACGCGGGTCATGGCCTGGAAGCGCGTTGAAAATTCCCGCAGTGCGGTTGGCGGCACGCAGCGCGTGAGGGCCCTGCCCATGTAGGCCATCACCAGCATGCCGTGGGCGATGACGTCACCCACCCCGGCTTCGCGGGCGAAGTCGCTGTCCACGTGCAGCGGGTTGTGATCCCCCGACGCGCCGCAGTAGAGCGCGAGCGTGAGCCGCGTGACCGGTGGCATGTCCAGCGCGGGCCAGTCGTCGCCCGGCTGGGCCTCGCGGTAGTCGAAAACGAGCCTGGTTTCAGCCATGTCGAATCACCAGGGTGCGCAGGAACCCGGCCACGAGTTCGCCGCGCTGGTTGTGGATCTGGTTGTCCTGCACCACGAATTCCAGCAGCCCGCCCTTCTTGGCGTAGACGTCGGCCACCGTGGAATGGAAGGTGAGCTCGTCGCCCGCGTAGGCCATGCGGTGGTAGTGGAAGGACTGGGCACCGTGCAGCACCTTGGGCAGGGGAATGTCGAGGTCGTCGAACCAGCCGTAAGGGTCGGGGCGGTCCATCTCCAGGCAGAAAAGGAAGGTAGGGGGCACCGGCAAGGTGGGATGGCCGGCGGCACGCGCGGCGTCTTCATCCGTGTAGATCAGATCGGTCTCGCCAATGGCCTTGGCGAAGAACCTGAGGCGCCCCCGTTCCACCAGAGTGGTGAAGGGGCTGGAGACATAGCCGATGTGGCGTTGGTCTGGCATCGCGGTCGGACTTCCTCGAAGGGCGTGTTCGGGCATTATTGCATCGGTCGCAAGGGCCCGTCAGGCCGCAGCGCAGGTTCGCCTAGACCGCATACCCTCAAAGGAGCCATCCCATGCCCAGGTTGACGCACGCCGAACGAGACAGCTTCCTGACGGAAGCGCCGGGTTTCATCATGGACATCGCCACCCTGGATGCGAGCGGTGCACCGCACCTGTGTCCCCTCTGGTTCCTGTTCGAAGAGGGCCGGATCTGGTTCACGCCCCGCCAGCATTCCGAATGGCTGAAGCACCTGCGCAACGATCCCAGGGTCGCGCTGTGCATCGACGAATCGGTGATCCCTTACCGCAAGGTCATCGTCCGCAGCAACGCGACGATCGTGCACGAGGTCGGGCAGGACGATCTCTGGCGTGATCGCTATCGACGCATCGCGCGGCGCTACCTGCCACAGGACGATGCTTCGGCCTATGTCGACGGCACCGACGACCAGCCGCGCGCGCTCTGTGCCGTCACGCTGGCCGAGGCAGAGATCAAGACCTGGCGCATGCCAGTCGCGGGCGAGGCCTACGACGGCATCTGGGCCAAGCGCTACTGGACCGAAGACGCCAAGGTGCGGCAGGCGGCGCCGGACGTGATCAAACAAAGCACCGACTGAACGCACAGCCCGATCACTCGCATGACCCACGTAGAACTGCGCAGCAAGCTCGAAGCTTTCGTCCATGACCAGATGGGGCCGGACTGCGAACTGGCGGGCTTGGGGTGTAACGTGAAAATGCATCGCGAGGGCCAGCGCCACGGTCCCATCCGGGACAACATGGCGCTGTGCCTCTCGAACATGTTGGAGCGTTCCCGCCAGCTCCTCGCCGGGAAGTGAGACGCCGATCACGAAGTCAGGAAAACAGGCAAAAATAGGGGATCCCCGTGCGATGGCGGTCACGGAACCCGCCCGCCACCTGCCTGTAAGGTCTACCTCGACAGAGCCTTCGTGCAGCCGCCGGAATGCGGCTCGCACTCAATCCCCTGGCCGATGAGGAAACCGTGATGCGCAAGTTAGTTCCCGTGATGTTGATCCTGATGACCAGTGCATTCGCGAACGGCACCGCGATGGCCTCCGACAAGAAGGACAACGAGAAGTCTGGCGCCCTCAGCCCCTTGAGCGGCGGTGACTCCGGCAAAAAATCTTTCAACGATTCGCAGGGGAACAAGCGCTCGCTTCCCTTCAACGAGGAGAAGGAATCCTCCAAATCCCAAGACGAGAAGTCGACTTCCACGGCGGGCGAAAAAAAGCCTGATTCCCGGGACAATTCTCAGAAACTGTCGTCATCCAACGAGATGAAGGACTCCCCTGAATCCAACGACAAGAAATTTCATGGCGCTGAATCGGGCGACCACAGCGTGGCGGCGTGGGACGAGTCGGAGCAGCGGCCTGAGGGTGGCAAGACGCAGGAATCCGGATCCAAGCCGGGGGAAAGCAAAGCGCCTGGCTTCGATGGCGGGAAGTTCGCCGACCACGAGATCGACTTCGAGGTGAAGGATCTTGGTGGACACGACTTCACCGAACATGAGCCCGAGGTTAAGGACTACAAACCCGAAGACAAACGCCACGATGAGTTGCCGAAAGGCGAGGTCCCCAGCGGCCATGAAGGCGAGTTTGGTTGGGAGATGGCCTACCACATCCTCGGGGACCAGGACGGCGACTCGAATAATCCGGAGTACGGCAATGGCCCTGGCAAGCTGGGCAAGCATGAGTCCCTGCACTGTGGCGACGAGTTCGTGAACATTCGCCCCACGCCGACCCCGGTGCCCGCGGCGGTCTGGATGCTGGGTAGCGGCGTTGCCGCACTGGTCGCCAGGCGTCGCCGTCGCGCTTAGGTCCTGAACGCGTGCGCGGCAAACGTCGGATAGGTCGCCGCGACTGCGTGCCTGACCAGCTTCCTCAAGCAGCTTAGGTCCTCCCTCGCAGGCGGTGGGGTCATGGGTGTGGCCCCATCGCTTTCGAATTCAAATCCCGTCGCTGCCTTGACGTCGGCAACGCTGGTGTTGCCGTGGGTGCTGGTGAGGTGGAATTTCCCTGCCCCGAAAGAAAATTCCGCCAGTCCCGTCACCAGATGGCGCGGACCACCCGGTCGGTAATCTTCCGCCGGTGAACTCCCGGCGGCACTGATGAAATCCACCTTGGGCACGAAGATCCGCCGCGTGTGTTCCTGCCGGAACAAAATCACTTTGGGCACCAGGTGGTAGAGATAGGCTGAGCCAAAGCTTCCCGGGAAGCGCTGGTCGGGATGGGCGTAATCGCCCACCGCCACCAGGTTGATGTTCGCCGCGCCGTCGATTTGCGCGCCGCTCAGGAAGAAGGCGTCGATGCGGCCCTGCGCCGCGCAGTCGAAGAGTTCGCGACCCCCGTCGGTGAAACGCTGGTGGCGGCGACTGCCGACGATCGTGACCTGCATCGATGGGTCCAGCGCCTGGGCCAACAGCGCAGCGGTGGCCGGCAAGGGCGAGAGCGCGCCTACCGCCACGTGGCGCAGTCCGCGCAGCAGGCGCGACATCACGCAAGCCATGTGTTCTTCGGGGGTGAAGTCATCCCCGGTCATGCGAGCCATCCAGCCAGGAAATCCCGGAAGCCGTCCTCCGTGCGCGCCGTGCGGGCATATCCACCCAATACGACGTCGTCCGACGGTTCGTCGCCAAAGCCCAGTGGTCGCATGCCACCCGGTGCAAGCGCCACGCGATCGATGTAGAGGGATGGAATGGTGCCCGCGGCAAGCGCCGGATCGTCCAGCAGGCACTCGTCCACGATTTCTTCCACCGTGACCAGGGTGCGCACGGCGGCATGCGCCATCAGCAGCAGTTCGCGGCGGATGCCGACCCAGACATTGCCTTCGCGGTCGGCTTTGCGCGCATGGAACAGGGCGATGTCCGGACGAATGGCCGGGATCAGGACGATGCGATCGTTTTCCCCATAGGGATTGGCAATGACCTTCCAGTCGGGGCGCACGCGCAGCAGGTCAGAACCCAGGATGCCGCGCAGCGGAATGAAGGGAATGCCTTTCTCGGCTGCCTGCAGGCCGGCGTGGATGGCCGGGCAGGTGGCGTCCAGCATGGTGAGCGTGCCTGCCTGCATGGCGGCGGTGAAGCGCGGGGCGCGGCCATGCTCGCCAAGGTTGATGCCGGCGGCTTCCAGGACGCCGACCACGCCAGCGCCAATCAGCAGATCTGCCTGGAGTCCCGCCTGGGGGACGGCAATCAGGTGCAGCTTGCGTACGCCCCGGGTGAGCAGTGCGCGGGTGGCGGCCAGCGCGACGCCGCTGTAGTCGGGTGGAATGGCCACCGAACAACCATCGCCAATGGGTTCGATGAGCTGGTCGAGCCGCGGGACAAGCAGGGCCATTGCGGGAGGCTCCAGGCAGGAAATTGACTGCACTTTGGCACAGGTCTGGCGGGCGGAGACAGCCACCCAGGTCATATCAAGCGTCGTCTAAAGCGCGCTACCATCGCTCGGCCATTTCCCCGATGGAGAGACCCCATGAATGCCGAGCAGCCGCCGCAGCCGAAGTCCACGCTGTCCCGTCGAGCTTTCCTTTTCCTGACTGGCCTTGCGTCCCTTGCGCCCGCGTTCCTGCGCAATGCCAAAGCTGCCGAGACGCCACTGCCGACCCTCGCCGCGAGCCCCGAACAGCTGGCCGAATGGAACGCGCTGCTGAAGGAGGCTACCGATTTCCCGCTCTTCTCCGCCCTGTTCGGTCGTCGTTCCCGGCGCTTTGGCTGGGGCATGGAAATCCCCAAGGGTCCGCTCAAGTTCAAATCCGGCAAGACGCCGAGTTCGCTGGATGATTTCGAGCGCGCGCTACTGCTGGCGGCAGGTTCAGGCGTGTCGGGTACGCATTTCGGAATTCCGTATTCCGAAGCTGAAAACGGCCTCGCCACCTACTCTGCGCGCTACACCGGGCGCACCTTGCCGGCTGCCGCAGGCATCGGCAACACCGACATGTTCTATACGGAAGACAGCGGGACTTACTTCGTTTCTACGCGCGACGCGATCAACGACGGCAACTGGGCGCATGAGCGCATGACCGAAGCCGAACGCCTGATCGCCGCCACCCGCGATCACACCACCAGGCTTTCCGACAAGCGCATCGAATTGCCGCGCGGCGAGCCGCACTACAGCGCTCATAACGCGTGGAACGCCAACGTGCCGGGTTCCACCGTCTTCATGCCGGTGGCCAATGTCGCCGAGCAACTGCTGGGCTTCATGTTCATCGTGCTGGGCTCGGGCTACACCATCTGGGACGACCAGCACGGCCGTCCGGCGGGCGCTCTGGAACCGTTCTTCAAGTCGGGCCTGCTGAACCCGGAAAAGAAATACCCGTTGTCCTACATGGAGCAGTACATCCTGTCCTGCTCGAGCGTGGAGATGGGCGACATGGGCCACAACATGGTGCTCGCGCTGCAGACCATCGGCCTTGGCGGCTGGTTCTTCTCCGGGATCAGTCCCTTCTCCCTGATGGGCGCGTATGCGGCCAAGGGCGTGCCGGGCCTCGGGTTCAAGTTCCAGACCAATCCCAGGTGGGGCGTGCCTAATCCGGTCGGCCTCGAGGGCCTCTACGAGGCCTGCTGCCCGCCCTTCCACCAGGACATGCGCGCTGCGGTCGAAGCCTACGTGAATCTCAAGTTCGGGCCTGGCGGCGCTTACGATCCGAAGTCCCCGGGGCCCTTCCTCGATAACGCGACGATCAAGGCCACGGCGGAGCGGCCGGAGCCGCAGCTGCTCGAGGCCGTGGTGAAGGTGGCGGAATACATCTACGCCACCTACGGCAAGTTCCCGGGCACGGTGCCGTCCATCTACATGCGCTTCTACGTGCAGGCCCACCGCCTCGAAACGGCCTTCTACGACAAGTTCCTGCGCGATCCCTACCTGGCCACGCACGGGCGGAACGTCGCGCGCTGGCTGAAGAAGACGCAGCAGAAGGCCTAGGCCCGCATGACACTTGGACTAGATCTGCTCGAGCGCTTCCGGCAGGACCTCTATCGCTGCTCCGACTGCAATTACTGCGTGGATTCGGTGTGGACGGAGCGCGGGATCTCGCACGTGTGCGCCACCATTGAGCACCATTCGCCGGCTGTCAGTTATTCGGGGCGTGGCTTCCTGCTGGCGGCGCGCGCCCTGCTGGAGGGGCAGGATCTCAATCCAGTGGCGCTCGCCGAACGCGTGTTTTCCTGTACTGCCTGCGGCAACTGCGAGTCCGTGTGTCCGCTGGACTTGCGGCCCGCCCAGGTTGGCCAGGCGCTCCGCGAAACCTTGGCGGCGGACGATGTCCTGCCCCCTGCGGTGCAGGGTTTGCGCCAACGCATGCGCGGGCAGGGTAACGCCTACGGCGCGCCGGGCGATACGCGCGCCGGCTGGGCTGACGGACTTCATTTTGCAACGTCGGCGCACGCCACCGTGCACTATTCGCCCGGCTGCGCCACGGCCTATGGCAGGCCGGCGGAGGCGCGCGCCGCGATCGCCTTGCTCAAGGCCGCCGGTGAATCGGTTTATTTTTCTGGCGCGCAAGACAGCTGCTGTGGCGCACCGCTGCGCGAGGCGGGATTGGCCGCAGACGCCGATCACGCCGAAGCGCGGCTAGTGCAAGGCGGGCAGGTCGCGCGGCTCGTGGCTTCCGGGCTTGAGTGCCTTCCGGCCTGGGGGCGCGTAGCGGGCTCGGTCCTGAGTTTCCCCGCGTGGCTGCTCGAAGTCCTTGGCAGCGGTCGCCTCACCTTGACCCGCAACGGCGGCCGCCCATTGGAAGTCCAGGTTTTCGACAGCTGCGCCATGCGTCGGGTCGACGCGGCCTCGACGCCCGTGCGTGCCGTGCTGCAGGCGCTCGGTGTTGTGGTGATGAATCCAGTCGAGGCGAGGTATGCCGTGTGCTGTGGTGCCGGCGGCAGCTTGCCTACCCTGCATCCGACCTCGGCGGCACGCATGGCAGCCAGCCGATGCGGTGGGCAAGACACCGAACTCCCGGTGGTTGGCGTGGACGTGCGCTGCATATCGCATCTCGCCACAGGTGGCGACGCTGAACGCTATTTCACGCTCGCCGAATTCCTAGTCGCGCATTTCACGCCAGGTGCACGCGCATGAGCCTCGTCATAGGTCCTCTGATTGCGACCCCCGCAGGCGCGCTGGTGCTGGATGATCCGATTGACCTGCTGGGCTACCAGCGCGACACCTCGGTCGCCCCGGCGGGTGTCGCCGGCATGGTGGTGCGTCCTACTGCAGCGTCCCAGGTCTCCCTCGTGCTGAAAGAGGCCAGCACGAACGGCGTCCCGGTCTACGTGCGCGGGGGCGGGACGATGTACGCCGGCGGCGTGAATCCCACGGCTGGTGGCGTGGTGCTCGATATGTCCGGTCTTGATCGAATCCTTGATATCGATCTCGATGCAGGCGTGGTCGTGGTCGAACCCGGCGTGTTGTTTGGTGAACTCAGTGCGGCCTTGAAGCCGCTGGGAATGACCGTCGGCATCATTCCGCTCACCTCGCCGGCCGCCACGGTGGGTGGGGCCGCATCGGCCCATGCGCTCGGGACTGGGTCGGCGCGGTTCCAGAGTTTCGCCGATGAAGTCGTGGGCCTCGAAGTGGTGCTGCCCACCGGGGAGGTGGTGCGCACCGGCAGCGCGGCGGCCAACGCTGCACGCTACTTCCACCGCTACGGCATGGGTCCGGATCTTACCGGGCTGTTCCTGGGTGGCGATGCCACCCTCGGCGTGATCACCGCCATTGCCCTGTGGGTGCATCCGTTGCCTGCCATGCGTGAGACGGCGTGCTTTGGCCTGCCGTCGCCGGCGGCTGCGGCCGCGGTATTGATTGAACTCCAGCGCAGCGAAGGCCTGCGCAACGTGTGGTACAGCAGCGGCTACGAAAGCGGGGCCGTACGCGGGCGCGTGCTTGCGGCCCATCCGCAGACCGATCCGTCCACCTTGCCGGGCTTTTGCCTCGGGTTTGAGTTTGGCGGTGAAGCCGGGGAAGTCGCGCGTGACCGCGCCCGGGTGCTCGCGCTGGTCAAACACCACGGCGGCGCCGACTTCCCGGTGTTCAACGACATCTTCTACGCCCGGCTCCGTGGTCCGGAAGCGCACTGGTATTCCTTTGCCGGATATTTCGCCCGGTCCCGCTGCGGCATCCTCATGTCTTCGCTGCCCACCGCCGGCCTGCCTGCATTCATCGAAGCGCTGGGCGAGATCCGGCAACGCTGGCCAGCCTTCCAGTGGGGCGGCGCGGTGGTGGTGTGTCGCCGTGGCCTGCACGGCGGCGTGATGGGCTTCTACGACGAAGCCAGCGAATGGACGGCCATGCAGGACACCATGCGTGAATGCGCCGCGAGGTTGATCGCTGCCGGCTGCATTCCGTACAAAACCGGCAAGCTGTGGGCAGCTGAAGTTCGCAAGATGGACGCCTGGCACGAACTGCTCGGCCGCCTCAAATCCACCCTCGATCCCGCCGGCGTGCTGTCGCCGGGAAACCTCGGCCTGCCGAGGCAGGCCGCCGACGATTAACCGACCTCGCAAGGAACCCCGGATGCTCATCGCCCACGTTCGTTTCCCCACCAACACCACCGACCGCACCGCGTTCACCGCCCGCCTCGCAGCCACGACCCACCAGTACGAAAAGCTCGATGGCCTCATCCGCAAGGACTACCTGATGAGCGAGGACGGCAAGACGGCGGGCGGCGTGTACCTGTGGGAATCAAAGGAAAAGGCTGCAACCTGGTACAACGACGAGTGGGTGAAGAACATGACCGCCGCCTGGGGCGAAGCCCCGCTGCTTGAATACCTCGACTGCCCGATCGTGGTGGACGCTGCACGCGTCATCCCGGGCTGAGGCCCCGTGGCTGCCTTCGAGCTCCATCCGAAGCTGCGCACGGACACCCACAGACTAGGGCGCAGCGGTGCCATCCACATCCTGCTCCACCGCGAGGCCACGGTGCCGTGGTTCATCCTTGTGCCAGAAGCCGACAACGTCAGTGAGCTCCACGATCTGCCGCCGCACCTCGCTGCACAGCTGATGGCGACGTCGAACCGCATCGGGCGGTTCGTGCTCGGACATTTCCGCTGCGACAAACTCAATATCGGCGCCATCGGCATCGTCGTTCCGCAACTACACTGGCATGTGATCGGGCGTCGGCGTGACGACGCACTGTGGCCGAAGCCGGTGTGGGGCCATCTCCAGGCTGGCGGCGCGACGCGGGACGCCGCCACGCTCGCAACCCTCCGCAGCGCGCTCCTGGAAGCGCAATGCCTGGCGTGACGCCTGGTGGCCTGTGCACCGGACATGGCCCTATCCGTCTTTTATCAAGTCCTCGCGAGGCAGCCCCGAGAGGAGTGCCGGGCCGGAGCACGGACAGCCGGGGCTCAGGCGATGAAATCGCCCAGCCCCAGGGACACGGTACCTAATACCTTGATCGAAAATTCCGGAGCGGCATCGCTATCAGTGTTCCCATAGAGCACGCGCGCGGTCTGGTCGAAGTAGAGCGCGCCGGGCCCAGTGACAAAGGTGCTCGTCGGCGAGAAGGCAGTCGCGCTGCTGGTGACGTTGGTGAAGGCCTGGTCGCCACCCAGGAGCTCATTGGCATCGAGGCTGGACAGATCGATGAAGTCGCCGAGGGTGAGGCCAAAGAAACCGCTCCCCGATTGCGAGAAATCGAGGAGGGTGTCGGCCGTGCCGGCGGTGATGCCGGAGTCCGACAGGTTGTTGAAAACGAAACGATCGGAACTCGCCCCGCCGGTCAGCTGGTCGGCACCCGGTCCGCTGATGAGCAGGTTGCTTAGCGAGTTGCCCGTCAGGCTGGCACCAAGCTGGTTACCGATCACGCCGTATTCGACGTTCGCGGGCAGGGTGTAGGCGGTGAGCATGCTGATCACCCGGTCTGCGGTGCCGCCGTTCAGGGCTTCCTGCACGAGATCCACGGAACTGTCGACGTAGTAGGTATCGGAGCCGGCGCCGCCTGCCAGGGTGTCCTGGCCGGTGCCGCCATTCAGGACGTTGTTACCGGCGTCCCCGGTCAGCACGTCGTTGAACGGCGAGCCGGTCAGGTTTTCCACATTGCTGAGGCTGAGGGTGTCGCCGTTCCCGGTATTCTGCGCGGCAGTGATCGCCAGGCTGGCCTTTACCGGCCCGGGTGCATAGACGAATGACACGGTGTCAATCCCGACGGCCCCGTCGATGGTGTCGACGCCTCCAAGCGGTATCAAGGTCTCATTGCCCGCGGTAGCCACGAGCACATCGTTACCTGGGGTTTCGGTGTTGCCACTCTGAACGATGTTGAGAGTAATGAGACGGCTGCCGATGCTTTTTCCATCACTGGCCGTGATGACGAAGTCATCCACCGCAGTGCTGCCGAGGGACTCCATGGCTAAGTTGTCCGGGACGAACGTGTAGCTGCCGCTGGTCTTGTTCACGGTCAGCACACCGAAGTCGCTGGCGAAGCTTACCGTGGTGCCGTTGTCGGTGCCCCCCAGGATGCCGTAGGTCACCGTGTCGAGGTTCGCGTCGTCGGCTTTCACGGTGCCCAGAACGGGCTGGAAATTGTCCAGCACCGGGGTGTCCGTATAGTTGATGGGCTGCAGGAATCGGATGACCGGCTTGGAATTAGTGCTGCGGATATTCTCGAAGGAAAAGGTGTCGCCGTAGTTGTTGCCGATGAAGGCGTCGAGATCGCCGTCGCCATTGATATCAACCAGGGTCGGCGCGGTATGGGCTCCCACCGTCGCCAGGCCGAAGTTGCCCGTCTCGGCCACGAAACTGGGGGCACTGGCCGACCCCATGTTACGGAAGACGTCGACGCCGCCGAAAAGGTCGGAGACCACCAGATCGAAATCACCATCACCGTCGAGGTCTCCGAGCGCCACACTGGAAGTGCCGCTGGCGCGCGTCAGGCCGGAGGGATTGGCGACTGGCGATGCGAAGACGGGTGCCGTGGCCGTACCGACGTTGCGGAAGTAGAAGATGTCACCTTTGCTGGAGCCGACGAAGGCGTCGGGCCGGCCATCGGCGTCGATATCAGCAAAGGTCGGCGTGGCGGATCCGTAACCCTGGGGCAGGGTAAGGCCAAAATTGCCTGACGCACTGGCGAACGTGGGCATGCTCCCGCTGCCGACGTTGCGGAAGAATGAAACCTGCCCGTCACGGTTGCCGATGAACGCATCCATGTCGCCGTCACCGTCGATATCGACGAAAGCAGGCGCTGCGCCATTGCCAACGTTCGGCAGGCCGAAGTTGCCCGTGCGCTGGGTAAAAGCCGGGACACTGACGCTGCCGGTGTTCGCGAGGAATACGGTGTTGCCTGCGTAGTTCCCGACGAACAGATCCATGTCGCCATCACCGTCGATGTCGACGAAAGTCGGATGTGCAAGATAGCCGACGTTGCCAATTCCAAAACGATTGCCGATGCCAGCCTGGAACGCCGGTTCCCCGCGGAGCAGGTCGTTGTCGGTGATCGTGGCGAGGATCGGCGTGGGCGCCGTGCCGCCGTAGATCGGATCGAGGCTGGTAACCGTGTACTGCAGCCGTCCAGGGTGGGTGCCCTGGAAGATGCTGTCGTCTACTGCGGAGACCAGGACGGTCTGGGGGATGTTCCAGTTGGTGGACGTGAACACCAGCGTGGGGTTGGGACTCGTGACCAGATGGTCGGAAATGAGGCTGAAGGTCACGGCGCTCGTCGGCTTGACCTGCAGGACAATGGTGAAGGCATCACTCGCGCCGCCTTCCGTGACCATGAGGCGGCCACGGTTGGGAGTGACGGTGACAGGCGTCGGCTGGCCATTCAGCTGGAAGGCAATGCTGCCGTCCTGGCTGCCGATGAAGAGGTCGGGATCGCCGTCGAGATCGATGTCGGCGAAGGCGGGCGCCGCCTGTGCGGCGACATTGGTAGCCCCGAAAACCGTGGTCGCGAGGCTGTAGGTGGGAAGGCTCGCGGTGCCATTGTTGCGGAAGAAGGCAAGGCGACCGGCGGCATTGCCTGTGACGACGTCGACCAACCCGTCGTGATCGTAATCGACGAAGGTCGGATCGGCGCGTAAGCCAACGTTGGACAGTCCAAAGGTACCTGCCTCGCTGACATAGACCGGCACGCTGGCGCCGGCTGTGGCGACGTTCCGGAAGAACCTGAGGGAGCCGTCGCCACCCCCGATCAAGGCATCGAGATCGCCATCACCGTCGATGTCAGCAAGTGCGGGCGCGGCGAAACTGCCGACACTACCGAGTCCAAACGCACCGATCTGCTTGAGGAACGCGGGCGCGCTGGCCGTTCCGGTATTGCGGTAGTAAATGGTGCTGCCGGCCGCGTTGCCGATCATGGCGTCGAGGTCACCATCGCGATCGATGTCGACGAAGGTCGGCGCGGCGAAGGTCCCGATGTTGTCCAGCCCGTAGGTCTTGGTGGCAGTGCTGGCCCACGCGGGGGAGGAGTTGGTCCCGGTGTTGGCGAAAAACCTGGGGATGCCGTCGCTCTTGCCGACGAACAGGTCAAGGTCGCCATCGCCGTCGATATCGACGAACACCGGCTTTGCGCTAGCACCTACGGTGGCGATACCGAAGTTATTGACCAGGACTGGACCGAACAGAGGATTTGAAACAGTACTGCTCCTGATCTTGCGCCGTGACGTCCCCGCACCAGCCAGCGGACAGCCGCTTGAAGGGCGAAGGCAGGCCTATGTTTCGCTACAGGCGGTCGCCTCGAGGCGTGCTGGTTTTCCGGGACGTTCCGGACATGTACACCGGACACAAGTCAGTTGTACGTTCGAGGCCTTTTTTTTGTGGACTCGTTCACGTCATTCGCGAGAGGTTCGCCTGTAGCCGCCGATTCATCGCGTGAATCCAGCCATGGGCTCGCATTACTGCGAAGGTGCACCACAAGGCATCTCGCGGGTGGGCGCCATGCGGCATCCTGTCGATAATAGTCCCCCGGCTGCGTCTCGCGAAATCCTGGGGTGGCCCCGCCTTGTTCGGGCCATGAACCTCGCCCGGCCCTGACCGAGTCAGCGCCAGGAAACTCCCTGACGCGCTCGAGGCCGGACTGCAGCCAGGGATCGGCTGCGACCACGATGCCTCCGTGCCCGGCTCAGGTCCGGTCACGGCTTTCGGGGCCCGCCTGCTAGAGAATGAAATCACCCGGCACCAAGGACGCAGCACCAAGGACCTTCAACGAGAACTCCGGCGCGGGGCCCGCCACGGTGTTGGCGTAGAGCACGTGGGCGGTCTGGTCGAAGTAGAGTTGGCCGACGGCCGTAAAGGTCTTGGCGGGATTGAACGCCGCGGCACTGCTGGTGAGCTTGGTGAACGCCTGGTTGCCGCTGGCGCCTGCGTTGGCGTCAAAGCCCGAGAGGTCGATGAGATCCCCCTGGAGGTGGGAAAAATCGGCCACGGTGTCCCGCGTAAGGGCGTCGCTGCCGGATTCGGCGAGGACGTTGAAATCAAACCGGTCCGCGCCGCCGCCGCCCGTGAGCTTGTTCACGCCGAGACCGCCATTCAGCAGGTTGGCCAGTGCGTTGCCCGTGAGGTTTGCAGTGGTCGCGACGCCAATCGCGCCGTTCTCGACGTTGGCCGGCAAGGTGTAACTGGCAAGCAGGCTCTTGACGGTGTCGGTACCGCCGGAGGTGACTTCGGTTACCACGTCTCCTGGATTGTCCACCACGTAACTATCGGAGCCGGCCGCCCCGACCATCGTGTCCTTGCCCGCGCCGCCGTCGAGCTTGTTCGCGCCTGCATTCCCGGTGAGTCGATCGTTGAAGGCCGTGCCGATGAGATTTTCCACGTTCTTGACGCTGACGGTGCCGCCGCCGGTCTTCTGCGCGGTCGTGAGGGCCAGGTTCAAGGTGACCGCGCTGGCAGCCCATGCAAACGAAACCGTATCGGTACCGGCGCCGCCATCAATGGTGTCCGTTCCGCCAAGCGGAATGAAGGTGTTGTTGCCTGCCGTGCCGACGAGCTTGTCGTTGCCGACCGTTTCGGTCTTCCCGACCTGGGTGATGTTGAGCGTCAGCGCGCGGCTGGTAGTGCGCGTGCCGTCGCTGGCGGTGACGAGGAATTCATCGAGTGCGGCGATGCCCAGCGCTTCGATCGCGTAATGGTCCGGCACGAAGGTATAGGCGCCGGTCGCCTTGGTGACCGTCAACGTGCCGAAGTCGCCAGCGACGCTCACGGTATCGAGGTTGTCTGTGCCCCCCTGGAGGCCGAACACCAGCGTGTCGCCGTCGACATCAATGGCCGCGAGTGTTCGCGAGATGGGCGCGAAGTTGTCCAGGGACGCCGTATCGGCATAGTTGATGGGCGCGAGGAAGCCCAGTTCCGGCGTTGAATTCGCGCTGCGCGTGTTGAGGAAAAACCAGGTGTCGCCGTAGTTGTTGCCGAGGAAAGCGTCGAGGTCGCCGTCGCCGTCGATGTCGACGAAGGTCGACGCGGGGCGATCACCCGGCACTGACAGGCCAAGGTCGACGTCCTCCGCGACGAAGCCCGGGAGGTCGACGCGTCCCGTATTGCGGAAGAACTGCACGTCGCCAAAGAAGTTGCTGATCAGGAAATCAAGATCACCATCCCCGTCGATATCGGCGAGGGCCGGCGTCCCGTCGTTGCTTACGCGCACGGTGCCGAAATTATTCAAAATCGCCGCGGCGAAGGCAGGCGCGGAGGCCGTCCCCGTGTTCCGGAAAAATCGGGTGTCGCCGGACTTCGCGCCCACGAAGGCATCGGGATCGCCGTCCGCGTCGATATCCGCGAAGGCTGGCGTGGCGTATCCATCCACCGCCGTCAGCCCAAAGGCGTGGGAATCCCCGATGAAAGCCGGCGCGCTCACCGTGCCCGTGTTGCGTAAGAACGAAAGGTGCCCGTCACCGCTGCCGATCCAGGCATCCAGATCTCCGTCGCCGTCGATGTCGACGAAGCTTGGTGCCGCGAAGCCGGCGACCGCCGCCAGGCCGAAGTTATCGATATGGGGGGAGAATGCTGGCGTGCTGAAGGAACCGGAGTTCTCGAAGTAGGTCGTAGTGCCCCCGTAGTGCCCGATGAACGCGTCGAGATCGCCGTCGCCATCGATGTCCACGAAGGTTGGATGGGCGAGGTAGCCGACGTTGGCGAGCCCGAAAGGGTTACTCGTTGCCGCACCGAAGCCAGGCTCGCCGCGGAGCAGGTCGTTGTCGGTAATGGTGACGGCCAGCGGGCCGGGGGCCGCGCCGCCGAAGATGGGGTCATCGCTGTTGATCGTGTGCTGGATGTGGCTGGTGTGTTGGCCTTCGAAGACCTTGTCGTTCACCGCCACGACGGCGACCTGCTGGGCGATATTCCAATTGACCGGCGTGAAAACCAGCGTGCTGTCGGGGCTGGTGGTCTGGCCGTCCAGGACGAGCCTGATGACCACGTTGCTCGTCGGCTGGACGTCCAGCACGACGGTGTAGGCATCCGTGGCGCCGCCTTCGGTGACTGCGAGGGTGCCCCGATTGGGCGTGAAGGTGAGGGGCGCGGGGCCACCGTTCAACTGGAAAGCGGATTTGCCGTCCTGGCTGCCGACGAAGAGATCGACATCGCCGTCGTGATCGAGGTCCGCGAAGGCCGGGGCCGCCAGTGCAGCGACGTCCGCTGCCCCGAAACCTCCCGGGCTCGCATTGAATGCAGGAAGGGTCGCGGAGCCGTCATTGTGGAAGAACGTCAGGTGTCCCGCGGCATTGCCGATCACCAGATCAAACCGGCCGTCGCGGTCGAAATCGACCATCGCCGGGGTGGCGTGCTCGCCGACGTCGCCCGCCCCGAAGTTGTCCATTTCGGCGGTGAAGGCCGCCGCCGACGCACTGCCCGAGTTACGAAAAAATCGCGTGACGCCATCTGCGCCACCGATGAAGGCATCGAAATCACCGTCGGCGTCGACATCGGCGAATGCGGGGGCGGCGTAGCTGCCGACATTGCCGAGTCCCAGGGAAGTGTTCTGCTTCGCGAAGGCTGGTGTGCTGGCCGTACCCGTGTTGCGGTAGAAGACGGTAGCCCCTGCACCGTTGCCTACCAGTGCATCGAAGTCCCCATCGGCGTCGATGTCGACGAAAGCCGGCGCGCCGAATGTACCCAGGTTGTTGAGGCCAAAATTGTTGCTGCTCGTGATGGCGAACGCCGGCGCGCTGGCGGTCCCGCCATTGCGGAAGTAGCGGGTGATGCCGTCACTCTTGCCGACGAAGGCGTCCTGGTCGCCATCGCCGTCGATGTCGACGAAAGTGGGCATTGCGTTGCTGCCCACGTCGGTGAAGCCAAATTTGCCAACGAGCGCTTGCCCGAACAACGGATCCGACACCGCAAGACTCCCCGAATTTCCAGTTGTTACAGGCCGGGTGTCCGGCCACTGCGCCGGGACGTTCCTGGGGGGCGAAGGCGGCCTCGGAGAATCCCGGTAACAGCGCCGCTTGCCTTGCTGTCAAGGGTCGGGCCATGGGCGGCGTCGAGTCAACCGCAAGCGAAAGTCAGCGATGCGTCAATAGGATGCTCATCGCGGCAATGCATCGCGTTTCCCACATTGAAGCGGGGGGGCGACGTTCGAAACGATGACCCCGGAGCACCTTGGGTGCAGGGGTGAATTCATCACCTCCGCTACGTTCCTTGGATAGACGAATGGCGCAGGGGCCGACGGATCGATGACTGGCGCAGGCGCAAAAAGGTCCAAATGCCCGAGCGGGCGAAGGGGCGCGAAGACCTCCAGACCTTGCGATCACCGGCTTGCAGGAGATGGTGCTGGTTTGGTTGATGCTTTGACGGGCATCAGGCGGGCTGACACAGCCAGCGGTAATCCGGATGGAGCAGGCAGGCCTCTCACCAGTGCGGTGAATTTGGGTTTTCCCCTAGTACCTATACTGATACCATTCCAGAATGACATCGGTCTCTGACCTCGTAGTCAAAATGCGCCAGAACCCGAAAGGGGTTTCGTTCAGCGATCTGTGCAAGGTCTGTGACACCTATTTCGGAAGGCCAAGACAGTCCGGGTCCAGCCATCGGGTCTACAAGACGCCATGGCAAGGAGACCCTCGGGTAAACATTCAGAACGACAGCGGTAAGGCCAAGCCCTACCAGGTACGACAGGTCCTGGCGGCAATCGAACGTCTGGAGAGGAAAGATGGCTAAGGAAATTGACCGATACACCTACAGAGTCACCTGGTCGGAAGAAGACCAGGAACACGTTGGCCTGTGTGCGGAATTTCCAAGCTTGAGCTGGCTGGAGAAGACTCCGGAAAAGGCGCTGGTCGGGATCCGTCGTCTTGTGCAGCAGACTGTCGGGGACCTGCGAAAAAATGGTGAAGAAGTCCCCGACGCATTTGCCATGAAGTCGTATAGCGGGAAGTTCATGGTTCGAGTGCCACCTGAAACGCACCGGCAGCTCGCCCTGCAGGCGGCAGAATCAGGTGTGAGCCTGAACCGGCTTATTTCAAGCAAGCTTTCCTACGGCGGTATCTGACCGGCAGGACCCGCGACCGTCTCCGCGGCGCTCATCCTTGCGTTCGGTGCGATGCTGCCAGCCGACTGGGATGTTACCGTCAAAACTATCGTCGGGGTCCGCTGGGTATCAAAGGATCCCGCTGGATGCGGTTAGACGATTATCGGTTGAATTGCCGAAGTTTTATGGAGACCCTTAGCCCTCGTGGTAGCGGGAGCGGGACTCGAACCCGCACACTGTCACCAGCGGCGGATTTTGAGTCCGCTGCGTCTACCAATTCCGCCATCCCGCCAGGGGGCAGGATGCTAACACCGGCTGCGGGGACTGTCTCCCGCAGCGTGGCACGGGCATCCAAAAACGATTTCCTGCATGAAACTCGACGAATTTTTCTACGAACTACCTGCTGCGCAAATTGCCCAGCACCCACCTGCTGAACGTCGCGCTTCACGCCTCCTGGCCCTTGATGGCGAGAGTGGCGCGCACGCCGACCTCCTCTTCACGGATTTTCCGACCCAACTGCGCGAGGGCGACTGCCTCGTCTTCAATGACACGCGGGTGATTCCGGCGCGACTTCTCGGCGTGAAGGAAACCGGCGGCCAGGTGGAAGTGATGGTCGAGCGCTTGCTCGATGCGTGGCGCGCGATGGCGCAGATCCGCGCCAGCAAAGCGCCCAAAGCGGGCAGCCGGATCAGTTTTGGCCCGGGCCTTGGGCTACGCGTGCTTGGACGCGACCCGCAGGGTTTCTACGAGGTGGTGGCGGACGCCGATGTCCCGCTGGCCGACATTCTCCAGCGGGCCGGGCACGTGCCGCTGCCGCCGTACATCGAACGGGGCGACCAGCCGCAGGATCTCGAGCGCTACCAGACGGTTTATGCGCGGGTGCCGGGCGCGGTTGCCGCGCCGACCGCCGGCCTCCATTTCGATGAGGCGATGCTCGCTGAACTGGCGGCACAGGGGATCAAGCAGGCCTTCGTGACCCTGCACGTGGGTGCAGGAACTTTCCAGCCGGTGCGGGTCGAGCACATCCAGGACCACCGGATGCACGCCGAGTACCTGGAAGTTTCCCCCGCCACCTGCGAACTCATCCAGGAGACACGCGCTTCCGGCGGGAGGGTCGTCGCGGTGGGCACGACCAGCGTGCGCGCCATGGAATCAGCCGCCGCTGGCGGGGCGCTCGGGCCCTATCGGGGCGACACGCAGATGTTTATCACCCCGGGCTACCGGTTCCGGGTGGTCGACGCACTGCTCACCAACTTCCACATGCCAAGTTCCACCCTGTTGATGCTGGTTTCGGCCTTTGCCGGGCACGCCAACGTGATGGACGCCTACCGCCATGCGGTGGCGGCAGGCTATCGCTTCTTCAGCTATGGGGATGCGATGTGGCTCACGCCCACGTCTTCGGCGCGCGGTGGCTGAAGCCCTGCGCTGCTACACTCCCCGCGCCTTGCCTACAGACGTTCGACCATGCAGTTCACCTTAGAAAAGATCGACGGCCGTGCCCGCGCCGGCCAGCTCCAGTTCGCCCGCGGTGCGGTCGACACGCCGGCCTTCATGCCGGTCGGGACCTACGGTACGGTCAAGGCCATGACCCCGGAAGAACTGCGCGAACTGGGCGCCCAGATTGTACTGGGCAACACCTACCACCTGATGCTGCGCCCCGGTGAGGCCATCATTGCCGCCCACGGCGACCTGCACCGTTTCATGCACTGGGAAGGTCCCATCCTCACCGATTCCGGCGGCTTCCAGGTCTTCAGCCTGGGTGACCTGCGCTCGATCGCGGAGGAGGGCGTGACCTTTCGCTCGCCGGTCAACGGCGATCGGATCTTCCTCTCGCCCGAACGCTCGATGGCCGTCCAGCAGACGTTGGGCAGCGACATCGTCATGGCGTTCGACGAATGCACGCCTTATCCGGCGACCCTGGACGAGGCCCAGTCGTCGATGGCGTTGTCCATGCGCTGGGCGGCCCGGAGCAAGGCAGCCCACGGCGGCAAGGGCGGGGCGCTGTTCGGCATCGTGCAGGGTGGGGTCTACCCCGCGCTGCGGACCGAATCCGCTGAACGCTTGCTGGAAATCGGTTTCGACGGCTATGCCATCGGCGGACTGTCGGTCGGCGAGCCAAAGCCCGAGATGTACGAGATGACCGCCCATACGGCAGCGCTGCTCCCGCCGGGGCAGCCGCGCTACCTGATGGGCGTCGGCACCCCGGAAGATCTTCTGGAAGGCATCCGCAACGGCATCGACATGTTCGACTGCGTCATGCCCACCCGGAATGCACGCAACGGGCACCTCTTTACCTCCACCGGCACCATTCGTCTCCGGAACGCGATGCACCGGGACTCCCTGGCCCCGCTCGACCCGGCCTGTGGCTGCTATACCTGCCGCCATTACACCCGCGCCTACTTGCACCACCTCGACCGGCAGAACGAGATCCTCGGGGCGCGACTCAATACGATCCATAACCTGGCGTTCTACCTGGGCCTGATGCGCGCTGCCCGCAAGGCGATCCAGGCCGGTCGTTATGGCGCTTTCGTGGCGGATTTCCTGCGGGCCAGGACCACGGACACGGATTCCGGGGACGGATGACTGAGCGTCGAAGGCCTGTGTCATAATGCCGTCCGCTTTTAGCGCAGGGGGTTTGCATGTCGTTTTTCATCAATGAAGCCTGGGCGCAGGCCGCGCCCGCCGGCCCGCAACAAAGCCTGATGAGCTTCCTGCCTCTGGTAGCGCTCTTCGTGGTGTTTTACTTCTTCCTGATCCGGCCGCAGATGCGGCGGCAGAAGGAGCACGCGGAGATCGTCAGGAGCATCGGCAAGGGCGATGAAGTGGTCACCAACGGTGGCCTGCTCGGGCGCGTGATCGAGGCGGGAGACGTCTTCATCAAGCTTGAAATAGCCAAGAGCGTGGAAGTTCGCATCCAGCGCCAGGCGGTCACCAGCGTCCTGCCCAAAGGGACCCTCAAGGAAATCTGATCCTGGCGCAGTGCCTGCGCCGGGCCAACCGATCAAAGCAGCGATGACCCCCCAGAACCACTACCCCCTATGGCGCTATGCGCTGATCCTCGTGATTTCGATGCTTGGCGTCCTGTACGCCCTGCCGAACTTCTACGGTTTCGACGCCGCGCTGCAAATCAGCGCCCGCCGCTCCGCGGTGGTGGACCAGTCGCTCGAAAGCAGGGTCAACGGGGCCCTCGCCAAGGCCGGGATCGGGGTCAAATCCACCGAACTCACCACCGGCCGCCTCCTCATCCGTTTCCCCGATGACGCCTCGCGCGGCAAGGCAATGCCCGTCGTGCAGGGCGAAGTCGACAGCAGGCAATACCTCGTCGCGCTCAACCTGGCTTCGGCGACGCCCAATTGGCTGCGCGCCCTGGGCGGCAAGCCCATGTACATGGGCCTCGACCTCCGCGGCGGCGTGCATTTCCTCATGCAGGTCGACGTCGATGAAGTCCGCAAGCAGACCGAAGAGCGATTCATCACCGAGCTGCGCGGCGCGCTGCGCGACAAGAAGGTCCGATTCCGCTCGGTGGCGCATGCCAGCACCGGGGGGATCGAAGTCACCTTCCTCAACGTCGCTGCAAAGACCGCCGCACTCGAGGTGATCGCCAAGGACTTCCGCGATCTCGAAGTGACCGATGGCGGCGCCGCCGCCGATTTCCCCATTACCCTCAAGCCGAGTCCCAGCTACGTCATCGCAGCGCGCAAGACCGCGATTACCCAGAACCTGACCACGCTCCGCAATCGAATCAACGAGTTCGGCGTGGCCGAGCCCGTAATCCAGCAGCAGGGCGACAGCCGGATCGTCGTGCAATTGCCCGGCGTGGAAGACACCGCCGAGGCCAAGAAGCTGATTGGCGCCACGGCCACCCTTGAGTTCCGCATGGTCGACCAGTCCGGCGACGTGAAGTCGGCCCAGGAAGGCAAGGTGCCTGCCGGGTCCAAGCTCTTCCAACGCCGCAAGGGCGAGCCCCTGCTGCTCAGCCGCCGCGTGCTGCTGACCGGTGACTCCATCGTCGACGCCAGTTCCGGCGTAGAGCAGCAGAATGGCGAGCCCGCGGTGTTCATCACGCTTGACGGCAAGGGGTCGCGCAGTTTCGCCAAGTCCACCCGCGAGGAAATCGGCAAGCCGATGGCGGTGGTCTTCATCGAGCAGGTTGAAGGACGGCGCGTGGAAGAAGTCATCAACGTGGCCACCATTCGCGACGAACTCGGCAAGCGCTTCCAGATCACCGGGCTCGACAGCTCCGACGAAGCGCGCGAGCTTTCCCTCCTCCTGCGTGCCGGCGCCCTGGCCGCGCCCATGGAAATCATCGAAGAGCGCACCGTCGGTCCGAGCCTTGGCCAGGCCAACATCGACAGCGGCCTCAAGTCCTGCATTTACGGCTTCGTCGCGGTCTGCCTTTACATGCTGGCGTACTACCGGCTGTTCGGCGTGATTGCCAACATCGGCCTCGCCCTCAACGTGGTCTTGCTGGTGGCCCTGCTGTCCCTGCTGCAGGCCACGCTGTCGCTGCCCGGCATCGCCGGCATCCTGCTCACCGTGGGCATGGCGGTGGACGCCAACGTGCTCATCAACGAGCGCATCCGGGAAGAAGTCCGCAGGGGCATGTCGCCCCACGCGAGCATCCACGCCGGCTACGAACGCGCCTTCGCCACGATCCTCGACTCCAACATCACGACGCTCATCGCGTCCGTCGTGCTGTTCAGCTTTGGCTCGGGCCCGGTGAAGGGATTCGCGGTCGCGCTGACCCTTGGCATCTTCACTTCCATGTTCACCGCCGTGACCTGCACGCGGGCCATGGTCAACCTCACTTTTGGCCGCCGCCGGCTCAAAAGCCTGTCAGTCTGAGCAACGGAGGATTCGTCATGGCCGGCTGGAAAACCCCCGATTACGATTTCATGCAGTGGCGCCACGTTGGCTTGTGGCTCTCCTCCGCCGTCAACCTCGCCGCCATTGTTTCGTTGTTCGTGGTCGGGCTGAACTTCAGCATCGAGTTCACCGGCGGCACGGTGGTGGAGTTGGCCTACAAGGACACCGCGAACCTCGAAGACATCCGCGCCAAGCTCAAGGATTCCGACTTCGGCGGCGGCGTGGTGCAGAGCTTCGGTTCACCCCAGAACGTGCTGTTGCGCCTGCATCCCACCAAAGCCGAAAAAAGCTCGGAGGCTGCCAGCAAGGACATCGGCATGCGCATTGGCAAGCTCCTGCCGGAAGCGGAAGTGCGGCGCGTGGAGTTCGTGGGGCCGCAGGTGGGTGAGGAACTGGCGACCGACGGAGTCATCGCCACGCTGATCGCTCTGGGCGGCATCCTGCTCTACGTGATGATGCGATTCACCTTCAAGTTTGCGGTCGGTGCCATCGTGGCAACCGTCCACGACGTACTGGTAATCGTCGGGTTCTTCTCGATTACCCAGCTTGAATTCGACCTGACCGCGCTGGCCGCGCTGCTGGCGATCATGGGCTATTCGCTGAACGACACCATCGTCATCTTCGATCGCATCCGCGAGAACTTCCGGAGCCTGCGCACCGCCGATCCCATCCGGATCATGAACCTGTCCCTGAACCAGACGCTTTCGCGCACGATCAACACCCATGTGGTGACGATGCTCACGGTGCTGTCGCTGTTCTTCCTTGGCGGCGCGCTGATCCACAGTTTCTCCACCGCCCTCATCCTCGGCATTATCGTGGGCGCCTATTCGTCGATTTACGTTGCGAGCGCTTCGGTGCTGGCGCTTGGCGCCACGCGCCAGGACCTCCTGCCGATCAGCAAGGAAGGCGCGGACGCCGAATCGCGCCCCTGAGATGCGGCGCCCTGGTGCCGGCGTCGCGCGCGCATGAACCTCGTGGTCGATCGGGTTATGGCGGACGCCGAACTCACCTTCGCACCGCTCGGCACGCTGCGACTCGTGGAGGGTCGTAGCCTCGCCGCCAGTGACCTCGTCGACGCAGACATCCTGCTCGTCCGTTCGGTGACCCGCGTCGACGCGACGCTCCTCGCCAAGAGCTCCGTCCGGTTCGTGGGGACGGCCACCGCGGGTACCGACCACATCGATCTCGACTACCTCGCTGCCCGGGACATCGCCTTCAGTGCGGCCCCTGGCTGCAACGCACGTCCCGTGGGTGAATTTGTCCTGGCCTGTGCGCTGTCGTATGCGGCGCGGTTCGGGCGGCGCCCGGCGGACCTCGCGGTCGGCCTCATCGGATGCGGCCATGCGGGCGGCGCTGCGAAAGCGCTGCTGCAATCGGCCGGCTTCCGCTGCCTGCGCAACGATCCACCGAGGGCCGAGGCAGAGGGTGGCGGCGGCTTCGCAAGCCTCAGGGAAGTCCTTTCCTCGGACATCGTGAGCCTGCATGTGCCGTTGACCGCCGGTGGCTCGCACCCGACCCATCGCTTGCTCGGTGCAGAAGAGATCTCCGTCCTGCGCCGCGGCGCGCTCCTCATCAACGCCGCCCGGGGGGGCGTGGTGGACGAATCCGCGTGGCTGGACGCCATGGTGGAAGAGCGGGTGCTTGGCGCCATCGACTGCTGGGAAGGTGAACCGGCGATCTCACCGTCGCTGCTGCAGGGGGCCTGGTTGGCGTCTCCGCACGTCGCGGGGCATTCAGTCGACGCCCGCCGCCGCGCTACGACGCAATTGCGCGCTGCCTTGCTGGCCTGGCGGGGCGGGGCTGCGGCCGAGATGGTGCCACTGCCTTCGGCGGCGGCGCCTACCCTATGGCTGAAAAGCCTGCGCGGGCTCGACGCCCTGCGCGCCGCAGTCACCCACTGCGTTGCTCTCCAGGCGCAAACCACCGTTTTCAAGGCGCTGCTGGCCGCCGATCCAATGGCCGCCGCCGCGCGTTTCGACCAGCTACGGGTGCGTTTCGGGGTTCGGCGCGAGTTCACCGCGCAGCCGGTTGCGCTGCAAGATAGTGATCCGGATACTCCCGCTCTCCTGCAACGTTTCGGTTTCCCGGCGAGGGCTTCATGACGGCGCACACCCTGCCAGTGACGACGGTCCTGGGCACACCACTGACCGCGAACGCCATCCGCATCATGCTGCTGGGCTCGGGAGAACTCGGCAAGGAAGTGGCCATCGAGGCACAGCGGCTTGGGCTGGAAGTGATTGCCGTCGATCGCTATGCCAACGCACCGGCGATGCAGGTGGCGCATCGCGCGCATGTCATCGACATGCTGGACGGGGACGCCCTTGAAGCACTCGTCCGCACGGAAAAGCCGCACTACATCCTGCCCGAAGTGGAAGCCATCGCCACCGATCGACTCCTGGCGCTGGAGGCCGACGGATGGCCGGTCGCACCCACCGCGCGCGCGGTGCGGCTGACGATGGACCGCGAAGGCATCCGTCGCCTTGCGGCTGAAACCCTGGGACTGCCCACCTCGCCTTATCAATTCGCGAGTTCGGCGGACGCCTGCCGCGTGGCGATCCAGCGCATCG